>CAZBIB010000123.1:0-9856 GCA_964491575.1 uncultured Salinivenus sp. | reverse complement strand
CCCTCCATGTCCAGCCGCACGAAGAGGTCGTGCTCGGCGGCCACCTCCAGGAGCTGCCGCAGGTTGTCTTCACAAAAGTCCTCATCGATGAGTTGTCCCATCATCGAGAGCTTGATGGAGATGCGATTGCGCAGCCCCTCGGGGCCGTCGCGTTCCGCGAGCGTGCGAACGAGGTCGATGTAGGTGTCGCGCGCCGCGAGCGCCTCGTCGCGGTCGTGCACGTGCTCGCCGAGCTTGTCGAGGGCCACGTGAAGCCCGTCTCGGTTGAGTTCGTCGACGACGGGAAGAGATTCCTCAAGGGTCTCGCCCGCCACGAAGCGACTCGCGAGGAAGAAGGGCAGTTTCATGCGGAGGGGGCAACAATCCAGGGAAAAAGCGCTCCCATTCTCAACACCCCGAAACTAAAGAAGTTGGAGGAGCGACGTAAAGCGCGCACGCAATTTTTCAGTTTCCAGGGGGACCGGAAATCGAAACGAGGGCGTCGCGCCGGTCGTTGCGGCTCTGCTGCACTCCCTTCACGATCCGTTTCGCCACATGTCCGACCTCGCCGCCCTTCGCCAGGAATACGCCGAGACCACGCTCACGCAGAATGACGTGGCCGACGACCCGGTCGAGCAATTCCGGGACTGGTTCGACGAGGCCCTGGACGTGGGGCTGGAGGAACCGAACGCGATGACTCTCGCCACCGCTGCCCCCAACGGCACGCCTTCCGCCCGCATTGTACTGTTGAAGGGACTCGACGAGCGCGGCTTTCACTTCTACACAAACTATGACAGCCGAAAGGGCACCGAGCTCAGCCAAACTCCGCACGCGGCACTCACCTTCTGGTGGGCCCCGCTGGAGCGGCAGGTACGCATCGAGGGGGAGGTCGAGCGCATGCCCGAAGAAGAGTCTACCAAATATTTCCACCGCCGCCCGCGAGGGGCACAGCTAGGCGCCTGGGCCTCCCCGCAAAGTCGCGTGGTGGCGAGTCGTACCGAACTGGAGCAGAATCTGGAAGAGATCAAGGCCAAGTACGAGGACCAGGACGAGATTCCCCGCCCCGGCCACTGGGGCGGCTACGTGGTGCGTCCCACCCAGATCGAGTTTTGGCAGGGTCGCCCCAACCGCCTCCACGACCGCCTCCGCTACCGCTGGACTGACGAGGAGGACGACTGGATTCTCGAACGGCTTGCGCCTTAAGGAACAAAGCTAACGCAGGAGATCGCCTGTCCACTGGGGCGCCTTGCAAGCTGCCCCCCTGATTCCCGAAGGAGCGGATCCGAGACGAATCCTTTGTGTTTTAATGTGTATGAGTTTCGTCTCTGTACTCCACTCGCCCCATGACTACTTCTCGATGTAGCAGTGCGCTCCACATTCTCGGACTGTGGGGACTGGCTATGTTGATGCTCGGGGCGGTCCACACAGCCCCTGCGGCTCCGCCCGACTCAACCGAATTCGATCCCGCAACGGCAGCGTTTGATGTCCAGTTCGGGAACACGAGAATTGCGTACCGCGTCATGGCGGTTCCCGTGATGCCGGACACCACGATCCGCATTACGGCGGAGCCGAGCCTCGGACGAAGTGGTGGCTACCGACTCGATGCCCCCGCGTCCCTGGCCTACCGCCTCTCCGGCTCGTCGTGGCGGTTCACGGCTCCGTCGGAACCGGGCCTCTACCCTCTCCTCGTCACGAACACCACGACGAACGCCACCGTCCGGATTCAGGTCTTCGTCCTGACCCCCTGGGACCACAAGGGCCAGCGGCTGAACGGGTACCGCATCGGCCACTACGAAATGGAGCCTCGCAACGGGCGGGCGGTCTACGAGCCGCCGGAGGGCTTCGTGAAGGTGACGGCCGAGAACCAAGACGCGCTCGTGTCGCCACACTTTCGGCTCGACCAGTTCCTCTGCAAGCAGACCGAGGACACGCCGCAGTATGCCCTCGTTCGCCCCCGCCTGCTCCGCCACCTCGAACAGGTGCTCGCCGCCGTCAACGCCAGGGGGCACGACGCGTCCACCCTCCACGTCATGAGCGGGTACCGCACGCCCTACTACAACCGGGCCATCGGCAACACGACGGAGTACAGCCGCCACCTTTACGGCGACGCGGCGGATATTTACGTCGATGCCAACGGGGACCGCTGGATGGACGACCTGACCGGCGACGGGCGCGTAACGATGGCTGACGCCCGGGTCCTCGCCGACATCGTGCGGCGCATCTCCACGCCCGGGGACACCCAGTTTCGCGGCGGGCTGTCCGCCTATGATGCTACCTCCGCCCATGGCCCCTTCGTACATATCGATCTCCGAGGGCGCCGGGCCCGGTGGTAACGCCCCCCCGACACGCCCACCAACGCCCTGGGCACATGTCCCCTCCCACAATGGCTTTTCGCATCTCTCCTTTCCAGGGCTCGGGACTCCTTCTTCCGCTCACCCTGCTTTGTGTGGGAACCGTCCTTGGATTCGGAACTGAATCCGTGTCAGCCACGGCGGAGGTGGAGGAGCACCTTCGCATCCGCATTGAGGCCATCCAGGACGAGGTGCCGGGAGCATCATCGGTGGGCAGCGAGCTCATTCTCGCTCGGGAAGAGGTCGCTCGCTACTATCGGCAGGCCGCGTTCGAGCCGGTCTGGGCGCAACCGACAGGGCCGACTGTGCTCGTCGACAGTCTGCTCAGCATCTTGCGGGACGCGGAGCGGGAGGGACTTCGACCGGCCGACTATCACTTGGCGGCCATCGATTCGCTCCTCCAGCATTTCCGGATGCAGGCGGGGGCAGGTGAGCCGCTGGATCCGCGCCGGCTCGTCGACCTCGAACTGCTGTGTACGGATGCCTTCCTGCTCTACGGATCGCACCTGCTGGCGGGGCGCGTGGATCCGACCGCGATCACCCCGTCCTGGACCGCGGATGGACGGCAGGCCGACCTCGTGCAGCACCTGGAGCAGGCCCTCACGGAGACCTCCCTCCGAACCGCCGTCACTAAATTGCGGCCGCCTCAGCCCGAGTACGACGCCCTGCGCCGAGCGCTGGCGCGCTACCGCACGATTGAAGCAAACGGCGGGTGGCCCTCGGTTCCCGATGGACCGACACTCGAGGTGGGAGCACAGGACGAGCGAGTGCCCCTCCTCCGGCGGCGTCTCCGGATCACTGGGGACCTATCTGCAGCTCCGTCCCCGGAGGATTCTCTTACATTCGGCACGTCCCTCGACCAGGCCGTGAAACGCTACCAGGAGCGCCACGGCCTCACTGTGGACGGAGTGGTGGGCCCCGCCACCCGGGCCGCGCTCAACGTGCCCGTCGAGGAGCGCATTCAGCAGATCAAAACCAACCTGGAGCGCTGGCGCTGGCTGCCGGCGGACCTCGGTGCCCTCCACGTCCGGGTCAACATCGCCGGCTTCGATCTCCGCGTCGTTGAGGACGGCACGGATGTGCTCCAGATGCGCGTGGTCACGGGCCAGGCTTACCGGCAGACGCCGGTATTTTCGGACCAGATTTCCTACCTCGTCCTCAACCCGTACTGGTACGTGCCGCACAGCATTGCAGTGAAAGACAAGCTGCCGGACTTCCGACGGGACCCCTCCCTCGTCTCGAAGCTGGGCTTCGAGGTGTTTCGCGGGTGGGGCGCGGACGCGACCCGGATCGACCCGTCGACCATTGATTGGAGCGCCCTCTCGGCGTGGAATTTTCCGTATCGGCTTCGCCAGCGACCCGGGCCTCAGAACGCCCTCGGGCAGATCAAATTCATGTTTCCCAACCGCTACAGCGTCTACCTCCACGACACGCCGTCGCGCTCCCTCTTCAACCTGGCGGAGCGCAGCTTTAGCTCGGGGTGCATCCGCGTGGAGCACCCGCTCGACCTGGCAACGACTCTTCTCCGCCACAACGAGGGCTGGACACGGGAGCGCCTTCAGTCGGCGATCCGCGGCGACACCGAGCAGACCATCGTCCTGACCCAGAAGGTGCCTGTGCACCTGCTCTACTGGACCGCCTGGGTCGATTCAGAGGGCACCGTGCAGTTTCGGCGCGACGTGTACGACCGGGACGAGGCCGTGCGCTCGGCCCTCATGGCCCCACTCGGCGGCCAGCCCGAAAGCGCGGCTCCCCGTCCTCCATCGAGCGGGTCCTAACTTCGTCTCGGCCCCGGACACTTCTGACAATATCCAGCGGGGCAGCACGAACTACGTAAGCAGGAGATAGAGAAGGATGAGAACGACCGCGGCGATCCCCAGCGTGCCCGCCATTCCCTTCATCGAAAACGTGAGGGGCTCCGCCTCGTCGGGCCGACCTTCCTCCTGGGAATCGGGGCGGTCCTCGACGGTCTGAGGAAGCAAATTGGCAGCGCTGAGTGCCTCGTAGGCATCTTGCGCCGCGCTGCGCATCCCCACGAGCTTGACCCCGTGCGGGCGCTGCATCTGCGGGTGCATGCCTCCCGCGTCGTCGGCCCGCACGAACGTCTCGATGTTCTCGTCCTGGAGATACTTCCGGGCCACCTCTGCGTCGCGGCGGGTCGAGTAGATGGCGAAGACTGTCGTCTCTTCGTTGGACTGATCACGACTCATGGGAATGGACAGGCGGTGAACACGAATGTAGAGAGCTGAGGAGATGGCTCTGTGAGACAATGACTACGCTCTCTCATGACTAATTGTCTCCGCCCCAAATATCAACTTTCAACGCAGTTCATCACGGCAATCACCTCTTTCCCACATCGATCAGCTCTCGCTGTTCTTTAGGGCAGCACCTTCAGAGCCCCCACGCTCCCACGCCCTCTTTCTCCATGCTCCCCCACTGTTTCTCTCCGATTCACTCCTTACCTTGGGCAGCCGACGATCGATGTACTCGATCATGAAAAGCGGGGCGGCTCGCGCTACGTTTGTTCAGACGCACGCATTCCGATGACCGTATACTTCAACGGCGACTTCATGGACAAGGCGGACGTGTCCATCTCCCCCGACGACCGGGGTTTTCTGTTTGGGGACGGGGTCTACGAGGTGGTCCGCGCCGAGGACGGGCGGCTGTTTCGGCTCGATGCCCACCGCCGGCGTCTCGCGCGCAGCCTGGATGCCATTCAGCTCCACACCGTCGATACGGAGGCGCTCTGGGACAGCGTCCACGAGCTGCTTCCCCGCAACGACCTGGACGAGGGTTCCGCCAAGGTGTACCTCCAGATCACCCGCGGTGCCGCGCCTCGCCAGCACGCCTTCCCCGATCCCTCGACCGAGCCCACCGTCTACGCTCGGGCCTCGGCCCACGAGCCGCCGGTCGAGGAGTGGAACGAAGGCGTGAAAGTGATCCTCTACCCCGACCAGCGCTGGGCCCGGTGCGACATCAAGGCCACGGCCCTTCTCCCGAATGTGCTGGCCAACCAGGCAGCCCAGGAGAACGGGGCCTACGAGGCCGTTCTGGTCCGCGAGGGATTCGTCACGGAAGCCACCCACTCCAGCGTGGCCGCCGTGTTTGACGGCACGGTCGTCACGCACCCGCTCACCAACTACACGCTCCCCAGCATCACGCGGCAGACGGTGCTGGAGCTGTGCGAGGACCTCGCCGTGCCCGTCGACGAGACGCCCATGGCCACGCGCGACCTCCCCGAGGCCGACGAGCTCTTCCTAATGGGCACCACGACGGGCGTCATGCCGGTCGTGCAGGTGGACGACTGGGCGGTGGGCGACGGCACGCCGGGCCCCGTCACGCAGGAGTTGCTGGCGGCCTTCCGAGCGCTGGATCCGGCGTGACGACGCGAATTCTAGGCAGCTACTCGTCGTGCCCCCCCACTCCATGGCCCGCAAAGACCCGATCGCCAATGATGCCTGCTGTTGACTCTGAACGAACCGACTCGAACCGCGTCTCTGCACACCGTCTTTCAGAATCCGAGGGGCCCGGATGGACGGACCTTCCGGGATGGAGGGTCGGGTGGCTTGAGACCCTGCTTCTCGCGGGCGTACTGTTCTTCCTCTTCTCCTCAACTGCCAGCGCCGGCGGCCTGCAGGCCTCCCTGCAACGACCGCCCGATTCCCCCTCCCAACCAACCGAGGAGACTCCCTCGGCTCCGAACGAGCAATCGGGCTCCCGGGCGACCGACGGCACCGTGTCCGACTATCGGCGGGCCGGGCGGCTCCTCGGCTGGAACCTGGAAGAGAAAGTCCACCGGACGAAGGTTCAGCCGCACTGGACGGGGGCGAACGCCTTCTGGTACCGCCTCGATGTGGAGGAGGGGCACCAGTTTTTGTTCGTAGACCCGAAGGCAGAGACCCGCCGTCCCGCCTTCGACCATGAGCAGTTGGCACGTGCGCTGGAACGCGCCGCAGAGGCAGACACCGCAGAGATCGCCCCCTACGAGCTTCCATTCACGACCTTTCAGTACCGGGACGGCCGCTCGGCCCTCTCCTTTGCTTACGCCGACGCCCGCTGGCGCTGCTCGCTGGAGGACTACGTCTGCAGCCGGGAGCGCGCGATTCCCGAGGAGTTGCGCCCCGCAGTGCTCTCGCCCGACGGTTCGATGGCTGCCTACCGGAAGGGGCCCAACCTATGGGTCCGCGACCTGGAGACGGGCGAAGACCTCCAGCTCACCCAGGACGGGACGGAGGACTACGCTTACGCCATCGACTCGCAGGGCTGGCGGCGCAGCGACCAGCCCGTCCTCCGCTGGTCGCCGGACTCGCGCCGGATCGCCACGTTCCAGCAGGACGAGCGCAACACGCCTCGAATGCACCGGCTGGAAACCAAGGTGGGGCGCCCAGTGCTCCACTCGCGCCCCTACGCCATTCCGGGAGACGACGCCGACGAGCTCCCAATGCTGGAACGGGTCGTAATTGACGTCAAGACCCGGTCAACGACGCGCCTGAACATGGCGCCCGACCACCTGCGCGCCTCCAGCTGCTGCGGGCTGCTGCGCGACGAGGCGCTCGTCGATACCAAATGGAGCGAGGAGGGGAACACCCTCGCTCTGCTGTCTACCTCCCGGGACTACAACACGGTGACGCTCCGCCTCGCGGACCCCGAGTCCGGCGCCGTGCGCGATGTCTACCAGGAGACCGACGAGCCGTTTTTTGAGTCGGCGCTTTCGTTCTTCGGGCGCCCGAACTGGCGGGTCCTCCACGACAGTGGGGAATTTCTCTGGTTTACCCGGAAAAGCGGCTGGGGGCACCTCTACCTGCACGACCTGGCCACCGGCAAGGAGAAGCACCAGATCACCAGCGGCGACTGGAATGTGCTGGAGGTGCTTCACGTCGACGAAAAGACCCGCACGATCTGGTTTTCGGCGGTTGGCCGCGAGCCCGGCCTGAATCCCTACTCCCCCCTTCTCTACCGCGTCAACTTCGATGGGACAGGCCTCAGGATGCTGACGCCCGAGAACGCTGCCCACTCCCTGGAGGCCTCTCCGTCCGGCAACTACGTCGTTGACACCTACTCGACCTTTTCGACTCCCCCGAAGACCGTCGTGCGAGGGCGGGACGGCTCCGTCGTCATGTCCCTAGAGAGGGCCAACACCGATTCGCTAGACGAAACGTCCTGGACCCCTCCCGAGCGGTTTACCGTGAAGGCCCGGGATGGGGAGACGACCCTGCACGGCCTGATGCACAAGCCCTCCGACTTCGACCCCGACAAAGAGTATCCGATCATTAACGCAATTTACCCGGGGCCGCAGACCGGAAGCATTGGCTCCCGGCAATTCTCGGTTGACTTCCGCGGGCAGGCGCAGGCGCTGGCCGAGCTGGGGTTCATCGTAGTCCAGATCGATGCGCTGGGCACGCCCCTGCGGTCGAAGGCCTTCCACACCGCCTGGTACGGAGACATGAATGACAACGGCATTCCCGATCAGAAAGCAGGGATGGAGCAGCTCGCGAAGCGCCACGACTGGATCGACCTCGACCGCGTCGGCATCTATGGACACTCAGGCGGAGGGTACGCCACGACCAGCGCGCTCTTTCAGTATCCGGACTTTTTCGACGTGGGGGTCGCCAGCGCGGGCAACCACGACAACCGCGGGTACACCGACTACTGGGGCGAGAAGTACCAGGGCCTCCGGTCAGACTCTGCCGAAGGAGACGGATACGTCAATCAAGCCAACCAGCTTCAGGCGCAAAACCTGGAGGGGGAACTGCTTCTTGCCTATGGAACGATGGACGACAACGTCTCGCCGAACATGACGCTTCTGGTGATTAACCAGCTCATCGAGCACAACAAGGACTTCGACCTCGTCGTGATGCCCAACCGGGACCACGGGTTTTCGGACGAGCCGTACTTCATTCGGCGGACATGGGACTACTTTGTCCGGCACCTCCTGGAGAAGAAGCCGCCCGAGGAATACGAGATCACCCGATAAAAGAGGCCGGCGACGGCGCTTCTATTGCCGGCCATTGCCGAGCCCCTCTCGGCCGACGCTTTTGCTCGCCCGATCCGAAACGCCTCTGACGTCGCCAAGGAGCGGACACTCCCCTGGGAAGGGGGCAACGATGCGTCTATCAGAATCCGTGCCCGACGCCGACGGGACTGAATCACGGCCCGAGGCTCCTTTGTCACGCGACCCGAGGCAATTCGAGAGGCGGCGTCCGGTGGAGTACATTCGTCTCTCTGCGAAGCGCGGGGCGGCGAGATCGGCACACAGTGGTGCGAGTGGTTCTTTGATCCGAACGGGAGTTCGACGGGTCCCCCGTCGTTCCCATCGAGTAGCGCGGGAACGGGTTGGGCAGATCCGAGCTATGCGAGAAATGACGCAGGATCTTGGTTCTTTGAATCTCCGGATACGAGCCGTCATGCTTGCAACTCCCGACCGACGCTCGTTTCTTTTGGATGGTTTGATTCACAACATCTCCGCGATTTGCCCGTCGCTGGGCGGGCATCTCACCTGATGATTGTCACTTCAGAATGTCCGTCTACGACGAGCACCCCGACGATTTTCTGCGACGGTACGAGCGCCTTGATACTCCAGCGGTTCACGGCGACTGACTTCCGTTTCTTCCGACCACTCAACTGCTGATCCTCGACGTAGGTGCCGGTTCGGGCCGCGACGCCTCCTGGTTCGCCGAGCAGGATCACGAGGTCGTGGCCATCGAGCCGACCGACGCCCTCCGCCAGCGGGCGCAAAAACTCCATCCGTCGCCACGCATCCAGTGGCTCGACGATCGTCTCCCAGCACTGGAGTCGGTCCATGATCTCGACTACCAGTTCGACATCATCTTGCTGAGCGCCGTATGGATGCACGTCCCGCCCTCGAACCGGGAGCGCGCCTTCCGCAAGCTCACGCAACTCCTCAAGCCGGGCGGGCACCTCGTCATTACGCTCCGATCCGATCCGCCCGATGATGGACGTACCACCTACAAAACCTCCATCGGCGAGCTTCGAGAGCTCTCACGCTCGTTCGCACTCGAATTCCTCGACGGCGCGCAGACTGACGACCAGTTGGGGCGAGATCTACATTGGACCTCGGTCGTCTTCCGGCTGCCGGATGACGGTACCGGCGCGCTCCCGCTGATCCGGCATATCCTCATCAACGACGACACGTCCGCCACCTACAAACCGGCACTTCTTCGATCGGTGCTCCGGGTGGCCGACAACGCAAAAGGAGCCGTCCTGGAGAAAACGCGTGATCACGTTACCATTCCGCTAGGACTGGTTGCGCTCTACTGGCTCCGCCTGTACCGGTGGCTCATTCTGGATCGGAATTACGATCAGATGCCAGCCGGAAACGGTCCACCAGCATTCGACAACGAGCATTTTCAGTTCCTCCGGCGCTTCTCCGAGGCGGACGTTCGACTGGGACGACGGTTTACCGAACCCGACGCCCATCACGTCATCGAAACGTTTCGCTCCATTCGGGACACGATTCGGGAGGGTCCCGCTCATTTCATCACCTATCCAGGGACGGACGAGCAAGT
>CAZBIB010000122.1:6943-9934 GCA_964491575.1 uncultured Salinivenus sp. | reverse complement strand
GTGACTGCGAATGGGAGCGTGGGCGAGAGGGCGAGACTGGAGGGAGTAGGCGGTGTTCAGAAAGAGGCGCCTTTCCAGTGGCTTTTGTGCGGGGCTGCAGGTGTTACCGTAATTTCTCCATTCTCGTCGATGTCGAGTCTATCGGTCGTGCATCGGACCTTTGCTGTGCCCCGAGCGGGAAGTGGAACAGCGGAGTACGAGGACGCCGCGGCAGTTGCGGCGGCGGAGTGGCCCGTGAGCGTGGCGGTGGCAGACGGGGCCACGGAATCGATGTTTGCCCGGGCCTGGGCCGAGCATCTCGCACGCGGCCTTGTGGAACGCGGCGCAACGACGGCCGAGGCGTTCCGCAACGCGGTTCCAGACTGGCGGGCCGAGTGGCGGGCGGTGCGCGACCGCACGGAGGAACGGCCCTGGTACGTGGCGGCCAAGGCGGCGGAGGGGGCGTTCGCTGCGGTGCTGGGCCTTTCGCTTCACGCCGACGGACGGTGGCGGGCCGTGTCCATCGGCGACTGCTGCCTCTTACAAGTGCGGGACGAAGACCTCGCTCGGAGCTGGCCGTTCGAGGCACCCGACGCCTTTACGCATCGTCCCGCTCTCGTACCCAGTCGCTCGGATCGAGCCGTGCCCCCACCCGAGACAACATCCGGCACGTGGCACCCCCAGGACACCTTCCTTCTCGCCACCGACGCCGTGGCCGCCTGGCTCCTCAAGGCCGATCAGTCGGAAGGCGCCGAACGGCCGACCGATCCGACAGACGCGGCGGATTGGGACGAAGAGACGTTTCAGAGGGTCGTTGAAACGGCCCGGGCCGAGGGTTCCCTCCGCAACGACGACGCCACGCTTCTCGTGCTACATGTACCGAGGCGTGAGAGCGCTCGTACTTGAGCGCCGCTTTTTTCCCTTTCCGCATCCCCTGCCTCTCAATAGGACTACGTCGATTGACGAGTAGCAGGTCGTAGAAATACACGCACTGATGACGAATTACCCCACGCCGAGCGACTACCAGGAGGCCCTCCAGGCCCCCGCCGTGGCCTTTCCGGATCCGGAGCTCCAGAGCGCCACGCCCCGCACCAACGCGCTCGGTCTGCCGCAGCCCGTCACCGGCTCCTTCGCCGCAGTTTTCCCAGTGACGACCGAGACGGGGGCACGGTATGCCGTCAAGTGCTTCCTGACCGAAGAGCCTGCGCAGCAAGACCGCTACGAGGCCGTCGCCGACGCGCTCGATGCCGTGGACCACGACGCGTTCGTCGAGTTTGCGTATCAGCCGGAGGGAATTCGGGTGGAGGGGGAGACGTATCCGCTCCTCAAAATGGAATGGGCCGAGGGCACGACGCTGAACCGGTTCGTCGAAGATCATCTCGATCAGCCCGACGTGCTCGATCGCCTCGCTGATACGTGGGTCGATCTCATGGCTGATCTTGAGACGATGGACTTGGCTCACGGCGACCTGCAGCATGGCAATGTCTTGGTGGAGACGACGGGCGAAGCGGTGCGGCTCCAGCTCGTAGACTACGACACCATGTACGTCCCAGCCCTCAAGGGGCAGACGAGCACCGAAGTGGGTCACCGCAACTACCAGCACCCCGATCGCACCGACGCCGACTTTGGCCCCACTCTCGACCGGTTTGCCGGCCTCGTCATCTACACTGCGCTGCGGGCCTGCGCCGTGCGGCCCGAGCTGTGGACGCAGTACGATACCGGCGAGAATCTCCTCTTCCGCGATGCCGACTTTTACGCCCCAGAGGAATCGCCGCTCTTCGATACGCTCGCGCAGACCGAGCCGCTGAGTGGTCTCGCCGAGGCCCTGCGGACGGCCTGTTACGTGGAGCCCGCAGACGTACCCCCGCTTGCAGCGGTCCGCAACGGAACGCTGGAACCGAGCCGAATGACCATTTCGCGCTCCCGGGCCCGACAGGGCCGCGACGCGGCAGAGCGAAGTCCGTTCGCCCGGGCGTTCCTGCCTGCAACGATGATCGTCGTTCTATTGGTGGCGGGAATGGTCGTTGCTGGGCGGACCTTCAGCGGCCTCGGATTGCTTCTGGGCGGAGCCGCGATCGGAGGAGGGATGGCCGCTGCTCGGTACCGGCGCCTGTCCCTCGTCCGGCGCCGACGCCGGCTCGATCAGGAGGCTGAGCGGTTCGCCTCGACGATCCAGGAGCTGGAGCGGGAGATTGAGAGCCTGAAGGAGAAGCGCACTGAGCTCCGGAGCTCTATGGAGAAGCGACGCGAGGAGCGGCTGCACGAGATTCAGGAAAAGGCGCTCACCGATTGCCTCAAACATCACTTCATTGGGGAAGTGCGAGAGGTGGACGGCCTTACTCACAAGCACGTCGTGCGTCTCAAGTCTGCAGGCGTCCGCACCGCCGCCGAGGCCACGCCGGAGGCCATCGATTCCGTTCGACGCATCAGCGACCGGGCCCGCACTCGGCTCAAGATGTGGCGGACGGCCCTGGAAGAGACGTACGCCGACGACGTGCCCGAGGCGCTCTCGCCCGCGCAAGAGCGGCGTCTGCGGCGCTACGTGCAGCACCGGATCGAGGACATCGATGATCAACTCGCCCGGGCCCGCGAAAAAATTCAGACGCAGCAGACGGAGCGTGAGCGCATCAAGGACCGGCTCGACGAGATGCCCGGAGTAACCTTTGGGCGATACCTCCGGTACCTGCTTCGGCTCGACACACTGCCGAATCGGACTGACGAACCATCGGCACCACGCCCGCCACGCCAGACCGACGACCGCGAGGAGCGAGCGCCTGTTCCGGAGCCCGTCAACGAGGATCGTCCGTGGTGGGAAGGGGAGGCCTGAGAGATGCTGTGTCATCGAAATTACGGCGGCGATGGACCCCCTTGGCCTCAAGTCTGCAGAGCTTTTCGCACGGAACAGGGGGCGTCTCACTCGGAGTCCGGCTCCACGATCAGGCGCGGCGGAATGCCGTCCCGAAGCAAGCGGTCGGTGATGCGGAGGAGTCGCTCTTGCTCGGGCCAGGCCAG
>CAZBIB010000122.1:0-6843 GCA_964491575.1 uncultured Salinivenus sp. | reverse complement strand
CCCGAAGCAAGCGGTCGGTGATGCGGAGGAGTCGCTCTTGCTCGGGCCAGGCCAGTCGCCGGGCGGCCTCCCGGGCGGGCAGCCATGCGAAGTCGTCGTGCTCGTCGTCGAGGATTGGGTCGTCGGGCAGGGCCGCCGCGAAACCGGGCGCGAGGTTGATGCGGTCCGCCTGCCACTCGTAGAAGGCATTCACCGAGGGCAGCGTCCAGAACTGGGTAGGCGCGTGGCCGGTCTCTTCTTTCACCTCGCGCAGCGCCGTTTCCCAGGCGGCCTCTCCGTCTTCGATCTTGCCGCCCACCATGCGCCACTGACCGGCGTAGGCGGTGTCGGGGGCGCGGTGGAGGAGTAGAAACTCGGGATTCACGGACTCCTCGCGGTAGGGGTACACGTCGACGACGCGGATGGCGGGGTGAGGCATGGGACCAAGAAGACAGGGGAGCGCTCATGTGCTCGGCAAAATAGGGGAAGACGAGGAGAGTATCGACGGCGCGGTTGCGTAGGAGAATGAGCGAGGTCTAGATCGATGCTGCGTCTCTTGCGCCGTAGATTCTACGATTGGGGAAGAAAATTCACCTGAAAGAATGTGCATGTGTGGTCGTTTTCAATCGAGGAACCAGGGGCAAACCGTCTCATTGATCCCCTGGAGTTGCATTGCTTTCCGGTCGAGTTCATGCATCAACGCCGCACCATTTTGGTCTGGCTCCTGCTCGTGGCGTTTGTTGCGGGTGGGGTGGCCGGTCCGGTTCTGCATCAGGCACAGCACGGGGCAGCGCAGATCGCCGATCGGTCTGAGGCGCCCTATCACGCGGCGGGCGTGCACACCGCCGAGGGTGCCGTCTGGGCCGGTGCAGCGGCAGATCTCCTTCCTCCAGAGTGTGACCTCTGCGCCACGCGGCTGCTCGTCGTTCCGCCGACGCCGGCTCCCACCACCACGCCGCACGTCGTAGGCCCAACAGCGGTTGGAACGCGCTCGCACGTAGCCGCAGGACACGTGGCCGCCCATCGGTTTATCCGCGGGCCTCCATCTCTCTCCGAGGCCCGTTCGGTGTAGCACCATGGCCCCGCATTTGTCGACGACCGGGCCGAGGCCCGGGATCTCGATCCGGCAGTCGAGCGAGGGATAACGCTGTCTCCGTGCTCCTCCCACGTCGAATTGCTTTTGTGTGCGGCGTCTTCGAGCTAGGAGAAGTTGCCTGGCGAGGGTGGATCTCTCCCGTGCCTGTTGACGATGGGGAAAGGCCGGGCCAATGAGGGACATAGCTGCGGCGGACGGGACTCGTCTTCGTTTCTGAACGACCCTCCTGGTTGAGAGGGACGATCCTGTCCGTTTTGCCGTACCGATGATTCTTCTTCTATGGCTCTTCGTACCCTCTTCGCGTGTCTTCTCCTTCCACTTCTCGTTTTTCCAACCGCCAGCGCTCAGTCCAATCGCGGCGCGGTGATGGGCACCGTCACCGACGATCAAGGGCAGCCGTTGCCGGGCGTGCAGGTGGTCGACCCCGCCCTGCAGCGCGGGACCACCACCGACGCCGACGGCCAATACCGCATCAACAACCTCCCATCGGGGAATCACACCCTGGAGTTCCGGTTCGTGGGCTATCAGACCGCTGTCCGAGAGGTTGTCCTGGAGGCGGGGGAGACGGCGACCGTCGACGTGACGCTGAAGACGCAAGTGCTCGAAACCGAGGGCGTCACCGTCACTGGCACGGCCCGCGCCCGCAGCACGCTCCGTGCCCCGCAGGACGTGGACGTGATGGACACGCAGGACCTCCAGACCCATCGCAGCGCGTCGCTTGGGGCCCTGCTTCGGGAAAACGTGGACGGCGTCTCGTCCATCCAGACGGGTTCGCAAGCTGGGAAGCCGGTCCTTCGCGGTCTCAGCGGCAACCGCATCGTGCTCCTGAAGGATGGAATCGCGCAGGAGTACTACCAGTTTGGCGTGCGGCACTTTCCCACCCGCACCGCCCGCGAGGCCGAGCGCGTGGAGGTGGTGCGCGGGGCCAGTAGCATCCTCTACGGCTCCGACGCCCTCGGCGGCGCCATCAACGTCATCAGCAAGCCCGCCCCCACCACCGGCATCGACGAACTCGACGTGGAAGGAACCGCCTCGACGCAGTACTACACGAACAACAACGAGCGGGTCGGCGGTCTCGATCTGAGCGTGGCACAGGGCAACGTGGGGTGGCGCGTGGGCCTGGAGCGCCGCGTGGTCGGCAACTTCCACACGCCCGACGCCCCGACCTTCTTCGAAACGCAGAGGGGCGGCACCTTCGGCGACCCGAAGTACACCGGCGAGGTCCCCTTCACCAATTTCGAGCAGTGGAGCGGATACGGCCAGGTGGGGATGCAGGGCGAGTTCGGCACCCTGCAGCTCTACGGCGACTACTGGTCCAACGCCCACAACTTCATTTTGCCCACCGGCGGCCCGGCGGACGACAATCCAAACTCGCCGCCGCCCAATGGCCTCGGACAAAACTTGGAGCACAGCAACGTGGTGGCGAAGGGGAATCTCGTGGCCGACGGGTTCGTGTTCAAGCCGCGACTGAGCTGGCAGCGCTCCATCCGGCAGTCCGGCGCGCCGGGCACCGCGCTGGCGAACATTCGCGACGGAGGCGGTCTGGGTGGGTTTAACTATCCGCTCGATCTGAAGACCGACATCTACACCGGACGGGTGGAGGTGGCGCACCCCAGCCTCGGGGCACTGAATGGCACCATCGGGGCCGAGATGCAGCACCAGGACGCCGACACGCGCGGCCCGGCCGAATTGCAGCCGTCGGCCCAAACATGGAATATGGGCGTCTTCGTTTTCGAGGACCTGGATCTCGATCCCGTCACGTTCTCATTTGGGAGCCGCGTGGACGTGCGCACGGTGGAGGCGGTGCCCAACGACCGCACCACCGACCCAGATCAGCTCGAGAATACCTACACGACGCTGTCCGGAGCGGTGGGGGCCAGCTACGCCTTCGGCCACGGGATTGCCATCGCGACGAATCTGAGTTCGGGCTTCCGCGCCCCCAGCATCTTTGAGCTCTACGCCAGCGGGGTGCACGGCGGCGTGGCGGCCTTCCAGATGGGCAATCCGAACCTGGACCCTGAGCGCTCCTACAGCGCCGATCTGTCGTTTCGGATGCGGCGCGACCGCGTGACGGCCGAGGTGACGGGCTACGTCAACGCCATCCGGAACTACATCTTTCTGGAGAACACAGGGGAGACCAACCCGGCGTCCGGGCTCCCTGTGTTTGCGGCGGGCCAGACCGACGCCCTCATCCCGGGCGTAGAGGCGACCGTGGAGATGAGTCCGAGGTCCTGGCTGCAGGTGGGCGGCAGCACCGCGGTGCTCGACGGTACCGGCGACGGCCTTGGCGCCCAGGGGGCGGACGGGCAGCTTCCCCTGCTCCCAGCCAACACCGTGAGCGGCTTTGTGAAGTGGATACCCAAGAGCACGGCCCGCGTGAAGAATCCCCACCTCAAGGTGAGCGTCAAGCATGCATTCCAGAAGGACGCCGCCGGTCGATACGAACCGTTCGCACAGTTTGATGGCGGCTTCGGCCCGCCGTTTGGGACGGCCTCGACCCGTGCCTACCGCGTCGTCAACGTGGAGGCGCGCACCACGCTGGCGCTGGGCCTCGGCGCCCCACTTACCCTCACTGTTGGAGTTGACAACCTGCTCGACGAGACGTATCGCGACTTTCTGGACACGTACAAGGGCTACGCCCTGTCGCCGGGGCGCGACGTTCGCTTTTCGATGTCAGTGCAATTTTAATCCCGAACGGTTCGTCCAGGGCGGGCGTTGATGGGATGCCCGCATTCGTCATTGTAGATATTTCGTCTCCGTGAATCGAGAACCCGATCGTTCAGATCTTCCGCCCCCGCTCCGGGGCACCGAGCCGGGCACCTTCACCCATCGCACCATTGCTGAGCGCTGGCCCCGCATCGCGGGACGAGTCATCACGGAGAACGACTTTCCGGTCGCAATCAACGCGCGCATCCAGGCCCTTCGCGACGACCTTCCTGAGGGAACGATCCGTCCACTCGACGAGACAGGCATTCCCGACGAAGTGCTTTGGACAGAGTGGGTGGAGCCGTACCGAGGACAGGGCTGGCTGAAGGCGCCGTGGTTCTTCAGCGAAACCTACTTTTACCGCCGCCTCCTGGAGGCCACGGGCTACTTTCGGGAGGGACCGGGCCGGCGGTACGATCCGTTCACGTATCAGAAGGAGCAGGGTCTCGCCGAGGCCACCGGGGGGATCCGGGCGCTCGCGCAGGGACGGGCAGCGGCCCGCGATCGGGGAGAGGAGTGGCGGTCGGTGCTGGCGCGGCTGTTCCGCGCGGCCCTCTGGGGCAACCAGGCCGACCTCAGCATGTGGGGAGCGGGCGAAGAGGGGCCGGATCACCAAGACACGGAGCAGGCCGAGGAGCACCTGCTCACCGACGACACCGCCGCGGCGCTCGACCGCCTCGATACTCTTGACCGCCCGGCGCGGATCGACGTGTGGGCCGACAACGCGGGCTTTGAGCTCGTGTCCGACCTCGCGCTGATCGACGGCCTTCTTGCCACCGAAAGTGTCGGGCAGGTCGTGGTTCATCTGAAAGTGCATCCCACCTTCGTCTCCGACGCCCTCATCGACGACGTGCACGACACGCTCCACGCGCTTGCGGAATCCGAAGACGCGGCCGTTCGGGAGCTGGCCCGGCGGCTCCGGACGGCGCTCGTCACGGGGGGGCTTCGGCTTCGGGACGCGTGGGTGTGGACCTCGCCGCTCCGGGGACGAGAGCTTCCGCCGCACGCCCGGGCCGAGCTCGCACGGTCCGACCTCCTGATCAGCAAGGGGGACGCGAACTACCGGCGCCTGCTGGGCGACCGACACTGGGACTTCACGACGCCGTTCGAGGAAGCCGCTGCGCCGCTGCCCGTGCCCATCCTGGCCCTCCGGACCCTCAAGTCGGAGGTGGCCGCGGGGCTGTCGCAGGCTCAGGTGGATCGGCTCAATGAAAAAGAGCCAGACTGGGCCGTGAATGGGCGGTGGGGCCTCATTCAGTATGCTTCGGCCAGCCCGAACGCCCTGCAGCCCGCCACCGAGCATTGACACCGGGCAGGGGAACGCCGCCGGGTCGTGCTCGTGCCGACGGCGCGTGTATCGATTTCCCTTCTGACTGTCTTCATTCTCGTCCCGCGCCCCATGTCCGACCGACTCACTGCCCGCCAGCGCGCTCATCTCCGCAGCCTCGCCCACGGCCAGGATCCGCTCATCCACATCGGGAAAGAGGGCCTGACCGACGCCGTGCAGCAGGCCATTGCGGAGGCCTTCAACACCCGAGAACTCGTCACTATCCGCGTGCTTGACAATGCTCCACGAGACGTACGGGACATTGCCGAGGCGGTGTCAGACGAGATTGACGACGCGCAGGTGGTCCGCACAATCGGCGGGACGGCCCTGTTCTACCGCCCGCACCCGGACGACCCCGAGATCACCCTTCCTGCAGCCGGTGACGACTAACGCCTGTTTCCTGCTCCGCCGCCGTCATGAAGTCGATGGCGCCTTGTGCTTGTTCCAGTATCGCTTCAGGCCGAGCGCTGCCATCCAGCTTGGGTTGGCCAGCTCGTAGCCTTCCCAGGTGTCCTCGCCCACCCCATTGGCGACCGCTAGGTCGTGCATCCACTCGGTAACTGCCTCGCGCAGGGCCGCGTCGTCCTCGCCCAACTCGGGCAGTGTCTCGGCAGTCCACTCGTCCGCGGCGTCAATCACGCCTTCGAGGCGGTCGAGGTGGGCCGACACGTCGTCGTAGATCCCGAAGTGAGTGGGGGCGAGGTGGGTGAGGTCGTGGCGATCGGTCGCGGTGCGGAGGCGAGCGAGACTCTCGCGCCAGTGATCGAGCTGAATCTCGGGGGGCGCCAGCGGCAGCTCCACGTACGCTTCGCCCGGGAGCCGCACGCCGCCCACGTCGCCCGTGAAACAAATGTCCTCCACGACGTAGCTCATGTGGTGTGAGGCATGGCCGGGCGTGTCGAGTGCGAGCGCGTGCTGGTCGCCGAGGGGCACCGTGTCTGCGTCGTCGAGCGCGACAAGTTGCTCCTCTGGAACGGGGAGCATATCGCCCCAGAGCCGGTCCATGTCGTCGCCGTAGATGCGCTCGGCGCTCGCGAGGAGCTTTTGTGGATCTGCCAGATGAGGTGCGCCGTCGTGGTGGACGTAGATGGTGGTTCCGTGCTGAGCCAGGTGGCCCGCGGCGCCCGCGTGGTCGAGGTGGATGTGGGTCAGCAATACCTCCGATATATCGGCTGGAGTGAGGCCGTGGTCGGCGAGTTGGGCCTGGAGCATCGGAAAGGTGGAGCCGGGACCCGTTTCGATGAGAGCTGCGCCATCGGCGTGGGGCAGCAGGTGCGCGGCGATGGTCTGGGGGTGGTCCTGGAAGTGGAGGTCGAGGATTTTGACACGGTTCATCATCTTTGACGGGCGGACGGGAGAGAGGATCAACGGCAGCGGTCGGGCGTCATTGTCTACAACAAAGAAAGAAGCGCTGCCTCCGAACACCAATGCCGTGCCGCTCCAACGCGGCCCTGATCCGCAATGGAAACCACCACCTCATGGCACCGCGTCCTGGAGGATCCTCAACTCCGGGAGCTTCCCTACAAGGTCGAAACGAATGAACACGGACAGATTGTCTTGAGTCCACATAAGCCGCAGCATGGCGTTCTCCAATCCCGCATCGGCGACCTATTGAGAGACCATATACCACAGTCAGGGACCCGGGCCGTCGAGTTTGCCGTGGAAACGGCGAAGGGGGTGAAGGTCCCCGACGTGATCTGGATTTCGGACGAGCGCCTCGCTCAGATGCCGGAGG
>CAZBIB010000121.1:0-10011 GCA_964491575.1 uncultured Salinivenus sp. | reverse complement strand
CACCTACCGCAAGAGCGTGTGGCGCGATCCGGCCTTTGAGGTGCCGGAGGAGGAAGAGATTCAGATCCCGGTGATCGCACACCTGGCCGCCGTCGCGTCCATCGTGCACCGGGCGGGGTGGGACGAGACGACTGTGGCCGCCGCGTACCTGCACGACACCATCGAGGACATGAACGAGCACGGGCAGCGCCTGCGCCGCAAGCAACTCCGCGACGCCGTGGGGGCAGAGGTGGCCCGGCTCGTGGCGCAGGTGTCCGAGCAGAAGTTGGACGACAATGGAGAGATGCGCCCCTGGCGAGCCCGGAAAGAGGACTACCTGGAGAGCATCCGCACCGGCCGCCCCGAGGCGGCAGCCATTAGCCTGGCCGACAAGATCCACAACCTGTGGTCGATCACCCAGAGCCTGGAGACGGGTGAGGACATTCTGTCCGCCCTCAGCGGCGATGCTGAGGCGCAGCGCTGGTTTCACCGGGCCGTGCTGGAGGCCTCCACGCACCACGACGACCCGCGCCTCGATCCGATGCGGGATCGCCTCCAATCGGAGCTCCATCGCTTCGAGACGGCCCTGGACCGCGAGGACTGAGTTCGCTGCGGTTCAGACTCACGATTTGTGCGGCGTTGGGTGAACGTCCGGACGCGAGATCCGCGGCACCCTGTTTCGTCCACCCTTTCGCCGACGCCCCTCCCGGATGTGCCGTGTCGGCCCCTGTCGCGTCGCACCAAGGAGCAACAGGATTGGTTCAGGCCGTTGCTCGCCCGTGATCAGGTTCCAGATGCGCTCCTCAACGCAGAGTTGCCGACTGCTCCCTCCTTCCTCAACCCTCGATCCTCCATCCCCCCTCATCAACCGTTTTCCCCTCCCACTCAAACACCTCAACACCCAAACACTCCAACGCCTACCCCTCCGCCACCCGCACAATCTCCCGCACCAGTTCCATCAGATCCCCCCGCACGCGCTCACCCACCTCCAGCACCTCCTCGTGGTCGAGGCCGCCGGGTACCAGCCCCGCCGCCGGATTGGTGATCGTCGACAGGCCGAGCACCGTCATCCCCAGTCGGCGCGCTTGAAGGACCTCTGGCACCGTGCTCATCCCCACCGCGTCGGCCCCCAGGTGCTCCAGCGCTCGCACCTCCGCCTTCGTCTCGTAGCTGGGGCCCAACGTCCAGGCGTAGGTGCCGCGCCGCGCGTCCAACCCCAGATCGAGGGCCACCTGCTCGGCCCGGTTCGTCCACGCCGAATCGTAAAACGAATCCTGTGGCGAGGGCCTGTCCGTCTGCTGCTGGGTTGACACGGCACCCGCCCCCACACTCGGACTGGCGAACGCCATGTTCAGGTGGCCCGTGATGAACATGAGCGTGCCGGGCTCGAAGGTGCGGTTGATGCCGCCGGCTGAGTTGGTGACGAGAAGGCGATCGGCTCCGAGGGCGTGGACGAGCCGCACCGGCATCGCAATCTGCTGCACCGGGTAGCCCTCGTAGAGGTGCACGCGCCCCTGCACAAAGACGACGCGAGTGTCCTCCAGCAGCCCAAAGACGAGCTGTCCGTGGTGCCCCTCCACGGTCGACTCCGGATAGCCCGGAATGGCCGCGGCCGGCACAGCCGTCGTCTCGCGCGCCGCCTCGGCCAGCCGCCCCAGGCCGGATCCCAGGATGAGTGCCATATCGGGATCCCAGTCGACATGCTCCCGCACTGCCGCCACCGCGGCATCAAGGTCTTCGTCGTCGTGCACAGTCGGGTCAGATCGCATAGAGAAGTAAAATAAAGGGGATTTGATTCCAAAAGCGGCGATGAGCAACGATTCGCCCCGGCTTTCTTGGAGATCTCGCTCGATCCTCAACTTGTACGCAGGATCCGGTAGTTGCGCAGGCTCCACAGCAACTGTTCGACGATTACCCGCACCGTGGTGGTGACGGGAATGGCGACCAGCATGCCGACGAGCCCCCCGAGCTGCGCGCCCACGAGCACCACAAAGAGGATCACGAGCGGATGGGTCTGCGCGGCCCGCGAAAAGATGAGGGGCTGGAGCAGCACGTTGTCGGCCAGCTGCGTGAGGGCCATGGCGACGGCCACGCCGGGCACGAGCGACGCATCGCCGGTCTGCGCAATGCCCACAAGCGTGCCCGCCAGAAAGCCCAGGAAGGGACCAAAGTAGGGAATGGTGTTGGCCAGGCCCGTGAAGATGCCGATGGCGATCGCCCCGCGAAGGCCCACAATCCACAGGAGGACCGAGGAAATGACGGCGATTGCCGTGCCCTGCACGAGCAGCGCGCGAAAGTACCGGCCGATGTTGACCTCCACCTTGGCAAGAATGGAGAGCGTGACCTCGAAATAGCGATTGGGCACGAGGTGGAGGAGACTCCGCCGAATTTTGAGCTCGTCTTTCAGCAGGAAGAAGGTGACGAACGGGACGATAACGACCGCATACACGATATTCGTGAACACAGCCACGACGGAGCTGACCGTTTCGGCCACCTGCTGCCCCTCCACCAGATCGCCCTGCATGAGGGACCGAGCCAGCTGACGCACGTTTTCCTCCAGCGCCCCCTGCTCCAGCGGCACGATGTCTCGAACCTGAGCCTCGATGAGGTTGGCCACGTACACGGCGGTGTCGACGGTGATGAGCTGCGACAGGTCCTGCACCTGACGGGTAATGAACGGAAGGACCGACGTAACCACCACCGCGACCGCGCCCAGCAGTCCCACAAACGAAAGGAGGATGGCGGGCACCCGGCCGAGGCCGAGAGCCTGAATACGATCGACAAGGGGCCGTAGCAGGTACGCCAAGATGCCCCCGATAGCGAGATACAGCACAATGCCGGCGAAGTACCAGAGCATCCACCCGACGGTCGCCACGGCGGCAGCCCCCAGGACGAAGCGGATGATTCGGTCGAGCGTGAAGGCAGTCGACGCGTCTTCAGCAGAGCGCGGAGAGCGGATTGCCGGGCGTGCGACACGATTGGGAGACGACGCCCCGTCCGGAGCCGTCGTGTCCCCGTCCGTGGCAACGGCCCCCCGGTCGTCGACGCTCTCTCCCTCCCGCGGTGACGAAGACGGATCGGAGCCGTCAGGCATGTGGGCAAGCAAGCGTCTGTGGAAGCAAATGGACAGGACCCCGAGCACATTCCGAATGCTATCGGGATCTCTTCGCGGTTCCAGAATTACGGAATTGGATCGTCATTACGCGTCCCATGCCGCTCCAGTTCGTCGAGGATGGGGCGGATCGTATCGGTCGTGAAGCCGCGACGGCGAAGATAGCGGTACATCTTTTGCCGGCGACGGCGCGGATCGTCCTCTCCCTCCAGGCGCGGCCACCGTTTCTCGGCGTGGCTCCAGGCCGCGGCCGTCGTGTCCTCCTCCGCAAAGAGTTCATCGACCGCCGCCTCTGCCAGGTGCCGGTCTACGCCTCGCTTCTCAAGTTCCCGCCGAATGCGCACCGGCCCGTACTTCTTGCTGGAGAAACGGTTGTGAGCGTAGTCGTGGGCATAAGCCTCGTCGTCGAGGTACTCCAGCTCGTAGAGGCGAGCGATGACGTCGTCAACGACGACGGGCGGGACATCTCGCTGCTGGAGCTTGCGACGCACCTCCTGCTCCGTGCGCGGCTTGTGCGCGAGATAGTCGAGCGCCTTCTGCTTCGCATCGACGTACTCCTCGTCCGCCTCAATGTCGCTGATTTCCTCGGGCGTGAGCGTCGTCCCTTCCCGCAACCCATGCTTCACCACGAGGTCTTCGTGGACACCGAAGGCAAACTCGCCGTCGAGAAAGACGGACACCCGGTCGTCGTTGTGAACCTGGGACTCGAGACCTGTAATCGTTCTCTCCGAGGCGGGCTCTGGCATTTTGTGGAAACGGGTGTGCTGCCGAACAGGGATTTCGTACTGCATGTCTTGGGGCTGGTGAAGCATTCACCAGTTACAACTACGCAACGAGCCGAAGCTCGATTCTCCAAAGGAAACGATGAATCATCCTACGGGGCATGACACTGCTCCTCTCCCGACACGACGGCGCTCCGTAACGAGTCGACGGCCACGGCTGTGGCGATGCCGAGCCCGCCCTCGACATTCGAGACGGGTTCGCGGCGCTCCGGGTCGTCGCGGCTCTGGGCGAAGGCCGCAAACGACGTATCTCCCCGCGTGAGCGTAACGGAGAGATCGTGGTGGGGAAACGCCGCGGTGCTGTCCTCCACCGGCACCGCATAAACGCCCCTCCACACCCGCTGATCATCCCGGCGGCGAAACTGATCCTCGCGCCGCACGTCGACGGGCTCCAGGAAAAAGTTGACGACCCGCGAGGCGGATTCGGTGGTGTCGGGGTGGAGCTGAGGCCGCACCCAGTGGGTGGTGTCTTCCCCCACCGCGAGTTGATCCGCCGACCATCGCAGGGACACGTCGATCGGATAGATGTAGGCCTGCTCGGCCGGAATGTCGAGGGAGTCGCGGCGCAGGGAATCGACGAGAATCGCCTGGACCGGATCCGGGGGCACCTCGATGCACACTTCGCTCACCTCGATGGGAGGCGGGGTCATGCCTCGGGCCTGTGCCTCCGCCCCCCGCCACTGCACCGTGAGGCGCCACGGGACCCGAGCGGGCACCTCTTCAGGACCTGCGGTGGGCACGTACCGCCCGGGACGCTGCTCGGATTCCGCGTACGAAATGGCCTGTCCGTCGAGAACGAGTTCGACGGTGGCTCCCTGCGCCGCGTTTGCCCGTCGATCGCCCGGATTGCTCAGGGGGCGCGTTTGCCGGAGCGTGATCGTGGGGAGGGAGCGACCCGTCTCCAGAAAAGCCTCCACCACGAGCGACTGTCGGTTCACGGGCCCCGCCAGATCGCATCGCCCCAGAACCAGGAGCAGTCCGACCGCCAGGAGCGCCCCGCCGGCGCCCCGCAACACGTGTCGTCCGGTGTCTCCGCTCATCCAAATTGCGTGTCGTGATCGAAGAAAAACGTCCTACAGCTCCATCTCCAACTCCAGAAGGGGAAGGATCGGAAGCCCGCGCTGACGATCCACGTTGACCCCCGTGTCCGTAGGGTGGTACGTCTGGTCCAGAATGTTGTCGCGATTGGTTGCGTTGAAGACGTCCAGCGTGGCCGTCCAGTCTGTAGAAAGGAGCTGAAACCGATAACTCACCGTGAGGTCCACTCGGAGATAGGACGGAAGCCGACCGTTGTTCACGTGGGGCCGGTACAGGTACGTCGTCGGCTCCGTTGCCGTGGGATCGCCCAGGCGGTAGCGGGCCACCGGCACCGTAATCGGGTATCCGCTGCGCAGATTGGCGCCGATCGTTGCACTCCACGCGCTGCCTTCCCATCCGAGGGTGCTGCGCACGGAAAGGGGGACGTCCAGGCTGGAGGACTGCCAGTGGAGGCCCGAAGGTGTTCGGGAGGGCGCACGGACAAATGTCCGCCCGGCACTCATTGCAAGACGCGCCCGCCAGCCCCCCCGCTCGAAGAGGGTACTAACCTCAAGGCCAAAGGCGCGCTTGGCACCGGTCGTGTACTGACCGAGCAGCGCCCCCATCTCAATACCCGGCCCCTCGATGCCCTCTTTTTCCTGAAAAACGTCGGCCGGCACCAGGGTGTGACGGATCCCTCGCGCATACGCATCGATTTCCAAGGTCCATCCCGGACGCAGCTGGGTGTGGGTGCCGATCCCGACCTGTCCCCCCATCGCCGGCCGCACGCGGTTGCTCGACGGAATCCACCGGCTCGACACTAGGTCGTACGCCAGCGAGTACCGATCGCGGAGACGGTGCAGATACTGCACGTGCACGCCGGCACTCCCTTCAAGGACGAGCCACCGCGGATGCACGACGTACTGCGCATTCAGCCGGGGCGCGAGGTGCACGTAATCGCCCCCACTGAAGTAGCTGGCCCGCACCCCGGGCTCCACCGTCCAGTCCGGTGTCGGGGTCCACGTGTCCTGCACGTATCCGGCCACCTTCACGGCACTCAGCTGGCTTTCCTGGGACTGGCGGGTGACCGTGCCGCTCGATCGCTGCAGCTCACTGTCGAGGGTACTTTCGAACTGGAGCGTCGAGACTTCGAATCCCCCCGTCAACTCGTGACTCACCGAATGGTGGTAGTTGAGATCCACCTTGAGCCCCACGTCGGACAGTCGCACGCGGTAGTCGGAAGCCAGGGAGGCGGTCGTCGTCGGCTGCACGAACGACGCCTCCTGAGCGCGATATCCCGAATAGTACGCCGTAGTGGTCACAAAAAGGTCGTCGCCGACAAGGTACCGATGCTGGCCACTGACGGCCCGGTTGTCCCAGTTCTGGGCCACCTCGAACAGGAGATCGGCCGGGCGGAGCCACGAGGAAAAGTCGAAAGAGAGATCGAACGGGAGACGGAGGTCCAGGTCGTCCCGGCCGTGGTAGTAGCTGAGGGAGAGCCGGTGGTTGGGCCCAAATCGGTGGCTAAGCTTTGCGCTGGTGTCGAAAAAGTAGTACCCGGTGCGGAGGGTGTCGCGCCGTCCGTTCGGCCCGGCTACCGGGTGCCGGCGTCCAATCAGTTTGTCGATGTAGGAGCGGCGCCCCGACAGCATGAATGAGGTGGAGGGAGTCAGGGGCGTTTCGATGCGGAACCGTCCGCTTAGCATACTGAGCGCCGCGACCGCTTTGGGCTCTTGACGACTCCCGTCTTTCATCTGGGCGTCGAGCACGGTCGAGAGGCGTCCGCCGTGCTCCACGGGGAAGCTCCCCCGATAGAGATCCGTCGAGCGAAGGGTGCCGGTCTGAAACGTCGACACCAGACTGAAGGCGTGCCATGGGTGGTAGACAGGCGCTCCGTCGAGGAGGTAGAGGTTCTGGTCGGGATTCCCTCCCCGCACGCTGAGTCCGCCGCTCACGACGCCCGATTTCCGAATGCCGGGCGTCCACTGCAGGGCCCGAAACAGGTCGGGCTCACCGAACGAGGGGAGTCGATCGAGCCGGTCCAGGGCGACCGACATCATGCCCGGCATCCGCTCGCTCTCGCTTGTGCTCGTCGATCCAGCCTCTACGACGACGCCCTTCGACTCAATGGGGGCTGCGGCCAGGGCAATTCGGCCCGGGTCCCCATCCGCCGTAAGCGTCGTGTCTACGGACTGATATCCGAGGTAGGTGATGCGCGCCTTGTAGGACTCGGGAGGAAGATCGGAGACGACGAAATAGCCGTCTCGATTCGTCGTGGCCCCCGCCTCCAGCTCTGTCAGGTAGACGTGGGCCCCCGGCAGTCGCTCCCCGGTCTCCGCGTCCAGCACGTATCCATTGAGCGACGTACGGTACGTTTTTTCTTCGTCCTGATCGGAAGACGCGGCCACAAGCACGTACTGGCGGTGGCGCACCCGCTCAGCCTGCACGCCGGTGCCCTCCAATACGCAATCAAGCGCGTCCGCCCGGTCCGTACCCATGTAGGTGCAGGTTGTCGTCCGGCCCTGCACGAGTCGATCGGCGTAGACGAGGTCGAGGTCGGCCTGTGTGCGGACCTGGACGAGGGCCGTTTCGAGCGATGCGTCGGTCGCCCGGATCTGGAACGAAGACTGTGCCCAAGCACCCGTGCCCCCGAGGACGCTCAGTCCCACCCACGCAATGACGAGCAGAAACACGGAACGCGGCACGGGCCTCGCGGGGGTGGGCTGGAGAGTAGACGAGCGGTATTCTACTCTCAGCCCGTGCCTTCGTTCGGACGCGAGGGACCTTGAACTGGGTCCAGAAAGACGAACTCAGCGGATACGACTCCACTTAGTGAGACGCAGTCGACCGGAACTGTGACGTGTTATTCAGAAGCAGGGACGAGCCGATAGGTGCCACTGTTGGTGCGCACCTCCGCACCGAGCGTGCGGGCGATCGTGTTGAGCACCTGTTCAACCGACTGCTCGCGATCGAAGGTGCCCGTGACTGGCTCGTCGGCCAGGGCGGGCGCGACCGTAACGGATGCGTCGTAGTGCTCGCTCAGCCGCTCCGCAATCGCCTCGGTCGGCAGCGATCGGAAGACAAACAACCCCGTCCAGTCCAGCGTCGCGGTCAGGTCTGCGGGCGCTGGGGTCGAGGGAGTTCCGCTTCGGACCATACTCTGCTCGCCCGGCTCCAAGACCACGGACTCGCTCTCGGTGTCCGATCCGACGCGGACTTTTCCTTCCACGAGGACGACCTCAGTCGTATCGCTGCCGGTCGTGATCCCAAACTGTGTGCCGAGGACCTCGGCCTGCGCGGTAGGGGTCTCTACCACGAACGACGTGCCGTTGCGGGACGCCACGTCGAAGTAGGCTCGTCCATGTTTCAGGGTGACGCGCCGATTCTCTGTCGCGGCCAGCCCCGAATCGTACGACAGCGCGGCCGTGCCCACGAGACGGGCCGTCGAACCGTCGTCGAATTTTACAATCCGCTGGTCGTCGGCCTCGACCGTCACGGTCGTTCGCGAGGCCTCTCGCGGACCGTAGAACACAGCCAGGACCGCGGCTCCAATGAGCAGGGTGGCCACGGTAAGGCGCCACGCCCAGCGACGCCCTGCGGTCTCCCCTCGTGATCGGGCGGACCGCCGGGGAGCGCGCTCTTTCCGTTCGGCGTGGGATCGGCCTTCCGAAGCGGACACGCCAACCGAGTCGTCGTGATGCTGCACCCACACCGTCTCAAACTCGGCGCGTTCATTCTGAATGCGCTCGACGACCCGACTGAGCGCCGGGATGGCCTCGATCGCCTCAGCGATGTCGTCGCGGGCCGCATCGAGGGCCTCCTTTTCCTCAGCCGTGAGCGCGTTGGTGCGCCCCTCCTGTTCAAGCGCATACAAGACGAGAAGGCGACGATCGGGAAGGTGCTCGTGCAGCCGCTGCCGCAACTGCGTCCGGACCTGTTGCCAGCGCGCCCATTCCTCGACCAATTCCGGATCGTCCGCGAGCCGCTCCCGCAGCGCGTCTCGCTGTTCAGGGGAGCGCTCCCCCTCAAAAAGAAGTGGACCGTACACGTCGTCCATGATCCCGAAATTCGTATCCGTCAGCAGAAAAAAACCGATTCCAAGACTTTCAGAGCCGTGCTGATGGTCTGACGGCCTTGGATCAATATGGTCAGAAGGTGGGCCGCCTTCATGTTGAAGAAAGTAACAGTTGAGGCATCTCGACTACAGCCCAAAAAACCAAATGAGAATCAGCAGGGCGCTCAGTGCCTCCTTCATGGTTTCGAAGGCGCGTTTGACCTGCATCTTGACCGCCGCTTCCGTGGTATCGAGCATCTGGGCAATCTCGCGGTAGAGGTATCCATATTCCCGGAGCTCCATGATCCGCCGGGCCTTGGGCGTGAGCGCATCGAGCGCCTTCTCCACGTCCACGTGGGCACTCCGGTCCTCTGGCTCCGTCGACCGGCCCAGGGGCAGATCGGGGTCGCGAAGGCTCTCCTTCATGTCGTAGCGGCCCCGGTAGTAGTCCTGCAATTCAAATAGGGCCGCCTTCATGGCAAACGACTTCAGACTGCCCGGCTTTTCGAGATCGTCGAGGCTCTCGTGGATGCGCACCAGCGTGTTCTGCACCAGGTCGTCAACGTCGGTCTCGGTCCCGATGCGCTTGATGAAGTAGCCCCGCAGAATGGGCTCCAGGCGGCTGAGCAGCCCGTTTCGCGCCTGCTCGTTTCCGTCCTGGGCCTCTCGGACGCGGTCGGGATCAAACGCGGACTCAGGCATAGACGGGCACCGAAACGACGAGCGTGAAGCGGCGAGGACTCGATGCTACTCCCATTATCCCGTACGAATCACCGGGGGCATGAAGGCGAACCGATCCGCCTTTGCTCCGTATAAGCATTGGTTTCCCCGGATGCCTGGGAGCTTCTATACGAAGCGGATGCTCCAAAGAGAGTCGCGACGCAGAGAGCGCGGTGATTTCGTTACTCCGTCCGGTCTCCCCGCCCGCCCGCTTTTCTCCCACCTGCTGGCGATTCAGGACTGGGCTCCGCGGTGGATCCTGAGCGTTTTGCATCGCACACACTGTTCCACTCAATCTTCTGTTCGACCATGAGTCTGTACGATCTACACGACGCAACGCTTAACGA
>CAZBIB010000120.1:0-10015 GCA_964491575.1 uncultured Salinivenus sp. | reverse complement strand
GTGGGCTCGCATGACGTTCTCTATCAGCAGATCTCGGAGTCGGTGCTCAAGTCGATGCGGAATATGAAGGAGAAAAACCTGTACGCCTTCCTGTCGGACTACGAGATGACCCATCGAGCCGCCGATTACTTTGAGGACACGCTCGACTTCGAGGTCGACCTCTCGCTTCCGCAGCGCAAGCTGGTGGAGCTTGGTCGCATTCTGGGCCGCGTCGTCTCGATGGAGCTGACAATTGAGCTGGGCGACCGGGGCTTCCGGAGCGACCTGATCTCCAACTGCCTCCAGGTCTTCCGCAAGGATGTGGACAGCCGAGTTACCGCGTATCGCAACCACGAGTTGACGGATGTCGTAGAGGACTACGTGGAGGGCAGCGCCTGGCTCGATTACGTGAATGCATAGCGATCGGTATTTCGTATTGCGTGTTGCGTAAGCGGAGGACTTTGCGAAATACGCAGTACGAAATACGCAAACCCGTGCCAACGTACAAAAGCTAACCTCCGAGAATCAACGCTGACTTTTCAAGTCATCCCCTTACTCCCCCATGCCCGTCCGCTTCGGTGTCGTCGTCTTTCCGGGGTCGAATTGCGACCACGACGCGTACCACGCCGCTAAGCACGTCTTCGACCAGGAGGCGCGCTTTATCTGGCACGAGGAGGAGCATCTTGGGGACGTGGACGTGGTGATCGTGCCGGGTGGCTTCTCGTACGGCGATTACCTGCGCTCCGGCGCCATCGCCCGGTTTTCGCCCATCATGCAGGATGTCGTGCGGTTCGCGGAGGAGGGCGGTCTCGTCTTCGGCATCTGCAACGGCTTCCAGATCCTCTGCGAGGCGGGCCTGCTCCCCGGCACGCTCATGCGCAACGAGTCGCTCCGCTTCATCTGCAAAGACACGACCCTGCGCGTCGAGAATGCGGAGACGCCGTTCACGAATGCCTTGACGGAGGGACAGGTCGTGACCATCCCTCTCTCACATGGCGAAGGGCGCTACTACGCCGACGACGAGGTGCTCGCCCGGATCGAAGCCAACGACCAGGTGCTCTTCCGCTACAGCACGCCGGAGGGGGAGGTGACCGACGACGCGAATCCGAACGGCTCGGTCCACGGCATCGCCGGCATCGTCAACGAGGCCAGCAATGTCTGTGGCCTCATGCCCCACCCGGAACGCTGCGTGGAGCCGCTGCTCGGCGGGGACGACGGACGGCTCGTCTTCGAGTCGCTTCTCAAACATGTCTCCGCCGTCGCGGCGTGAGCCGGTCAGACATCCGCGAAGGGACCCGAAGCCCCTACGCCACGCCTTGGGATGACTGCGTCTTTTCTTCGGCTCGCCATTCTACGTGAGCCAGCCCATTGACGCTCCCACGCCCCCTCTCCCCCCATTCCCCCTCTCTCAAGACCGTATGGAGCGACTCCTACAGGCCCCCATCACGCTCGCGCTGCTGCTCTCCAACCTGGGCGTGAGCGGCTACGCCCTGATGGCGGATCCGTCCCTCATCCGCGAGCTGTCGTTTCAGCCCCGCCGCATCCAGAAACACGGTGAGTACTACCGGTTCCTCACAGCCGGCTTCGTGCACGCCAGCGGCACGCACCTGGCCTTCAACATGATCACGTTCTACTTCTTCGGGCCGCTGCTGGAACGCATTCTGGGGGCTGCTTCCTTTCTCCTCCTCTACTTCGGCTCGGAGCTCGCTGCCCACGCGCTGACGTTCCTCTTCAACCGCGACGATCCGCATTACTCGGCGGTGGGAGCGTCGGGGGCCGTCAGCGGCGTCGTGTTCGCCTTCTGCGTGTTCTTCCCTCTCCGCAACCTCTACCTGTTTTTCGCGCTCCCCATTCCGGCCATCCTCTTCGCCTTCGGGTACGTGTTCGGGTCGATCTATGCGATGCGGCGCGGCGACCGGGAGGGCAACATGGGGAATTGGATCGCGCACGAGGCGCACGTGGGCGGTGCCATCGCAGGCGTGGTGCTCACTATCCTGCTCGAACCGCGCTCCGTGCAGGTCTTTTTGGAGTCATTTCGGCAACTCCTCGGATAGGCCTCACAGCAGCCGCTCCCGCAACGTCGTCCAGTCCGCGAACGTGAAGCCGCAGTCGTTGGTCGACTGGCCGTTAGTGCCGTTTCGGGTGTACCAGGCCACCCGCCACCCCACTGGCTGGGCGCCCTCTACGTCGGATCGGTACGAGTCGCCCACGTAGAGTACCTCATTGGCCTCTACGCCCGCCTGCTCGGTGGCGTGCTCAAACACTTTGGGATCGGGCTTGAGTACGCCCACGTCTTCGCAGATCACAATCGAGTCGGACTGCTCGCGGAGGATCGGAAACTGATCGAGCTTCTTCGCCTGCACTTCCGCGAACCCGTTCGTGAGGACACCCACCGGGTGGTGCGCGGCCACGACCTCGAAGGTGTCCCGCGCTCCCGAAATAAAGGCCCAGTGCGTCGCGTAGCGCTGCATGTAGTAGCGGGCCACGAGGGTCGCGTCGGCGTGGGAGGCATCCACCGCCTCCAGCAACCGCCCAAACCGCTGTTGCTGCACTGTCTGCTTGTCGATTTTGCCGTCGGCGTACTGCCGCCAGAGCGGTGCGTTGATGGCGTGATAGGTCTCTTGCAGTTCGTCGACCGACAGGGTCCCGAAGAGGGCGAGGTAGCGATCCCGCACGTCGGCGAGAGCCTTCCGCTCGGCTTTCTGGTGGTCAAGGAGGGTATCGTCGAGATCGAAGTAGACAAACTCGATTTCCATTGGCGCGAATTGTGAATGGCGAGTGATCGTATTCTAGCAGCCAGAGGGTCCAAATTCGAAACTCGTCATTCGACATTCGAAATCGATCTCCCGAACATCGCGTATTCTTTGTCGACGACGGCACCCAGCGACTCGACGTGATTCTTGAGGCGCTCGTTCGTGTCGAGCACCCAGCTCATCTCGCAGGCGTCGTAGCCGTGGGCGGGCCCGTTCTCGATGGTGGCGAGGACGAGCATGCTGTCCAGCCCCTTGCCCTGGTACTTCTTCCGAATGCCCATGAGGGGCATGCGACACTCGTGGACGGCGTACTGCAGGTGAAGAAGCAATTTCGTGAGGCCGGACGGCATGCCGTACGGAAACAGGCGGCCATCGGGGACATGGCGAAGCGCCTGATTAACATCCGGCAGCGCCACCGAGAAGCCCACCGGCACGCCCTCGTGCTCGACGAAGAAGACGATCTCCGGATCGACGATCTGCTTCAGTTCGTCGGCGAGTTGCTGGACCTCCCCCTCCGTCATGGGCACAAAGCCCCAGTTGTTGGCCCACGCGTCGTTGTAAATCTCGCGGACGGTGTGGACCTCCTCCTCAAAACGATCCATGTCGAGGGTGCGCAGGGAAAGGCCCGGCGTACGCCGTTTCACGAGGTCGACGCCCCGCCTCAGGCGCTCGTACTCCACGTACTTCTTGTGGAGGTAGTACGCCCACATCGTCATGGCCCGCTCGAAGCCGTAGCGCTCCAGGAAGTCCTCGTGGTAGGGCGGATTGTAGGGCATGAGAAGGGCCGGCTCTCGATCGAACCCGTCGACCAGCAGGCCCGCCGTGTCGTTGAGCGATGGGCTGGCTGGGCCGCGCATGTTCTGGAGGCCCTGCTCGCGGAGCCAGTCGGCGGCAGCGTCGAGGAGCGCCTCGGCCACAGCGTAGTCCTCGACGCACTCGAAGAAGCCGAAGAAGCCGGTCGCATCCTCGTATTTTTGCAAGTGCATGCCATTGACGATGCCGGCGATGCGCCCAACGGCCGCTCCGGAGGCGTCCTCGGCCAGGAAGAGCTGCATGTCGCCGTGCTCAAAGAAGGCATTCGAGGACGGGTCCAGGGTGTCCTTCACGTCGCGGCGTAGCGGCGGCACCCACTTCGGATAGCGGTCCGGATAGAACCCGTACGGTACGTCAATGAACCGCTTGCGGTCCCACCAGCCCTCAACGGGGCGAACGTGCACGGCATCGGTCGATGTCGACACTCGGCTCAGACGGGTGCTGTGACGGGGGGAACGAACAAACGCCGCCGTCTCTCGACAGCAACTCGAGAAACGACGGCGTCATTACGGTTCGAGCGGTTTCGCTGTTCAGCGTCGGCACTATTCGGCCGGCGGGCCGTGGCCGTTTGTGCCGATCACGCCGAGCTTCTTGCCCACCTTGTGGAACGCGTCGAGAATGTGGTCGAGCTCCTCGTCGGTGTGGGTGGCCATGTAGGAGGTGCGCATGAGGGCCTGCCCCTTCGGCACCGCCGGGGGGACTACGGCATTGACGAACACGCCCTCGTCGATCAGTTCGCGCCAGAACCGGAAGCACTGCTCCATGTCACCGATGACGACAGGGATGATAGGGGTCTCGCTCTCCCACACGTCGAACCCGATGTTGTGGAAGCCCTCGCGCATGTAGTCGGAAATCTCGTGGAGTCGATCGAGGCGCTCGGGCTCGTTTTCGAGGATGTCGAGGCACTTTAGCACCGTGGCCACGGTCGACGGCGGCATCGAGGCGCTGAAGATGTGTGGGGAGCTCTCGTGGCGAATGTACTCGATCACGTCGCGGTCACCGGTGCAGAAGCCCCCAATGGATGAAAAGCTCTTCGAGAACGTGCCTGTGATGAGGTGCACCTCGTCCTTGAGGCCAAAGGTGGCGGCGGAGCCGCGTCCCCCCGGCCCAATCGCACCGATGGCGTGGGCGTCGTCGAGCATGAGCGCCGCGTCGAACTCCTCGGCCAGCTCCAGCAGTTCAGGGACCTGCGCAATCTTGCCGCTCATCGAGAAAACTCCATCGGTCGCAATGAGCTTGCCCGCGTTCGGCTTCTCGTCGTGGGCCCGCTGCAGCATCGTTCGCAGGTGATCCAAGTCGTTGTGGCGGTACCGTCGCGACTCGGCGAGGCTCGTCTGCGTGCCAGCCACAATGCAGGCGTGATTGTCCTTGTCGGAAAAGATGATGTCGCCGCGACCAGCCACGGCTTCAATCACGCCCTGATTCGTCATGTAGCCGGTGGAGAACAGCACGGCCTTGTCCTTTCCCATGAAGTCGGCAAGCCGCTCCTCCAGCTCCAGGTGAAGGTCAAGTGTGCCGTTGAGGAAGCGGCTGCCCGTACAGCCGGTGCCGTACTTGGCAGTTGCCTCCTGGGCTGCCTCCTTGACCCGAGGATCGGAGGTGAGCCCGAGATAGTTGTTCGACCCCGCCATGATGAGTTCGTCGCCGTTCATGACGGCCCGAGAGCCTTCGCTCTCCTCGATCGGACGGAAGTACGGATACAGATCCGCTTCCTTCACCTTGGCGTAGTCGCCCGAGGGATCGAAGAAGCGATGACATTTCTCGAAGAGAGACGGCCCCTCCTGCGTGGCAACCTCTGAATCGGACTCGGAAGACTGGTGGGGACGGTTGTGATCAGGTGTCGTCATAAGAGCGAGAACGAAATACGGGGTTTAAAACGCGAGGGACCAAACAAGTGCCGCGCGAAAGGTGCCGCGATCAAGCACATTTTCTTATTCAAACTTCGCCGCGCTCTCTCGGAAGAAGGTAACGCACGAAAGAGAACACGTGCAATGGTCGTTCCTCTCTGAAACATCGTATTTTCTGGCCCGGATGCAGAATGAAAACGGATTCCAGGGAAAGGGCTTGGTCGGTACGTCTCTCGACAATGGGGTTTCGCCAAGTTTCTGCATCGAAGGGCTTCCATCCCCAGAACCGATTGAAATTTTAGGACAGTTTTACACATCGTTCTCCTCTCTTTATCACTGTTCCTCCACCCTCTCCACCGGGTTGCCGTCCTTTTAGGCTCAGAAGCGTGCACGAATGCGCAGCCCCACTCCCTTCGAAGACATCGACACAGGTGAAATCTCTGTTCCTCCCCGCATCCCCACGCGCCGGGCCAGTCTGCGCCTCCCGCCCGTCGGGCGAACCTCCAGAGCAACCCCCCCTACGTCGAACGTCAGCAGGTGCGCGCTAATGTACGCGTCCAGGATGGTGAGCGCGTAGAAGAGCCCCGTGCCGATAATTGACAGGTCGCGCCAGCGGCGATACTTGTCGCGCAGACGGCGAAGCTGCTGCCCGCTTACGTCACCAATCTGCTGCTCGCCGCCCAGCCGTGCCACGGCCCGATCGTAGGCGCCCTCGAAACGTTGATACGGATTCTCCCCGTTCTCCTCGCCACTCCGGTTTTGCCCAATCTTGTAGAGGTTGGCGTGGCGAAACAGGAGGTAGCGGCGGTTCATCTCGTAGATGGCGTAGCCGCCGCCCGCCAGTCCCCCGTAGACGAACGGCATTTTGTAGTACTGACGGTTGTAGAACTGCCCCCATCCCGGCACCGCCGCCGCCCGCCAGAGGGCCCCCCGCGGGGAATGATCCGGCGAAAATCCTTTTTCCTTCAGGAGTGCCGCCCTGACACTGTCAGGCTGCGCGTGGGCGATGCCCCCCACCATCAGGAGCACCCCCCACAGCACGCCCAGACCGAGTCCTATACGACGCATTCGAGTCACGGGTGGTAGAGCGATGGACAACCAGACAGTACACGCCGAACTTCCCAACGCTCGCTCCGAACATTGGCGGCCCGCAAATGCGAATTAAGAGTGGTGCAAGTCACTCCTGCCAGCCGTTAGGGAATTCGTTTTGGTAGTGCTCACGGCACATCTGAATGCTCTCGTGCGCACGCTCAGGGCCGAGGAACCCCTCTACGTCTACTTCGCGATGCATCACGTCCTGGTAGTCTTCGAAGAACCACTCGATCTCCCGTAGTTCGTAGTCCGGCAAATCACTGACGCTCTGATAATCGTCGTACTTCGGATCGTCGACGTGAACGCAGATAATCTTGTCGTCGTTCTTGCCTCGATCGGTAAGATTGACGAGTCCCACGGGACGAGCACTAAGCACCGTTAGCGGCTCAACAGCGTTCTGCATGAGCACCATCGCATCGAGCGGGTCGCCGTCCTCGTCGAGCGTCTGTGGGAGAAATCCATAATTGGCCGGGTACGGCACAGGCGGGTGCATGATGCGGTCAATGCGCAGAATGCCGAGGTCCAGATCAAGCTCGTATTTCGTTGTGGTCTTGCGCGGGACCTCCACAACTAAACTTATTTCGTCGGGCGCGTTGGAACCGAGAGGTACTTCGTGCCAGGGGTGTAGGCGCATGGCATCTCGTTTTTAGAAAAGAGGACATTCTCGTAGCAGGAAAGGTAGCGATCCAAATCTTTGTTTCTGGTTCATTGCTCTTTAGGGACGACCGCACCCGCCGGGCTTTTCATGGGAGCCACTGAGTGCATATCACGGAGGTGAGCCGACCTGCGCGTTCTGCCGGAGCGATGCTTTTGCTCGCTCTCAAGCCTCCCGCTGGAGCAGCTTTAGTTGAAAAACCTCTCCCCCTTAAGACAACGTGCAGGGGAACTGGTCAGCGATGTCCAAACCCCAACACCACAGGCGAGCGCTACTTCCCCATCATGAGCTCCATGAGGCGCTCCAAATCCTCCTCGGAGTAGTAGTCGATCTCGATGGTGCCCTCGCCGTCCTTTCGGTGCTGAATCTGCACCTGGGTGCTAAACCGGGAGCGGAGGGCATTGCGCAACTCTTCGAGCTGCAGGTCGCTTCGATCGGGGACCGGTTCGGTCGACGGCGGTTCGACGTCGGCGGTCGGTTCCGGCGCATCCTCGTCCTCCTCTTCCTCGTCGTGCCAGTCCCGAACGCGCCGCTCCACCTCGCGGACCGACAGGTCTTCCTCAATGATCTCCTCGAGAAGCGCCACCTGGGCCTCCTCGTCGTCCATGGCAATGAGAGCGCGGGCGTGGCCCATGCTCACCTTCTTGTCCCGCAGTGCGGCCTGGATGCGGGGCGGCAGGCGGAGAAGACGGAGAAAGTTGGCCACCGTCGCGCGGCTCTTGCTTACCCGCTCGGCCACCTCTTCCTGCGTAAGGTCGCACTCCTCAACGAGGCGCTGGTAGCCGAGGGCAATCTCGATGGGGTTTAGCTCCTCGCGCTGGACGTTTTCGACGAGGGCCATCTCCAGCATCTCCGCCGAGTCGGCCTGGCGAATAAACGCGGGCAGGTGCTCCAGGTCGGCCCGGCGGGCGGCCCGCAGGCGCCGCTCTCCAGAGATAATTTCGAACTCGCCGTCTCCGAGGGCCCGCACCGTAATGGGCTGAATGATGCCCACCTGTTCGATGGAGGCCGCCAGTTCATCGAGGGAGGCGTCCTCGAACTCCTGGCGCGGCTGGTACGGATTCGGGCGAATGCGGTCCACCGCCACCTCCGCCACGCGGCCGAGCAGTCGGGTACCGTCCTCGAACTGATAGAGCTGGCTTTGCCCCTCCGCTTCGGCTGCCTCCCCGCCGCTCTCTTCGTCCGGCGCCTGCTCGTCCCGGTCCTCCGGCAGGAGGGCATTGAGACCTTTGCCAAGTGCTGATTTCTTACCCATTGGAGACCAGGGTTCAACGAAAAAGGTACGTGAAAACAATCAGTCGCAGAAGAACCGGACTCGAAAACTGAACTAGATCGAGAGTTCGTCGGCCGGAGCCGCTGAATCCTCTTCGGACTCCGATGAGGGCTCCCCAATCGCGTCCGACAACGTCTCTTGATCGTCCGCCGGCGGCGTATCGATGCTCTCGGCCTCGGCCATCCCGTTGTCGCTGTGCGACGAATCGAGATATTCCTTGTTATTGCTGAGGATCTCGCGGGCCAGCGCCATGTAGTTTTGCGATCCGGTGCTGGAGGCCTCGTACAGCAGGGCCGGCTTCCCAAAGCTCGGGGCCTCCGAGAGGCGCACGTTGCGCTTCACGATGGTCTCGAACACGCGTTCCCCGAAGTAGCGGCGCACCTCGTCAGCCACCTGGTTGGAGAGACGCAGGCGCGTGTCGAACATCGTCATCAGGACTCCCTCGATCTCCAGGTCGGGGTTCAGGTGCTGCCGCACGATCTTGATCGTGTTGAGCAACTGGCCGAGCCCCTCCAGCGCAAAGTACTCGGCCTGCACGGGAATGAGAACCGAGTCGGCGGCGGTAAGCGAGTTGAGCGTCAAGAGCCCCAGAGAGGGCGGGCAGTCGATGACCACGAAGTCGTACTTGCGCCGGATGCGCGGAAGGGCCGCGCTCAGCAACTTCTCCCGCTGCGTCTCGTCGATGATCTCAATCTCGGCCCCCACGAGATTGATGTGGCTCGGCATCATGTCGAGGAACGGCATCTCCGTCGTCATGATCGCCTCCGACGCCTCCACCTCGCCGATGAGCACCTCGTAGATGGAGGTGTCCACCTCGTCGGACTCGATGCCGATGCCGGACGTGCAATTGGCCTGCGGATCGATGTCCAGCAGGAGCGTGGGGTGCTCCGTGGCCGCCAAGGACGCGGCCAAGTTGATCGCAGTGGTCGTCTTGCCCACGCCCCCCTTCTGGTTCGCGATCGCGATGACTTTGCCCATAACAAATTACAAAGGAGTTCTCGCTCTCAAGAATATCCGTCCAGACGCGAATTCGGTGGGTTGCCCGAACGGTTCGACAGGAAGGAGCAATCTACGAAACGCACCTCCGTAATGTCTACACCCGCACCGCAAAACGCTCAACGCCAATTCAACCGGATCACTCGTCCCGGCACGAGGGTTTATCGAATGGCTCTCTCTGTCCGGTGCCGAAAGACACGAGTGTATCCGTCAACCGGCATCTGCCGGTCAGTGTTCTGCTGCCGCGGGTCCCCGTCGCCGCACTTCGGTCCGGACTGCTCCTCTCGATTGCGTTGCTCGAACGACCCGAGCCCTCCTCATGGCACGTCGCATTGTTTTGCCGTCGGATCGGGACGAGCCGTCGAGGTCGACAGAGGACCTCACGATCGACTACGCGGAGGAGCTCAACGAGCAGCAGTACGAGGCAGCGACGGCGGGCGAGGGGCCGCTCCTCATCGTGGCCGGAGCGGGCACCGGCAAGACCCGCACCCTCATCTATCGCCTGGCTTACCTGGTGGAGACGGGCACCCGGCCTCAACAGATCGTCTTGCTCACGTTTACGCGCCGGGCGGCCAACGACATGACGGCTCGGGCCTCCAATCTGCTT
>CAZBIB010000119.1:8162-10041 GCA_964491575.1 uncultured Salinivenus sp. | reverse complement strand
GGGACAGGCCGGGACGCGTCTGTGACAGCGAGTAGCGAGTCGTGTCGGGGGACGGATTTTGAACCATGAGACTACCTAGTTGGGTGAGACTTGATGTCGGGATTGTCGGTCTAGGCGGGCGAAAGAGGGATCCTTGGCTCCTTCTGAGTAGTGAGTCGGTAGTGACCGTCTTCCCTTTTAGTCACAGCCCGCCGACCTGCTCTCCGGCGACCACGAATCGGCACCGATCAGCTCCGCGTGATAAGCGATTGCTGACGCGTCAGATTTGTAGAGCGGACACGTGCTCTAATTGCTGCCTCCTGCCCCTGCTCCTTTGCGCGGCACGAACTGTCCCGGCGTCTTCCCGGTGAGCCGCCCGTCAGAAATAGCCTCGACCCCGTTGACGAGGACGTGGCGGACTCCTTTCGCGAAGCGCTGGGGATGGTCCCACGTAGACCGGGCCGCAATCCGGTCGGGGTCGAACACGACGACGTCGGCCACTTCTCCTTCCTGCAGCCGGCCCCGATCGGAGAGGCCGAGGAAGTCTGCCGGAAAGGAAGTAATCTTCCGAATGGCCTCCTCAAGCGAGAGGAGACCTTTCTCCCGCACGTAGTGGCCCAAAAGGCGGGGAAAGGTGCCCATAGAGCGGGGATGCCCCTCCTGCGTATCGCTTCCGTCCGCCCAGGCCCCATCGGATGCGATCATATTCCAGGGCTGGTCGAGGAGTGCCTGCACGTCGCTCTCCTGGACGGCACCCAGCGTAATTCGGATCGGACGGTCGGCGTCGGCCACGAGGCCAGCAACGAGGTCGAACGGGGACGTTTCTCGCTCTTTGGCAAGCCGCACGATGTATCGCCCCTCCAGGCTGGGTGAGCCCGGGCTGCTTACGATCCGCATCGAGTCGTAGCCGCCCAGGGTGTTTACCCAGGTGAACTCGCCTGCCTTCGGCTGCTCGGTGGCCTCCTGCATCGCGCTCCGGACCGACCGGTCGACCAGGGCTTCCTCAAGCTCGAAATCCTCTTTTTTGCCCAACGAGTCGGGAACGACAATCACGTCGCTGAGCGCCGTTGTGGCGGCGCCGTCGTAGGGATACTGGTCGGAGACGACCCTCACGCCGCGCCTGCGGGCCGCCTCGACGATCGCAATCAGAGAATCCGTCATTCCAGCGTTCCGCAACCCGACCGCTTTGAGGTGGGTAAGCTTGACCGGGACTCCGGCCCGCTCGCCAATCTCGATGGCCTCCCTGTTGGATTTAATCCATTCCTTGACGGGGCTGCGGACGTGGGAGGTGTAGATCCCGCCGTAGGGGGCCGCTTCACGCGTGAGTTGCACCACCTCGTCGGTCTTAGAGTACATGCCGGGCGGGTACATCAGGCCGGTGGAAAAGCCAACGGCGCCGAGCTCCATGCCCTCCCGAACGAGGGCTTTCATTTGGTCCAGCTCCTGAGGCGTAGGTGGGCGCTGCTGGACCTCGCTCGTCCGTGCCGAGAACCGACTCAAGTCTTTGGGCGTGAGGGGCCTTTCCACCTGGCCCATGGCCTGGAGCCGTACGGCATTGTGGCCCACGTAGAGGGCCACGTTCGTCCCGATGCCTTGTTGCTCGTACGTGTCGATCAGCAACCGGATGATCCCCGGGCTGAAGGCCCCATCCGGGCCGCCGACGATGGTCGTAACTCCCTGGCGCAGGACGCCCTCGTTGAAGCGCTTGGCCGAGTCGGCCAGGGCAGGGGCCGTGTGGCTGTGCACGTCGATGAAGCCGGGCGCGACGACGAGACCACTGGCGTCGATCATCCGGTCGGCTGAGGCGCCGCTCAGGTCACCCATCGCGGTGATCGTATCGCCTCGAATGCCAACATCCCCCTCGAAGGCGGGGCTGCCGGTCCCGTCGATCAGCTGGCCG
>CAZBIB010000119.1:0-8062 GCA_964491575.1 uncultured Salinivenus sp. | reverse complement strand
AATGCCAACATCCCCCTCGAAGGCGGGGCTGCCGGTCCCGTCGATCAGCTGGCCGTCGCGAATGAGAACATCGTAGGAAGCCTGCTGGGCGTACCCGGAATTTGGTGCCACGGCAGCCGTGAAAACGAGCACGGCCAGGATGGACAAGAGGGCAAGGGTCACACCTTTTCGAAGTCCGACCCACCACTTCCAAAGAGCGAGAACAGATACGGTTGACAACGAGCGAAAGGTAGGGCGAATCATTTTTTGTGGCCTGGTATGGCCTGCTTGATTTCAAAGAGGGCAAAACGATGCGGTAGCCTTCAGGCAACTCCGGCAGATAGGGAGCCTGGAAACTGACTCAAAAGATGAGCTTTCGATGGAAAGGGATTCTCACGGCGTGTCGACCCGACGGAGCACGTAGTGCCCTCCGACAACATCCAGCCGCAGTTCGACAATCTGATCTCCGGCGCGGATGAATCGATAGGTCAATGGAAGCAGGTCCGCCTCATGTCTCCACGTCAGGCCCGAGGCGTGTCGAAGCGTGTTGGCCTCTTTGCTTCCGGCCTCGCGAACAAGAAGTGTGTCGCCGGACGTCTCGATGTGCAGGTCCATCACGCCTCCTTCGCTAGGTCCCACGTACCGACCGGCCAGCTCTGAGAGATCGCCTCCGTACGGAGAACTCCTCGGCTCCTCCCCCGGCCCGAGGACGAGACGCGCCAGCGAGTCTGCCAGCAACTGCGGCCCGCGAGGACCGGTTGCGTTTTGGAGGACCACGACGAATAGCTCGCTTTCTGGGTAGTACCGGGATTCGGACAAAAACCCGAAAATGCCTCCTCCGTGCCCAATGACCGGGTGCCCCTTCGCCTGGTAGACCATCAGACCCATCCCGTACCGAAGCTCGGTTCCGTCGGCGAGGCGGCCTGGTGTGATCATCTCCTGATACATCGAATCCGACAGCACCTCACCTCCGTGTAGGGCACGGTTCCAGGCGGTCAGATCTCCGGCCGTGCTGCACAGCGAGCCCGCGGCATAGGGCCACGTGTGATCCAGGTATGTCTTGCGGCGAAGCGCTCCGTCCCTGCTCCACTGGTATCCGTGGGCTCTGTGGTCGACGGCCGCGCTTTCGTCGCAGTAGTACGAGTCGTCCATTCCCGTCGGCCCAAAGAGGTGATCCTGGACGTACTCCGCGTAGGGCTGGCCGCTCGCCGTTTCGATGATCCGCCCCAAGAGGAAGTAGCCGGTGTTACTGTAGCTCATGGCCGTCCCCGGCGCGAACCGGACGGGCTCGGCTTCCACGAGCGAAAGCAACGTATCCCGGGGCAATTCCTGTCGAGAAAGGTCGTCGAACTGAGTCATGTTCGTGTAGCTGCGAAGACCGGACGTGTGGTATAGCAGGTGCCGTACGGTCACCCGATGGCCGCGGGTATCGTAGTCGGCCAGATACTCAGTGATGGATGCGTCTAAATCAATCGAGTCCTTGGCGGCGAGCTGCAGGATGGCCGCCGCGGTGAACTGCTTCGTGACGGATCCGATCTCGAACACGCCGTCTTTGGGCATTGGGACATCAAATTCGAGATCGGCCCGTCCGTAGCCTTCGTGCAGCAGCGTGTCGCCGCGCTGGACGACAGCGACGGCGGCGCCCGCCACCATCGAGTCGGCGGCGTGGGCTTGGGCCGTCGAGTCGAGGGCGGCGACAAGCGCGTCCCGATCCTCAATTTGGGCAGAGGTGACCGTGGGGCGGAGGCCGCAGGCGAGAAGACCCACAACACAAACAACCAGCAGCGAGGGCGAGCAGCGAGACAGGCGAGGACAGAGAATTCCGCAACGGTGCATGGAGTGGGGCTACCGGTGAGTAAAGGGGATTGCGAAGAGGGTGACCGTCGCTCGGGAGGTGAGACACCCCCTGAGCGGGAATTACGAGAACATCCGCACGAATGTGATCTGCCCGTCGGCCACCTTGTAGGCCACTACCGCGTGGGCCTCCTCGGGGAAGCCCTCGGCGTGGAGCCCTTCGATCCGTTCCTCGTCGAAGACCCAGTCGCCGACCGTCGTGCGGTCGACGAGCTCGCAGTGGAGGTCTGGGCTGTTTTCGAACACGGAGCCGTAGAACGCGCGCAGCTCCTCGGCGCCGCTCATAAGCTCGGTCCCCGCACCGTCCTCCACCTGAGTGTCTGGCGCAAAGGCGTCCATGAAGGCGTCGAGGTCTCTGTCGTTGAAGGCGTCGAATTGATGCTGAACGGGGGTGGTCATAGCGATTTTGCGGTCTTGGGTGAGAGTGTAGTGTGTAAGATGCTCTAACTTTTTCGAGGGACTCGTCCATTCGGATTTCGAGCAGTCCACCATCGCCCGCTTCGATCCGAAAGAAATCCCCAAAACGAACGTTGGCGGTGCTGTGGAAACCCTATCAGTGGCTGTCACTGGGCTCCCCGCCCGTCAACGCTTCGCAGCTTCGATCATGCTAAACATGGCGTGCTCCGGCGACTGCGACTGAACATGCTCCAGACCTGATTGGCCGAGGAGGGCCCGGTATTCGGACTCTGTGCGCGATCGCCCCTCGGAGGTAATCATCAACTGAATGTCGAACAGCTTCGTGAAGTCCGGCTCCGTCGACTCGGGCACCATCGGCTCGATGATGAACACTCGGCCTCCCTGGGGAGCAGCGTCATGGATGTTCGAGAGGACCTTCCTCGAATCCTCCTCAGGAATACTGTTCAAGATCCCCTGAAGGAAATAGGCGTCCGCCCGGGGCACCCCGTCGAGCATGTCGCCTGCTTCGTACATGCACCGATCGTCGACCCCCAATTTCGCGGCCCAGCGGCGGTCCTCCTGGCCGATGGCGCTCGGGAGATCGAACACCGTCCCCTCCAGGTGTGGATGGGCGTCCAGAATGTGACTCAGCATGTGTCCGTAGCCGCCGCCCACATCACAGACGTGGGAGAACGGCTCGAAATCGTAGTCGGCGAGGAGGTCCGTGACGACCGAGGTCCGCCGATCCCGTGCTGCTGACATGAGGCCGTGGAATTGGGAGGCCAGTTCCTGATCGTCCTCAAAGTGCCTCCAGATGGTCTTCCCGAACTCCCGCTTGAAGCCGTCGGGTGGGCCTTCCCTGATCATTTCTGGAAGATGGGCCCAGGCCGCCTCGAGCTTCGGATTGAACCAGAATTGGATCCCATCCGCGACGGAGTCGGGGTGGTCCTGCTTGAGATATCTTCCAGGCGGCGTCAGCGAAAAGGCGCGCTCGGGCTCCTCGGCGACGAAGTCGGTACATGCCAGCGCCCGGAGGAGGCGATAGGCATGCTCAGGGTCGAGCCCTATCTCCTCAGCTAGCTTCCCGGCGGCCGTGGGTTCGGGGTCGAGGGCCTCGAACAGCCCCAGTTCGACCCCAGTACGCAGGACGTGCCCCCGCATGAACCCATCCATCAACTGAAACAGGGCCTTCATGACCACAGGATACTGCGCGTCGCTTGATTGTGATGTGGATGCATTGTCAGTCATTGGTTTTACCTTATTCTGTCTGGTGAAAAGAAACTGGTTTTGGCCAAGGGTCTGTGGGCAAGCGTTCAATTGCGCGACTACCCAAAAAGAGTCCGAGTGGCGCGAATCCCGATAAAGAGATAAAGGACTGCCGTGCCAATGAGCGTCGGCCGACGGACACGACCGTCGGTGTAGAGGTCATACGCGAAGAGCGGAAGGATCATCGTCCCGATCCCGATGCACTCGAGGATGTAGATCGACTGAAAGCCCAGCAGATACTCCATGCGCTGGGTCGCTGCCGCCGCAAGGGTCACAGTGGCTAGCGTCATGTATCGCTTGTGCATCTCCGGCTGTCTGCGGTATCGCAGGCCCAGCCCGAGGAGAAGTGCAAACACCACCGGGGCCCCCCAGAGCGTCATCGTCGCCACAAGGATTCCAGGCCATTCGGACCACATGAAAACGTCCCTTGAGACGAGCTCCTCGATCTGTACGTACGTGATGAGCATTCCCGTCCCGAAAACAGTGGCGGCCAGCACGGAGCCCCCGTAGGTCCCAATAGTCACATGCAGCCGCGATCGCCCGCCCGCCACGAGGGACGTCTGTGCGAGGAAAAAGACCATCCATCCTACGAACACCGCCGCATGGAGGTGGATGACCCAGTCGGTTTCTACCACGCCTACTCCGGAGATCTCTTTTCCCATCACGAGCTGGCGCCAATAGGTGCTGCCGAAGCCCAGAAGGACCATCACGATGAGAAAGACTGCCATTCCGACCCAGAAGAGCCGGGGTGGGGTGCCGGTGTTGACCGTGGCGGTGGTGGTTGGCGACTCTTGTGTTGGGGGGGCTGTCCATCACTGATGTCAGTTGCGTTACGAAAGACGTGTTCGGTATGCAGAAGAGCGTTTGGTTTGGGGGCTTCCGGTCTGCCGGTTTGGGCGCCGCAGTCGGGCTGGATCAGCCCGTAAGGAGCCTCTTCGTGACCGGTCGCCTGGGAGTGAGGCTTCGGCCACGAAGCACAGCGCAATAAGCCGGTGTGGCCTCCCGTCCGGAAGTCAATGAAGAGGGGCAAGTCGATGTGGGATTGCGGGGATGGCGAGAGCGGGGAATCCATTCACCGATCGCCGACTCGCCGCAACACGTAGTGACTCGACACCTCATCGAGTCGAAGCTCGACGGTCTTGTCCCCGGTCTGAACGAACCGATAGCGGTTTTCTCCCTGCCGCCACGTAAGCCCCGAGACATATCGAAGCCTGTCGGGCTTCGTGTTGCTTCCGACCTCAGAAGCGAGTAGGATCCCGTCTTTTACCTCCACCTCAAGTGTCAAGAATTCTCCTCTTCCAACCGGTCCCGCATACTGGCCCTCAAGCTCAGAAATCTCGCCCTTGTAGGTGCTTTCCTCAGGCTTCTCGCCTTCTCCCAGGACAAGACGCCCCAGCGTTCGTGCTAGTACCGAGGGCGGTCGGGGGCCGAATGTATTCTGCAGAGCGACGACGGAGAGGTCTTTCTCCGGGTAGTAGCGGAGGTGAGAAAGGAATCCGCCTCCGAATGCACCGCTATGCGAAAGAGTACGATTGCCGTCCGGTTTGTGGTGGCGAAGTCCCATTGCGTACCGGAGTCGGGTCCCGTCGGTGAGGGTGCCCGGAGCAATCATCTCCTGGTACATCGAATCCGAAAGGATTTGCCCGCCGTGCAAGGAACGGGGCCACCGTACCAGATCGCCCGTCGTGCTGCAAAGCGATCCCGCCGCAAAGATGAGCCTGTGTGGATTGGGGCCAGGGGGTCTGAGCGGAGGTCTCAACGGCTGTGCAAATCCCTTTTCAGGATGTGGCACGTAGCCTTTCGCTTTCTTCTTTACGACCTCGGCTCTGTTGCAAATGTGAGAGGCATCCATTCCGGCTGGTTTGAGGAGGTGCTCTTCCAAGTACTCTCCGTACGACTGGCCGCTGGCCTCCTCGATAATCAGTCCCAACAGGAAATAACCAGAGTTGCTATATATCATCGCCGAGCCCGGCGTGAAGCGGAGAGGTTCGGCTTCGATCACCGACACCAGCGAGTCTCGCGAGATGTCGTCTTTCCAGAGCGCCGGGAAATGGCTCATCCACAAAAAATCTCGAATCCCGGAGGTGTGGTACAGAAGATTCCGGATCGTGATGGTGTGTCCGCGAGCGTCGTAGTTAGGAAGGTACTCGTTGACAGATGCCTCCAGGCTGACCAAGTCCTTTTCGGCGAGTTGAAGGATAGCAGTAGCCGTGAACTGCTTTGTTACCGAGCCGACCTCGAAGACCGCGTCCGGGGGCATTGGGACGTCAAATTCGAGGTTGGCCTGCCCGTAGCCTTCGTGCAAAAGCGTGTCGCCCCGATGGACAACCGCGACAGCTGCCCCGGCCACGGTCGAGTCGGCCGCGTGGGCCTGTGCCGTCGAGTCAAGGGCGGCCACAAGCTCAGCGCGGTCTTGAGGCTGTGCGCAGGAGGTACGCGGAGCCCACATCCAGGTCACGCATACGATAAGAATGGAGACAAGCCCGGCCTGAAGGGAGGTGTTTGACGTGTTGGAACGAACCGGCAAACGACGATTCATGACTCGCGGGGGATTGGGTAGAAGGCAGGCCGAGAGGGATGGCTGTGTCAGGGTAGATCGTCTACTCGCCGGACGACGCTTCCTCAGAAGCGGACGCAGACCGCCCGAGGTGCTCGTCAAACCAGTCCAGTGGGCGCGTCGTGGTGTAGTCCATCGCGAGTTTCGGTTCGGGAAGCCCGTGAGGGAAGCGCGGGTAGAGAACCATCTCCGTCGGGGTGCCCTGCCGCTTCAAGGCCCGGTAGAACTCTCGGCCCTGTGACGGCGGGACCCGCTCGTCCTCAGCCCCGTGCAGGACGAGGGTCGGCGTCGAGACCCCCTTCACGTGGTAGATTGGGGAATTCTCCTCGTAGGTCTCACGCCGATCCCAGAACGGCCCGCCCATGTGAGCCGCGATGCCGTCGGGAGTATCGGTGGTACCCACCATGCTCATAAGATTGGATATGCCCGCCGCCATGGTTGCAGCTTTGAATCGATCCGTTTGTGTGACGGCGTAGGCAGCCATGTATCCCCCGTAGCTTGCGCCCATCACCACGAGGCTATCGGGATGAGCCACGCCCATCTCTACGGACCGGTCGACCCCGGCCATTAAGTCCTGAAAGGGTCCCGGTCCGTAGTTCTCGACAAAAGCGGCCCGAAACGAACGACCGTAGCCGGTGCTCCCGCGGGGATTAGGCCGGAGGACAGCGTAGCCGCGCTCTGCGCTCGCCTGGATCATCGGGAAAGAGAGTCCTCCCGTGAAACTTCGGCTGTGAGCAGCCATGGGCCCACCGTGCACGCTCAGAATGAGCGGGACCCGGCCGCCTTCATAGCCGACCGGGTAGGTCAAAAGGCCCTCGATCTCCGTCCCGTCCGGTGCGGTCCACGTCACCAGCTCGGTCCGGCCCATCTCAGGCCTGGGCTTGCTGGAATTTACGGTCGTGACGGCCCGGCGGGAGAAGTTTTCTCGGCTACTTACGTAGACCTCCGGTGGGCTTTCGCTGTTTTCGTATACGAACGCCAGGTGGCCTGTGAGACGGGTGTAGGAGGGAGCCCCGTAAATTCCTTTGCCAGCAGTGACCTGAGATACCGGATTGCCGTTGGCAGGGACGCTAAAGAGGTGAGTTGAGGTCTTTGCGTTTTCCCCAACCAGCACGGACTCACCGCCAGCGGTCCAGCCAACGATCGAGGGGCTAAAGCCCCCAACGTGCCGGTTCGGCGTCTGGGCCAGCGCGGTCGGCTCTCCGCCGCCGGCCGGCAGCGTCCAGACGTCGGAAAGCCCTTCCCACGCCTCCGCTTCGCCCATTGACTCGAAGGCAATCCGTTCGCCGTCAGGACTGTAGTGGGGGTTCATGTCCATGCCCGGCCGCTCGACGAGGACCTCGGTTGCACCGCTGTCGGCGGGCACCACCGAGATGTCCAGGTCCATTGAGCTGTTGATGCGAGGATTGGGTCTGTGGGCGAAGGCGAGGGTGTTTCCGTCAGGGGCCCAGTCGAAGCCGGTGACGTGAAAGTCCCCTTCCGTCAGGCGCTGAACGCTGCGGCTCGTGTCATCGGTCGGCTTTACCTCCGTCGTATAGAGGTGGGCGTAACGGAACTCCTCGTTCACTTCGGTTACGTCTCTCTTCTGCTTCTCCTGCTGCCTTTCGGCTTCGGATTTCGAGTCGGTTGCCGTGTAAGCGATCTGTTCCCCGCCTGGTCCCCAGGCGAAGTCGCTCACGCCGGTCTCTGACTCGGTCATCGCGTAGGCCTCCCCGCCGCGCAGGCGCATCAAGAGCACCTGAGGCCGCCCGTCCCGCGTCGAGAGAAACGCCAGTCGATCTCCGCCTGGGGACCACTTCGGGCTCCAGTTCGAGTGCTTCCCGCGTGTATACTGCACATCGGAGGAGCCGCCCACCGCGGCTACGTAGATGTGCTGTCGAAACTCGGAGGTGGTCTCATCCATCACCGCTTCCCGAACCACGTAGGCGACGTGCTCCCCGTCGGGGGAGATCTTCGTCTCGGTGATCTGGTCGTACTGCATCGCCAGCTCTGGCGTCCATCGCGTCGTGT
>CAZBIB010000118.1:0-10053 GCA_964491575.1 uncultured Salinivenus sp. | reverse complement strand
CGCTCTCCGACCTGCGGTCGGCCGGGCGCTGCCGACCCCACCGCCGCCTGCGCATCGTCGAGGACGGGCAGATCCTCGTGGCGGGTCCAACTCTGTGCCTTGGGGTGGTTGAGGGGGAGCACGTCCGCGATCTCCGCGTGAACGGGTGGTTCCCCACGGGAGACCTGGGCCGTCTCGACGCCCAGGGGCGGCTCCACGTGCAGGGGCGGACGGACCGGCAGTTCGTGTCTGGTGGAGAGAACATCCAGCCGGAAGAGATCGAGGCGGCCCTCGAACGGATCGACGGCATCAAGCGGGCCGTCGTGGTGCCGGTTCCAGACGAGGAGTATGGCCAGCGACCCGTCGCTTTTGTCCGGTCAACGGCCGGGACTGTGCCGGACGACTGGCGGGCCTCCTTGGCAACTGTGCTCCCGCGCTTCAAACTTCCGGACGCGGTGCGCGAGCTTCCCGACGCGGCGGTTCGGGACCGGATGAAAGTGGATCGTGAGCTCTTGTCCCAAAAGGCTCGGGAGATGTGAAGGGGATTTTCTATAGAAATGCCATGCTGACCCCTTCCGGTGTTCAGAGAAGAGGTCAAACGAATTACAGTTGACGGAGCACTACCCGTCTTCTCGCTGTAACCAGACCACAAGCAGATCGTCCTCGAATTGATCGGACACGCTCTGGGCCAGGGTGCCGTCCAGGAGGGCCTGGATGGGGTCGTCGTGTCCATACGCCTCCGCGATGAGTTCCCGCACCCCGTCTTCACCGAGCATGCTGCCCTCGTGGGTGCGCTGCTCCAGGAGCCCGTCTGTGTAGGCCACGAGGGCGGCGCCCGGATCGAGGTCTAGCGTCACCTCCGAAAATCCTGCCTCCTCCTCCAGGCCGAGGATGAGGTCGCTGTGTTCGAGAATCTCGGTGCCGGTTGGGGTGATGAGGACAGGGCGGCAGTGGCCGGCGTTCGCGTACGTGAGGGTGTGAGCGTTCGGGTCCCAGTGTATGAGGAGGAAGGTGGCGAACGTATCCTCCAGCACCTCGTCGTTGAGGATCATGTCGTTCAACTGGGCCATAAGAGCCGCCGGGGAGGTCGACTCTTCGAGCAGGGTGTGCAAGGTGCTCCGCACGTAGCTTAGAAAGCTAAATGCGTAAAACTTGGCCTGAAGGCCCTTGCCCATCACGTCTCCGATGGTAAGGAAGTATGTGTCTTCGTCGGTCTCCGTCCAGTCGAACAGATCGCCTCCGCCTTGCTGCCGCGCTTTGCTGTGGAAGCGCAGGTCGTAGTGATCGACGATGGGGACCTGGTCGGGGAGCAGGCGGTTGGAAAAGTCCTGTCCAAGTTCCGCGTTGAGCTGGGTCTGAAACATCTCGACCCGCTCCAGCAGTCGTTCGACCCGAGACAGCAGGGTTTCCATGTCGAACGGCTTCGTGATATAGTCGTCCACGCCCTTGCGCTGGCCCTGCTGCCGAGCTTCCTCGTCGGCCCGGGCCGTGAGGAAGATGAACGGAATGATGCGCGTGTTCTTGTCGGTCTCCAGGGCCGACTGCAGCGCAAACCCGTCCATCTTCGGCATCATGATGTCCGAGATGATGAGGTCGGGAATGGTCGTCTCCACCTGATCGAGGGCGTCCTCTCCGTTCGTAGCCGTAGACACGTCGTAGTGCTTGCCGAGACGGTACTTCAGGAGTTCCCGAACCGTGCTGTCATCCTCGACGACTAAAATAGAGTGTTCAGCCATGGGTCGTGGTCGGCGGGAATAATAAATTCAAAGCGGTAGAGCCCGTCATCCGTCTGCGTGTAGGACAGATCGTCGGTACAGGTTTTGATGATGCGAAGTCCCATTCCGCGTTCGGGGAGCGCCTCAAGATCGTCGTCTTTGGTCGGGGAGTGCGCGTCGAAATCGAATCCCTCCGAATTATCTGTTACCGAGCAGTAGACGCGGTGCTCCTGCGAGGAGAGTTGGATCGCGATCACGGGGGAAACGTCACGAAACTCGGCATGCTGGTGCAGGTTGGCAATCCATTCGTGAAGGACGATGGAGGTGCAGTGGATCGTCTCGTCGTCGAGATCACCATTCAAGCGAGCCGTGGGCCAAGTTTCGGACAGCGACTGCACCTCGTCAATTGCGCGGTCGAGGTCCGTGTATTTCTTCGTAAGTGCCTTCATGAAGGGCGAGATGAAGGTCGTCGAGGGGAGCAGGCCACTCTCGGGAAAGTGGCAACGGGACGGAACGAATGGCTACCCGGAGAAGGCCTCCTCCGCCGCTTCCACGGACGGAAACTGGCGAAACACTTTGTAAGTGCGGGTGAGCTGAACGACGACCTGGACCGGCTCCGACACGTCGGCGAATGCAACCTTGCCGTCATCTGACGAAACAGCCCGGTACAGGGAAAAGATGGAGCCCAGACCGGTTGAATCGAGGACTTCTGTGTCCGAGAAGTCGAGGATAAATTGGCGCACCCCATTTTCGACGTGCTGCTCGAAGGTTTCTTTAAACTCGTCTGCGTTTCGGAAGTCGAGCGCTTCGCCAACGTGGATGATGACAGTCTTGGAAGGGGCAGTTTCAACTTCGAAGCTCATGATGACAGACAGATCTTCTGGACAAAAAGTTGAGAAGGGGCGCCTCGCAGAGTGTTTCTGAAAGAATGCTTGTGACAGCAAACGGCGGAAAGTCGAACTACGCCCGATGGAGATGTCGGACTTGGAAACTCGCTGCGCGGTTCCCTCTCCGAAAACGCAAAATCAGTGCCAACGTGCGAAGGACACGTTCATGCGGATGCACAATGAACCCCTATCAGTGAAAATTGTCATGCGTTCCGAGGTTTGGCTAGTTTGAAATAAATTGGAGTCATGAAGCGCTCGTCTCAAGGCTGTTTCTGGATCTCGGGGACGTTCCTCGTGGCGTCCCTTCTCGGAGTGCTGTTTGTGGGCGGGGGATGCGAGCACCGAGCCCGATCGGGCGGACCGGACTCTCTGGCGACCGCGGAGGGCCCCACCCCGAAGCACGTGAGCTGGGAGGCCCGATTTACGATGACCGAAGGGGGGCGCCCCCGGGCAACGATCGAGGCCCCTCGGATGGAGCAATATCAGTCCGCCGACAGCAGCTATTCGGTCTGGCGCTCGATGAGCGACACCGCACAGGTTCGGGTCTATCTGTTTGACCAGAAGGGGGACTCCTCGGCTACCATGACGGCCGACAGTCTGATTTTCCTGGACCAGAAGGGCCTTCTCGACGCGTACCAGAATGTGGTCGTGGTTACGGAGGACAACAAGCGGCTCGAAACCGAGCATCTGACTTGGAGCCGGGCTGATCGAAGAATTCGGACGAAGCGATTCGTGCGGATTCGGACGCCTTCGGAAGTGGTGCAGGGGAACGGTCTGGTGGCGGAGGAGGATCTGGACACGTACCAGCTCGGTCGCTTTTCGGCCGAGGTGGAGGTCGAAGGCGAGAATAAGGACGCGGAAAATGAAGAATGAGGGACGTTCCTCTGCAAAATAGGGAACTCCGTTCCGGCAGCTTCGGTGTAGACCCAAATAAGACTCAGGAACGCGTTTTCGGTGGCTGGGTCTCGTATTCTGGATTTTCGTGTATGACTGTGTATCCCAACAATGGCTTCAGATGTCGGTGGGGCTGGGTCTGCGTCCTGTCGATCCTCGGGCTCGCCCTGATGGGGGGGCTCGCGTCCGGTGCACGGGCACAGGAGACCGACGATACGTCCCGCGTCGATCCAACGGGTGTGGAGCCCGCCCCCCCTGATTCTCTGATGGGTGGCGAGATGACCCCGAGGATCCAGCCCTCCGGTCCAGTGTCGGCCCCCGCCGACACGGGCGAGGTGGAGCGGGCGTTCGTGCGCGCGGACTCGCTGAGCACCTTCCAGCGAGGTGGCGAGCAGATTCAGGAGCTGTTCAGAGATGTGTTTGTCCGGCAGGACACCACCCGCATCCGATCGGAGTACGCCCGGCGATACCTCAACCGCGACGAGATTCTCTTTGTGAGCGAGGTGGTTCTCTACGAACAGGGCGACACCCTGCGGGCTGACAGTGTGCGGTACAATCGGGCGACGGAAGTGGGCCACGCCCGTGGGCACGTGCGCCTCACGAATGGCGACCTGACGGTACGGGCCGACCGGGCGACGTACTACTCCACGGACCAGCGCGCGGTCTTTCCCGACAGCGTCGTGCTCGTCGACAGCAATCAGGTGCTTCGGGCCCGGTATGGCACCTATTGGTCCGACGAGGAGCGCGCGGAGTTTGGCGGAGGCGTGCGGCTCACCGAGCCCGGCACGACGCTCCTCTCCGATTCACTGACGTATTATCGTGACCAGGATCGCTCAGTCGCCCGGGGAAACGTCTTCGTCGATCGGCGGCGGGGAGAGGAGGCCGAGACCGACACGACGAGACACACCTATCTCTTCGGCGACTGGGTCGATAACCAGGAGGCCCGCCGGTACAGTCGGGTCGAGGGAAATGCACTGCTGGTGCGGGTACGGATGGACTCGACTGGGGCCCCCACCGACACTCTCGTGGTGAACGCTCGGCGACTGGAGGCCTTCCGTACCGACACCCACCGCCGTCTCGTGGCCGTGGGATCGGTTCGCATCTGGCAGCCCGACCTGTCGGCCGTCGCCGACTCGGCGGTCTACGATCGGGTCATCGCTCCCACTCCCGATAGCGCCGAGGGCCCAACGGTCCCCATCGACACTGCACGTCCCCCGCCCGACTCGGTCACCGTCATTGCGAGCAAAACGACCCCGCGTCCAGAAGCATCGAGGCAGCAGCGGACGAGGAGCGACTCGCTGGACAGAGCAACGGAGGAGGAAGAGGACCGATCCCGTTCCGTTCCCGACACGGCTCGTTCCGTTCCCGACACGACGAGTCGCTCGCCCGAGGCAGCGAGGTCCACGCTCCCGGATTCCCTGTCTCGCCGCAGGACAGCGTCCAGACCCGAGTGGGCCTCTCAGACGTGGGACACCCCGACCGTGCGGGCCGACAGTCTCCTTCCGCTCGAAGAAACCCGGCTGTTTCGGAATCCCGTCACCTGGTTTGAGGACAGTCAAGTGTGGGGCGATTCGATCCGCGTGCACGCCCGAAATCGAGAGCCCGACACGGTGTTCGTGCGCGGCTCGGCCTTTGCCGCCCAGCGCGACTCGGTGCTGGACCGCATCCAGCAACTCAAGGCTCGCAACATCGTCGCCTTCTTCAACGACGGCTCGCTTCATCGCCTCCGCGCCGAGCCCAATGCACGGGCCATCCGCTTTTTGGCGTCTGAGAACGACTCGTTGAACGGTGCGGCCCGCACCTCCGGCGACCGCATCGAACTCCGCTTCGAGGATGGAAGCGTCAAGCGCGTAAGCGTGATCGGGGGGACACAGACCACCTATTACCGGAAAAATAAGAATATTCCGGACCCTTTTGAACTGGAAGGCTTTCAATGGACGCCGGAGCGCCGCCCCACTCGAAGGAAGTTGCTCCGGGACGAGCGAGTGCGCCAACAGCTCGATTTGGAGCTTCCCAAACCTTCCCGCCCCATCGCCCAGCCCGCTTCGCGCTCCGACTCTGCTCGCGCCCTGCCGGACTCGACAGGCCAGGTCTCTCGTCGCGGCCGTTCGCCGGGAACTGCACCGGCGTCCATGCAGCGACGGGGGCGGGCGCCCGGGCGCTCAGTGGCCGATTCCCTGCGGCGCGGCAGCTCGGTCCCGCCCGATTCGGTAGAAGCGTCCATCCGGCCTGTGCCCCCCGACACGTCTGAGACGACGCGCAATCCCAACCCATGAGTTCGCCTTCTTCCAACGGATCTCGTGCGGAGCGGAACGTCCCCGATGAGCCGGCGACCCTCGCGGCCCGACACCTAACCAAGCGCTACGACAAGCGGGCCGTGGTGGATGACGTGAATCTGGAGGTGGAACAGGGCGAAATTGTCGGTCTTCTCGGGCCCAACGGTGCGGGCAAGACCACCACCTTTCACATGATCGTGGGCATGACCCGTCCGAACGAGGGGACCATCTATCTGGAGGACGACGACATTACGCGACTTCCGATGTACAAGCGGGCACGCCGCGGCATTGGATACCTGGCACAGGAAACGTCTGTCTTCCGAGAGCTTACTGTAGAAGATAATTTGCACGCCGTCCTCGAATTTCAGTCGATGAGCGACGAGGAGCGGCACGCTCGAGTGGAGTCGCTTATCGACGAGTTTGGCTTGGAGCGGGTGCGCCACTCGAAAGGATATGAGCTCTCTGGCGGTGAGCGGCGCCGCACTGAAATTGCCCGAGCGCTGTCGACCCGCCCCCGCTTTTTCCTGCTCGACGAGCCGTTCGCCGGCGTCGACCCCATCGCCGTCGAGGACATCCAAAGCATCGTAGCGGGTCTTCAGGAGCGAGGCATTGGGGTGTTAATTACAGATCACAATGTGCACGAGACACTTGCAATCACGGATCGTGCGTATTTACTATATGAGGGTCAGATCTTAAAACATGGCACCGCGGAGGAGCTCGCGGCCGACCCTGAAGTTCGCAAGCGGTACTTGGGAGAAAAGTTTTCGCTGGAGCGATACTGACGCTCTCTCCCCTTTGTCCTTGGTAGGCTTTTTGCGCTGATCCAGTACACGCCTCTGGCATTTCTAACAGCATCGACAGCGATCGCATCGGTGAGGCCTACTGAAGGACGAAGCGTTCCTCATCTCTTATATTAAACCAATCCATTCAAACACATATGTGCGGAATTGTAGGGTACACCGGGAATAAAGACGCCGAAGACCTTCTGTTGACGGGCCTGAAGCGGCTCGAATATCGCGGATATGACTCTGCCGGACTCGCGATGGTCAACGGCGACGGCCTTCACGTCCAGAAACAGGAAGGAAAGGTCGACGACCTCCAAAACAGTATCAATGGCGAGCCCATGGAGGGGACGACCGGCATCGGCCACACGCGCTGGGCCACCCATGGGGCCCCAACCGACGCGAACGCTCATCCGCATACGAGCACGGACGGCTCCTTCGCTCTGGTGCACAATGGGATCATTGAAAACCATGGGGTAATCAAAAAGCAACTCGAAGAAAAAGGATACACGTTCCAGAGCGAGACCGACACGGAGGTGCTCGTCTACCTCATCGAGGAGGTCCAGCGCGAGACCGACCTGTCGCTTCCCGAGGCCGTTCGGCAGGCCCTCACGCAGGTCGTTGGGGCCTACGGCATCGCCATTGTGTCCCAGGAAGACCCCGATCTACTGATTGCCGCTCGAAACGGAAGTCCGCTGATTGTGGGCATCGGAGAGGGAGAGTACTTCGTTGGATCCGACGCGGCGCCGCTCGTGGAGCACACGCGGCAGGTGGTTTACCTGGAGGACGGGGAGATGGCCACGCTGCGCCGCTCCGGCTACGAGGTGAAGACCATCGAGAATGAGCCCCTGGAGAAGGAGGTCCACGAGCTCGAATGGTCGCTCGGCGAGATCGAGAAGGGGGGCTACGACCACTTCATGCTGAAGGAGATTATGGAGCAGCCCGATGCCCTGGAGGATGCCATGCGAGGCCGGGTGCGTCCCGAAGACAATCAGATTCGGCTCGGGGGACTCCACGAGCATTGGGATCAGCTGCGCGACGCCGATCGCATCGTGATTGCGGCGTGTGGCACCTCCTGGCACGCGGCCCTCGTGGGCGAGTATCTCATCGAGTCGGCGGCCCGCGTCCCCGTGGAGGTCGAGTACGCAAGCGAGTTCCGGTACCGCAATCCCATTCTGCGGGACGGCGACGTGGTGCTCGTCATTTCCCAAAGCGGCGAGACGGCAGACACCCTCGCTGCGGTGCGGGAAGCCCACAGCCAAGACGTTCCATGCTTCGGCATCTGCAACGTCGTCGGGTCCACCATCGCCCGGGAGACGGACGCGGGCGTGTACCTCCACGCGGGGCCCGAGATCGGCGTCGCCTCCACGAAGGCGTTCACGGCCCAAGTCACTGTGCTGTCGATGATTGCGCTCAAGCTGTCGAAGGGGCGCACGCTCTCGAAGGCCGAGCTGGCTGACAACATTCGCGCTCTGGCCGAGGTGCCCGATCAGGTGCGCCGCGTGCTGGATGCAAGCAACGGGGCGCTCCGGTCGATGGCGCACACCTACCGCTACGCCTCGAACTTCCTGTACCTGGGGCGCGGCTACAACTTCCCGGTGGCGCTGGAGGGGGCCCTCAAGCTCAAAGAGATCTCCTACATCCACGCCGAGGGCTACCCGGCGGCCGAGATGAAGCACGGGCCCATCGCGCTCATCGACCGCTCGATGCCGGTCGTCTTCATCGCCATGAAGGACAGCACCTACGACAAGGTGCTGTCCAACATCGAGGAAGTGGCCGCCCGGGAGGGGTCGGTCATCGCGATCACGGACGACAAGGACGAGGAGCTCGACGAGCTTTGCGAGGCCGTCCTGGAGATTCCAAAGACCAAGGAATTCCTCTCGCCCCTCCTCACCGTCATTCCGCTCCAACTGCTGTCCTATCACATCGCCGTGCTGCGCGGCTGCCACGTAGACCAGCCCCGCAACCTCGCCAAGAGCGTGACGGTGGAGTGAGGCAGGGGGCGCTTCCTCCGTTCGTAGACGGGGGCATTGAGAAGAGCGCAGGCGAACCTGTAGAGCGACGGGCCGTTCTACAAAAATTGCGCGTTCTTCCCCAATGGATTCCCCGCTGCGCATGATTGAGATGGAGAAGCTGGACAAGGTGAAGCGCCGCTTCGAGGAGGTGGAGAGCCTCATGGCGGACCCGGAGGTGGCCAACGATCCGGACCGCATGCGGGAGTTGGGGCAGGAGCACAGTCGTCTCGAAGAGGTCGTGGAGGCGATTGACCGCTACGAGCGGCTGCTGGACGAGCGGGCGGACCTGGAGGAGATGATCCGAGACGAGAGCGGGGAAATGGAGGACCTCGCCAAGGAGGAGCTCGAACGGCTCGAAAAGAAGCTCCCGACGGTGGAGGAGGATCTGAAGCAGAAGCTCATTCCGAAAGACCCGGAGGACGAGAAGAACGCGATCGTAGAGATCCGGGCTGGGGCAGGCGGCGACGAGGCGGCGCTCTTTGCGGGCGATCTGTTTCGCCTCTACACCCAGTACGTGAAGCAGCACGGCTGGACCTACGAGCTCATTGACGCGTCGCCCGGCACACAGGGCGGCTTTCGCGAGGTCATCTTTTCCGTGAAGGGGGAGGATGTCTTCGGCACGCTCAAGTACGAGGCTGGGGTCCATCGCGTGCAGCGCGTGCCCGAGACCGAGTCGAGCGGTCGCATTCACACCTCCGCCGCCACCGTGGCAGTGCTGCCGGAGGCCGAGGAGGTGGACGTCGACATCAACCCGAGCGACCTCACGATCGAGACGTTCAAGGCCACCGGTCCGGGGGGGCAATCTGTGAACACGACCGACTCGGCCGTGCGCATCAAGCACGCCCCGTCGGGCGTCGAGGTCTCGTGCCAGGACGAAAAGAGCCAGCACAAGAATCGGGCAAAGGCCATGCGCGTCCTCCGCTCGCGCGTCTACGAGAAAAAGCGTGAGGAGCAGCGCGAGGAGCGCGAAGAGGCCCGACGCTCGATGGTGGGCAGCGGCGACCGGTCGGCCAAGATCCGGACGTACAACTTTCCGCAGGATCGCGTGACGGATCACCGCCTGGAGGGCGACCAGAAAAATCACTCGCTCCAGACCATCATGGATGGCGTGCTCGATCCCATCATCGACGCCCTCCGCGCCGAGGAGCACGCGGAGAAGCTGGCGAATCTGTGATGCGTATTGCATAACTCTGCGATCGACGGAATACGCAATACGAATACGCAATCGGCACTTTGTCCTGTCGAAGGACGGAATGCCGAAGGAACTCCTTACGTCGCAGCGGCGCCCCTTTCGCTCCCGAATCCTCACTCCGTTTTCAAGGCCTCTGTGCGACCTTGTGGGAGCGCGGTCGTACATACAGATTGGAGTCTTTTCCCTGCTCCTCCGCATGCCGACAGCCGTCGGGATTCTACGAGGGGCATGATCGACATCATCCCATAGGGACCCGAGCACACGACATGGCACAAAAGTATCAGTACGAGCTCACGTACGTCATCAGTGGGGT
>CAZBIB010000117.1:0-10095 GCA_964491575.1 uncultured Salinivenus sp. | reverse complement strand
CGGTTTGCCCTGGCGCTTTCGGTCAAGGCCCCCTCTTTCGCTGCCTTGACCGCCAGCCACGACCGCATCCATGGACTCTCTCGTCGACACCCTTGTCACGTTCGCGACCCTTCTTACTGAGCTCGTCGTTCTCTTTTTGGGCGTGTCCTTCGTCGTCACGCTTCTCACCCGGTGGGTGGGGCTCGACCGCGTGGGCGAGTGGATGGGCGGCGGCCTGCTCTTCAGTGCATTGAAGGGCATTGCCCTGGGCTTTGCCACTCCCTTCTGCACGTACTCGGCGATTCCGGTGCTCGTGGGACTGCGGCAGGCGGGGGTTCGCGTGTCGGCAGCCGTGGGCTTCTTGCTGGCGGCCCCCGTGCTCGACCCACTCTTGTTCGCGGCGTTTGCCGTGCTGTTCTCTCCGTCGATGGCCCTGACTTACAGCGTGGTGACGCTCGTTGGAGTGCTGGGCGTAGCGGTCGTTGCCGATGCCGCCGAGCTCGATGAATTCCGTTCGTTGGAGGCAATGACCACCGCAGGGGAAGAGTCCTCCTGCTCGACCGACCCGGGTGGGGCGGACACTAGAATGGGCAACGGGGAGAGCGCTGCGGAGTGTGGCCCCGCGGACGGACAGGCATGGAACGGGTGGCGGGCCGAGGCAAAGGAAGCATGGCGGGGGGCCGTCCGTCTCACCCGCAGCATGGCGTGGCACATCGTGGGGGCCGTTGCCATCGCCGCCCTCGTGATGGGGTACCTGCCGGAAGATCTCCTTCTGAGTGCCGCCGGTCCCGACCGCTGGTTTGCGATTCCGGCCGCGGCGATTGTGGGAGTACCGTTTTACGTCTCTGTCGAAGCGCTGGCCCCAGTGGGTGCAGCGCTAGCCAGTAAGGGAATGAGTGTCGGGGCTGTATTTGCATTGACAATCGCGGGGGCAGGAGTAAATGTGCCCGAGTTTGCACTGCTGACAAAAATTATCAGCCGCCGAGGCATCGTCGCGCTGGTTGGGGCCGTCTTTGCAGTAGCGGTTGCAGGAGGGTACGTAATGCAAATCCTTTGACCGAGTTCAGGAATCGGGACCGATGAATCCCCTGAAGGACTGGACGAGAATGCGCGCATGCCGGCGCTCAATGCCGATGTAAATGGGGCAAAGAAAATCGGACGACCTGTTTCCATACCGTAGCAGTGACGCCCGGAAGCGTGGAAGTCCGGAGCCAAAAACGTCAGTGCCTCCATGCGTCCACACATCCGTATTTCCACACATCTATTCCTCTGCTTGCCACTGTCCCGTCCGCTCGGGTACACTACAAAGAATCCTTCTGCCAAATCATCTCCTTTCCGCTCATGAGCGACGCCCCCCGCTACTGGACGCCCGCGTTCGTCGAACGCTTCGTCGAGGCCCTCAACAGCGACGAGGAGTTTCAGGACACTGCGGGCACTTTCTCGAAAACCGTGGAGCTGCGCTGCCTCGACACGCCCGACGGCGAGGATGTCTCTGCCACGTACACGTTCGAGGACGGCAAGGTCGTCGACGTGGACCTTTGGATCGACGACGCCCCCTCGGACGAGATGCGCGAGGAATCGATCGACAAGAACGCCGTCATGGCACGGGCCACTGCCGATTACGACGTATGGGTTCGGATGGACAAGGGCGAGATGGGAGCCGCCGAGGCGCTCGCCTCTCCCGACTACCAGATCGAGGGCTCGATGATGCAGATCATGTCCAACATGGGCGTCTTTCGGGGCATGATGTCGGTGGCGGCCGGGGTGGAAAAGACGTACTGAGTGACGCGTGAGGTACGACAGGTATCGACGGAGGAACGATGGCGTCTCCAACCGTGCTCATTGTAGGTGGACCCAACGGCGCGGGCAAGACCACGCTCGCCACGCCATACGCCGAGCAGAAGGATCAGCCCTACTTGGCCGCCGACCGGATTGCATCGGAACTGAACCCAGAGGATCCGTATGCCGCGCGGATGGAAGCGGGGCGACAGTTTCTCCAGCGGCTCGATGCGTTCATCGAGGATCGAACCTCCTTCGTCGTCGAATCGACGCTCGCGGGACGAGGACTGGTCCGCCATGTCGATCGCATGAACGACGTGGGGTACACGACGCGCATCGCCTTCGTCTTTCTCGACTCGGCGGATCTCTGCGTGCGTCGCGTGCAGGAGCGCGTCCGGAAGGGCGGCCACGCCGTGCCGGAAGAGGACGTCCGTCGCCGCTACACGCGGAGCAAGGAGAACTTTTGGGCGTTGTATCGTCCGGAGGTGGATCGATGGCACCTTCTTTTGAACACAGAAGACGGATTCGTGGACGTGGCAGCAGGAACGCCAACGGACACCTTTGTACTGGACGACGATGCATTCGAGGCCTTTCACCGAGACATTTCGACCCGTCATGGCTGATGACGTTGCGCAGATGGACATTCCGACAGAAGTGCTGAGAGAAACGATAGAGCTAAAGCAGATCGGCACACGGTCGGCCCGGGAGGCTCAGGCGGAGAACCGTCGTCTTGGCATTCCGAACGCGTATTCCCGGAATGGCACCCTCTACTTTGAGCTGCCGGATGGGACGATTACGCAGGAGGATCCCTACGTGGGGGAGGACGCCGACGGGGCGTCCACGGAATGAAACGCATCCCTTCGCCGCAGGTCGTCGGACACAGACTGTTCCACTTCTTCACCGATCGAGTACACGACCCATGAGCGACGACGGGCCCACGATTACCGTTACCCGAGGGGAACGACGAAAGAACACTGAGCGCACGAAGTCGTCCTCGGCGGTCCGCTCGCAGTCGTCGGGCCTGAGCCTGCCAGGGCCGGGGACAGTCGTCTCGGGCGTGGTTCGCGGCGTGCGGACCGCGTGGTGGGCCAGTCTCGGCGTCCTCGTTGTGGCCCGGGATGCGGGCTCGCAGGTGTTCGACGCGCTCGTGGAAGAGGGCAAGTCGTGGGAGCAGGCCCGTCGTACACGCAGAACGGAGAGGGCCCAGCAGGTGCAGCGGCTGACCGAGGAGAATGAAGCGGTTCAGGCCGTGGAGGAACGAGTGCGCACGGAGGTCAACGATGTTCTCCAGCGTGTGGGCGTGCCCCACCGCGATGAGGTCGATGAACTTCACGCACAGATCGATGCCCTCAGCGACCGCATCGAGCACCTCGCACAATCCGTTGAGGACGCCGAGTCCTAATTCTGCTCGGTCGTCTCGGCGTCGGGGGCATCCATTTTGGAGGCCGATACGACATCGCCAGATGCATCCGAGTCTGGAAGCAGGTCGTCCGCAAGGCGATCGAACTCGTGTGCAAACCCGTTGAGGATCGCGTTCGGGTCCGGGATAAGCCCAGCATCGCAGGCAATGCCGAGCCGCACCTCCCCGTTGTAGCTGAAGATGCTCACGCCCAAGCCCACGTGCCCGGCCCGTGGCACCCACGGCATGATGTGCTGCACGCGACGCTCCTTCATGTGCAGCGTCTCCTGCGGCCCCGGCACGTTCGTCATCACTGCACTGGCCCTGTTGCTGAAGTGGCGCACGACTTGTTCCTCCACGCTCAGGGGGACGTAGCCGAGCCCTTCCAGGATGCTCAGCGTAGCGATGGCCTCCGCCGAGCCCTTGATCTCGTCCATCTGCTGCTTGACTGTCAGCACTCGTTCGAGGCGGTCGTTGAGCCCGACGGGCAGGTCCAGAAACACGAGTCCGAAGCGATTGCCGAGCCGGAAGGCCTGCTCCGGCGGGCGGAGATTGACCGGAATCAGGGCGCGCACGCTCTCCGCGTCGGTCGACGCGTCCCGGGACGCCAAGTAGTACCGCAGTGCTCCCGCTACGGCCCCTAGCAACACGTCGTTCACCTTGGCATCCACGACGTGCCCGATGCGCTTAACGCGGGCAAGGTCCAGGGGCTCAGACCACACTGCCCGTTGCACCACTCCCAGCTCGCCCTTCAGCAGCGTGTCGGAGTCGCGGGGGAGCGAGAGTAACTTTGACAGGGCTGCCCCGAAACTCAGGCCCTGCTTCACCCGCCGCAGCGCGTGGGACGGATTGACGAGCGACTTTGCACTCTCCACGAGAAGACGTCGGCCTGTCGCCACGGTGCCCTGCACGGTGTTGATCGTGCCCCGCACGATTCCCGGCAGGAGATGGGGGCGGTCCTCGGTGGGAGGGAAGCGCGAGGGATCAAAGTACTCATCGGTGAGGGACAGGAGGACTTGCAGTAGCGCCATGCCGTCCCCAATGCAGTGGTGCAGGCGCGCAATGAGGGCGCTGCCGCCGCGATAATCCTCGATGAGCTGCATCTGCCAGAGCGGCTTCGATCGGTCGAGCGGATCGCTCATCAACTCACTTACCCGTTCCTGGAGAGCCGATTGGTCGGTCTCCCCGGGCAGGGCCGAGCGCCGCACGTGCTGGTCGAGGTCGAAATGAGGATCGAGCTCCCAAACGGGAGAGCCCTCAGGGTTGCGAATCCGCTGACGGAACCGCGTGAAGCCAAGAAACCGTTCCCGGAGGAGCTCCTTGAGCGTTGCCAAGTCCATCGGATCCTCCAGCACGAGGACGGCCGTGATCGTCATTAGGTTCGTCGGCTCGTCCATGCGCAGCCAGGCCGTGTCGACGCCGGACAGGGGTTCGTGGGTTTTCATCGTGAGGGGACAGGCCGTGAAGGGGGAGCAAGAAGAGACAGCCTTCTTCCACGTTGTGCAGCATCCGGATGCTGTGATCGTTGGCCCGCGGACCACGGACGGCAGACCGCCACGTGATTGCCAGTCTGCGGTCTGTTCGCGGCGGCTGTCGAGATCCGCCGTTCCGCTGCAAAATAGAACACTGGTCGCTTGGGATTAGCGTGCCAGTTCGCGGCGAGACTCCTTACGAGGAGGGCGCGGGGTCTGTCCGGGAGCGGTAGAGGATTTCGTCCAGGGCGTAGATGGCGAGGCCGAGGGCTGTGAATACGACCAGCGACGCAGCGGGTGCCCAGATGATGAAGCCACCCACGATGCCGAGCGCGGCCCCGAGGTACTTGATGTAATTGAGCTGCTCGTTGGTCGTGCGGCGGAGGAGCATCTCGAGCTGACGCTCGTCGTAGGCCCGCACGTTTTCATAGATCATGTGCTCCACGTCGAGGACGTCCACGAGGCGGAGGATGAGCTGCATCAACAGGTCCTCGATCTCGTCGCTGCGGCGTTCGAGTTCGGCGGGAACGCGGTCGAGCACTGGATCGATTTCCTCGACCAGCGGGTCGATCGCCTGCGGGAGGCGCCGGACGGTCTCGTGCAGCCGGGCGCGGAAATCTTCCTCCCCAAAGAACCGATAGGCCCGCAGGGCGAGCCCCGAGAGGCCGTCGCTGGCGTGTGCCTCCACCTGCTGGGCCGTGAGAGTGACGATCCGCTTCTGGACGGAGGGGGTCGAGAGAATGTCCCGCAGGATCTGGGAGAGGAGGGACTTGATCTCGGTGCGCACCGCGTCGTCGGTTGCCACCTCGCCCGCTACCTCCACGAGCCGGTCGCGGTACTGAGCGACGAGACCGCTCTCGCGGATCTTTTCTTTGATGATCGTCTTGTTGATGAGCTCGTCGCTCACGGCCTGCGCGAGGCGGTAGGCCACCCGCTCCCGCTGGGCAGGCACCAGCCCCTGGCCCACGAGGGGGCGCGCATCGCGAGGGCGGAACAGCATGGTGATGGCGAGCCAGTTCGTCCCGAAGCCGACGAGGCCGCTGACGGCGGTAAAACGCAGCAGGTTCTCGAGGGCAACGGTGTATCCGGCCACCGTCACGGTGACGCCGGGGAAGTCCCACGCGAACGACACGGCGAAGAGCACGCCCAGCGCCCACGGCAGGACCTGCAGGACCGGCAGCCATCGGGCGTAGCCCCCAGTTTGACGAGGCGGGGGATCGATGGTCGATGCCTCGTTCTGATCGCCGGAGCGGGGCAGATGGCGAATCGCCCTCCGGAGCACCTTCCGCTGCAGGCGAGGCCATGCAGCAGAGTCAGCCGTTCCCTCCTCCGACGGCGGAGTGTACGCAGCGTTCGAAGTCGCCTCCTCATTCAGACGGTCGTTCGCGTCAACCTCGGGAGCAGCCATGTGCAGAGAACCGGTTCGTGCTGGATCTCAGACACGCTGAGCGAATCCGAGTTGGGGGCGTGTCGGCGGTCTCCTCGTCCTCCAATCCCCGGTCTCATCGAAACTCGAAACGCCCAACACACAACGCCTAACGCTCAACGCCCAACATCCTAAAACACTTTCACGAGAGTCAGGTCGTTCAGGTAGCGACCCGGATTGCGTCGGAAGTCTTCCAGGATGGTATTGGTGCGGGCCGCGGCCGAGTCCAGTTTCACGTAGAGTCCGGGATCATTGATGAGACGTCCCGCCGTGCCTTGGCCCTGATTCAGCTTCGTCGTAATCGTGTCAAGGGTCGCTGAGGTCTCCTCAAAGGAAGCGAGGCTCTGGTTTAGGCGGTTGAGCGACTGGTTGAGCCGCTGGACGGCCAGATCCAGTGAGTCGCGATTCTCGCCCATGAAGGCCTCCAGGTCGCTGGAGACCGCTCGCAGGTTCTGGAGGAGGGTGCGAATCGTCTCCGTCTCCGCATCGGTGATCGTCTCCAGGTCGTTTGTGATCTGTTGGACAGACGCCAGCGTCCGGCGCAGGTCGCTCTTCGGGCTCTGGAGCTGCCGCGCCAGGGCCGCCGTGGCAGCGTTCGTGCTGGTGAGCACACTGTCGGCCTTGCTGGCCAGCGCTGGCGCCTGGTCGGTGAGGCGCTCAAAGACAGTGCCTTCGGGGGGCGGCGAGAGGGTCGCCTTCGGAGGGAGCGGGGCGTTGTCTTTGGGGCCGGGCGAGATGCTCACGTGCACCCCTCCCAGTCCGCTGAAGCCCGATACCCGAGCATGCGAGCCCTTTGGGATGCGCACGTCATTCTGCAGTTGAAGGCGAACCCGCACGTTCTGCGTCTTCTGGTTGAGCCGGACATCGTCGACCGTTCCAACGGTGACCCCCTTCATGCGGACGGGGTTGCCGGAGACGAGGCCTTCCGCCTCCTCGAACGTGGCGTACATCGGGTACGTGTCGCCGAAGAGCGGAATGTCTTGGAAGAACCGAACGCCCAGAATTGCGGCGATGGTGGCGAGGACGATTGCGGCCCCCACCTTGAGCTCGTTGCTGTATTCCATGCAGAAGAGAAAACGAAGCCAGAAGAGAATGCGAATCCCTGGGAGAGACTGGTGCCGTATAAAGCCTGATTTTCGCGAATACCCCCATGATTCCCCATGTAGTGTTACGTGAGGCGTGAAGCGTGATAAGTGAGGTCGATGACCTGTGCAGGGAGGGAGGCCTCACGCGTCACGTATCACGATTTCTATCTCAGCAGCAGGGTAGGTTAAGCACCGGCATCTGACAAATGATTCTTGACAGCGTACTAAGCAGAGGATCCGGACAGGGAATGAGACCTTGCGGACGTTCCGATCGTGTATTCGCTGGCTTTCACGAACGAATTCAGGTTCGGGTTCGGACAGTCGTGGACGTCCTCCACAGGCCCAATCCACTCCAGGTCCTGTCCGTGGAGGAACGCCACCCGGTCGGCCACCTCAAGGACGGAGTGCATGTCGTGCGTAACGACGACGCTGGTGACATTGAGCTCCCCGGCAAGGTGGTTAATGAGGTCGTTGATCGTGTTCGACGTTTCTGGGTCGAGACCGGTTGTGGGCTCGTCATACAGAATGTACTGAGGCTCCAGGGCGATGGCGCGAGCAAGGCCCACCCGTTTTCGCATTCCGCCCGACAATTCGGCCGGGTTCTTGGCGCCGACGTCCGAGAGGCGAACCAGATCCAGGCACTCCTGCACGCGCGCCTTCATGTCGCCCTCTGTCATCGAAGAAAAATGTTGCAGTGGGAAGGCAATATTTTCAAAGGTCGTCATCGAGTCGAAGAGGGCTCCGCCCTGAAAGAGCACTCCGAACCGCTTGCGGAGCGTTCGCAGCTGCTCGTAGGGAGCGCAGCAGAGATCCTCGCCATCGACGTACACGTGACCGGAATCGGGCTTGAGCAACCCCACAAAATGCTTCATCAGCACGCTCTTTCCCGACCCCGAGCGGCCAATGATGGCGAGCTTCTCTCCGTCGTGCACCTCGAGCGAGACATCGTCGAGCACCTGCAGGGAGCCGAAGCCCTTCGATATGTTCTTCACCTCAATCATGGAACCGGAAAAACGCCATCGGAAGAACAGAGGAGAGAGCAGCCGTGTCCAGGTCGCTCGTGATCATCCTTTCGTACAGTATGTGCTCAAGGACAAGAGTGGTCTCAGGAAATGAGGCGTGGTCACAGCAGCAGCATGGCGACCAGGAGGTCGGCAACGAGGATGAACACGCAGCTCAGGACGGCGGCCTGCGTGGTGCTATCGCCCACCCCCACGGCACCCCCACCGGTGTAATAGCCTTTGTAGCAGGCGATCGAGGTAATGATGAAGCCGAAGGTCACGGACTTAATGAGGCCGATGAAGGGATCGAGCAGCTTGAAAAACTGGCGGGCTCCCTCCATGAACTCGCTCGCACTCAGGAGGCCCCCAAAGTGTCCCACGCCGATGCCGGTGCCGATGCCCACGATGCAGGAGACGATGTACAGGATCGGAAACATGACGATGCCGGCCAGGACCCGGGGCAGGATGAGAAAACCGGTAGAATCGAGCCCCATCACTTCAATCGCGTCGATCTGTTCCGAAACTCGCATCGTGCCGAGTTCTGCCGCAATGCGTGCCCCGACGCGCCCTGCGAGGATGAAGCCGGCTATGACAGCCCCCAGTTCCAGCATAATCGAGGGGGCCACGATGGAGCCGATGATCGACTTTGGAATGAAAGGCGTCTCCAGCTGGTAGGCCGTCTGCATCGTCAGGACGGCGCCCGAAAAGGCCGCGGCGAGCGCCACGATCGGGATCGAATCGATCCCAATCCGCACCATTTGGGTGACCATGTTGTTCCAGTACGTGTGGATCTCCTTGATCGACGTGAACGCGCGGCCCACGAGAATTGCGTACCGGCCAAGCGCGCGAAACGGAAAGAGCAGAGAATCGAGCACCGCGGAGCGGGCATCTATTCAAGAGGGGCGCTGCAGAAACGGGACACCGAGGGGGTGAATTGCGTATCTACCCTCCGGACTGCGCATAATGCACATCCGGCTCGGCGGGGAGGTTCCTCTGTGAACGACACGTGATCTTCGCATTATCTCCCAACATCGTTCATGGCCCAATCGAATCCCAGATACGTGTGTCAGGAATGCGGCTACGAGGCCCACAAGTGGATGGGCAAGTGCGCCGGATGCGGAGCCTGGAATACGCTCGTGCAGGAGACGGAGAGCCCCGACGTGGAGGCGCGCGTGCCCGACCTGAACACAGATGGACGAAACGGCGACACGACGGCTCAGAACCGACCGACGCAGCTTACGGAGGTGGACCTTGGGGAAGAGGCGCGCCTCCGGACCGGCATCGACGAGTTCGACCGCGTCATGGGCGGCGGCATCATGCAGGGCTCCTTCAGCCTCATCGCGGGGGATCCCGGCATCGGCAAGAGCACGCTCATGACCGAGCTCGGCGGCTACCTGCCCGACGCCGCCATCCTGTACGTCACCGGCGAAGAGTCGAAGCGGCAAGTCAAGATGCGTGCCCGACGCCTCGGCGTGGACTCCGACAACCTCTACCTGCTGGCCGAAACAAACGTGCAGCAGCTCGCCGACGCCGTTCACCAGGTGGAGCCAGACCTCCTCATCGTCGATTCCATCCAGACGATTTACCGGCCCGATCTGTCGAGCGCACCCGGATCGGTGAGCCAGGTGCGCGAGAGCACCGCCTCCCTCCGCAAGCTGACGAAGGAGAAGGAGTTTTCCACATTCCTCGTGGGCCACGTGACCAAAAAAGGCACCATCGCCGGACCGCGGGTCCTGGAGCACATGGTCGACACGGTCCTGTACTTCGAGGGGGACAACAACCACGCGTACCGCATCCTGCGGACGGTCAAAAATCGGTTCGGGGCGGCCAATGAGATCGGCGTGTTTGAGATGCGCGAGAACGGCCTGCAGGAGGTCCCCAACCCGCGCGAGCTCTTCCTCTCGGAACGGGGGTACGGGGTCAGCGGGTCCACCGTCGTGTGCTCGCTGGAAGG
>CAZBIB010000116.1:0-10102 GCA_964491575.1 uncultured Salinivenus sp. | reverse complement strand
TAGGACGCCGGCCTTTCACGCCGGTAACACGGGTTCAAATCCCGTACGCGGTACTATTTTCTCTGTCCCTGAGGCTTCGGAAGGATGCCCTTCCGGAGCCTTTTCTGTTGAGGGCGTCTATGCCAGAGCCGGCGTCTGCTCGGCCACGGTCTCGAACAGGTTGTCGTAGTCCTGGGCGTGCGTGCGCCAGTCGAGGGGCTCGGGCATCTGGCGTAGCGTGTCGGGCGGGAGGGGGCGCTCCTCGCGCTCCAGAATGGACCGCAGCACCTCGAAGAGATCGTTCTCGTCGTCGTAGAGGACCGGGGCGTGGAGAAGGGGGCGGTGGTGCGTCTCAGGGATCAGTTCCGGATAGCTGAGCCGGTTCGGCAACACCGGGTGGCAGCCGCAGTAGATGGCCTCCTGGATGGCGACTCCGAAGAACTCGTGCCGGGCCGTGGAGACGACCACGTCGGCCCGGTGCAGCAGGCGGCTGTACTCGTCGAAGTCCTCCACGTAGCCGTAGTGAAGGATGCGTCCGGCGTAGCGCTCGAAGGCCTGCTCGAACTCCTCCGGTTGCTCGTGGAAGTGCTCGCCGGCCAGGATGAGCTGAAACGGCGCCTCGGCGTCGTCGAGTCGGTTCATCATTCGGAAAAAGCCCGAGGGGTTCTTGTCGTACTCCCAGCGCTGATTCCAGAGCACGATGGGCGGAGCTGTACCACGAGACGTTCGTTTGGTGCGGGTGCCTGCGTGTTCGTCGTGAGCGCGCAGGTCGATGCCGGGGTGGAGCACCGTGCTCTTGTCGCGGATGTCGCGCACGGTGTGCATGTTCGTGAAGTCGGGGAAGTCGCGGAGGAGCTGGGGCAGTGCCTCGATGAACTCGTCGAAGTGCGACTGCGTGTTGAACACGACCCGGTCGGCGGCGAGGGCCGACAGGTAGTTTGTGATGGCGTAGGCCCGCTCTCGCTCCTCGTCGGGCGGCAGGGGATAGGTGAGCTGATTCTCATGGAAGTAGAGGACGACCGGCACGTCGTTGAGGCGAGGCCGCGAGAGGGACAGGACGGCCGGCAGGTTGACCATGTCCGTGGCGAAGAGCAGATCGGGTCGGAAGCCGTCCTCCACGACCGATCGCACCTTCTGGGCCAGCGTTACGCCGCCCCCCTCCATCCGCCACTGCCAGAAGCGTCCTGGCATTGTAACGGTACGGACCTCGTGCGCGCTGTGCTCGGCGAGCCCGTCCAGAAACCGGCGTCGGGACCCGCTGTGCCAAGGTTCGAGGGTGAGAATGTTCATCGGGGACAGGGGGAAGGGAAGGGGCGGGACGAAGCGGCGGTCGCTACTGATCATCGAGTCGCTCTCGAAGCTCCTCGTCCTCGTCGGGCGTAGCCGGGCGGACGATGGCGATGGACCGCTCCTGTAGCGCTTCCCGGAGCGTGGGGTCCCGCACTTCGTCCGGCGTGATGAACGTCTCCTCACCGGGATCCAGATGAAGCTGGCGCGAGGACATGGACACCTGCACGGGGTCGGTCCCGTTGTTTGTAATGAGCATGCCGCGTCGATCCCGGTCGGCCATGGGCCCTAAGTGCTATCATGATGAGAAACGGCCTGCGGCTCCCCGCAGTCGAGAGCAGTCCACGAGGGAATTTCGTCTCTTCATGTTGACTCCACGGCCCAAAACGTATACAATGCCCCATATGGTTGCATCATATCAGCGGCATTTTACCGAAAATCTGTCCTGCTCACCGCTCACGCCTGCGGTCCGATAGGGCGTCTACACATAATGCCGAACCTCCACGCACTATCGTCGGCTGCGATGCGGGCAGCGCACGTACTCGGGCGGGGCCTGCTCGACGTCATCTATCCCCCCCGCTGTCTTGGCTGCGGAGCCCGTCCCGAGTCGCCGCAGCTTCCACTCTGTCCACAGTGCCTGCAGTCGTTGGAGCGGGCGCCCGAGATGGGCGTGGCGGCTCGCCTCGATCGGTTGCCGGTGGGGGGCGGTGTGTTTGAGGGGGCGCTCGCCCTGTGGGTGTTCGACAAGGGCGGGACCCTGCAGGCCGTCCAGCACGCGCTGAAGTACCGGAATCGGCCCCGCTACGGCGTACCCCTCGGGCGGCTGATGGGGGAGGCCTTTGCGGAAGCGCATCCCTCGCCCGACGGCGTGGTGCCGATCCCTCTCCACCGGACGCGCCGGCTGGAGCGGGGATACAACCAGAGCACTACGCTCGCGGAGGGCGCGGCGGAGGCGCTGGACTGTTCCTCTCGGCCCGACTTGCTGGCGCGGCCGAACCCCACCCGCTCCCAGACCGGCCTGTCCCGGGAGAAGCGCTGGCGCAACGTGCGGGACGCCTTTGTGGCGGATCCGGACTGTGCGGGCGGACGGTGGCTCATCGTGGACGACGTGCTCACGACGGGATCGACGGCCGTGGCCGCCGGAGAGACGCTCACGGACGCCGGCGCCGAGTCTGTCTCCCTTATGACCCTCGGCCTCGCACGACAGTAGCGAATGTGGAGTGGGGAAGAGCAAAGTTGTAAACACTCTCAGCTCCGTCCAAACTCCCTATTCCACACCCCGAAATCCTAATTCAATTTCTCGGCGTGTTTTTTTCGCAGCTTGGCCACCTTTGGAGAGATGACGCTCTGACAGTAGGGCTGCGACGCGTTCCGATCGTAGTAATCCTGGTGCTTGTCCTCGGCCCGGTAGAAGGTGTCGAGGGGCTCCACCTCGGTCACGATCGGGTCGCCAAAAATGCCATCGGCCTCGAACTCCTCGATGAGATCTTCGGCGGTCTCCTTCTGCTTCTCGTCGTGGTAGAGGATGATGGAGCGGTACTGCGGGCCGATGTCGGCGCCCTGCCGGTCTTTCGTCGTCGGGTCGTGGATCGTGAAGAAAATCTCCAGGAGGTCGCGGTAGCTGATCACGGACGGATCGTAGGTGAGCTGCACGACCTCGGCATGACCGGTGGTGTCGTTGCAGACCTGTCGGTAGGAGGGGTTGGGCACGTGGCCGCCGGCGTAGCCGGAGACGACCTCCGAGACGCCTTCCACTTCTTCGTAGACGGCTTCCAGGCACCAAAAACAGCCGCCCCCAAGCGTAGCATGTTTTGGACTCGACACGAGATGGATGATTTGTTTGGGGAAGACAGCGATCTTCTTTCAAACGCACGGCCTGAGACCCTGTTGCCAACGCCGCGAGCGGTTGGTCCAAATGCCGAATTTGTTACGAGAAGAGGAGGACGGCGCTTGCGATTTTAGGAAAGGGATTCACGAACGACTAATACCAGTCGGGAGGCAAAGAGCTGTGGCTCCTGTAGGTTTAGGGGCAGACTCGCACGTCACACTCTACGAACAAATCCAACTCTATCATGGCCACCGAGCGCACACTCGCCATTCTCAAGCCTGACTGCGTTCGGAAGCGAAAGATCGGCGAAGTGCTCCGGCGCATTCAAGAGGCCGGATTTGTGATCCGGGCGATGAAGATGATCACCATGTCGAAGCAGGAGGCGGAGGGTTTCTACGCGGTCCACGAGGACAAGCCCTTCTTCGACGACCTCACCGACTTTATGTCCAGCGGGCCGTGCGTGCCCGTCGTGCTTGAGAAGGACAATGCCATCGAAGACTTTCGCGAACTGATTGGAGCGACCGATCCGGAGGAGGCCGAGGAGGGCACCATCCGGAGCGACTTTGCCGACTCGATTCAGGAGAACATCGTCCACGGATCTGACTCCCCGTCCAACGGCCGAAAGGAGGCAGCCTACTTCTTTCCCGAGCACGAGATTGTCGCCAATCAGTGACGCGCCGCGGCCCCATGTGCCTTCCCGGGTCTCGATTCTGAAAAGTGACGGAAGTGTCTCCCGACTATGTCGTTGCGTCTTGGAAAGAGGAGGGCACGGCCGTTCGCCAATTGCGGTTGGCTCGCTGCTCTACTGACGGGTAGGCTGGTTCTCATCGACTAGATCCTCCTCGCTCGGGGACCACAGGAGGGCATAGATGATCTCCGCGTACCCGCCTATGATCAAGATGGGAGAGACGTAGAGTGAAATGAAGCCCTGATACTGATTCTCGAGGTACATGGCCGTAAAGCCGACCACGATGAGGGCAACTCCTATAAGGAGGAGAAGATAGTTTCTCCGTTCGAAAACGAGCAGTCCGGATTGGCCCCGGCGTTTGGACGACTTAGGCATACGTCAAGCAGAGAAAATCTGGATTGTTGACAGCACGCCGACTCGGCGGCAAAAGACAAGGAACCCGTCGGGGAGAGGCACGGGATTTGTGCTTCATTCGAGAAACCAAGGGTCCTTGGGGAAGGTTCCAGCCACCATCGCCTCTCGAAACCACCAAGATTGTTTCCTGTGATCCATCGCTGGTGGGCGTTTGCCGTCGGCCTCCTGCTCGTCGCCGGATCGCTGTGGCCTGAGGGGGCCTCCGCGCAGCCATTACAATCCCGAATTGAATCTCTCCTCCAGCAACGCCAGGCCGCTAATGCCTTTTGGGGCGTCAGCATCTACGACCTCGATCGGGACAGCCTCCTGTACAGTCGGAATGTTGAGCGCGGCTTCCTTCCGGCCTCCAACCAGAAGATGTTTACCACGGCCGCTGCGCTCGATTTGCTGGGCAGCACCTACCGGTACGAGACGACGCTGAGCTTCGACGGCACGACACGAGACTCTGTAATGCAGGGAGACCTTCGGCTGGAGGGATCAGGGGATCCCACGTTTGGCAGCACAGCCCTCCGACGAACCGATCCCCTCCGCGAGTGGGCCGGGCAGCTTGCCGAGATGGGCGTGCGTCGCATCGAGGGGCGTCTCATCGGCGACGACGATGTATTTCGAGAGGGGAGCTATCCGGATGGATGGAACGTAAACTATCTGACGCGGGACAAAGGGAAGCAGATGGGGATTCGAGCCGGAGGGCTCAGTTACCGGGACAACTCGGTGCCGATACGCGTGCAGGCCACTCGTCCCGGAGAGCCCCCCGTCGTTCGCGTTCAGCCCGAAGGAGCTGTGGAGTACGAGAACCACGCCGTCACGATCGAGCGGTGGCGCGGAAGCACGCTCCTCATTAATCGCACCTTCTCCACGAACAAGCTCGTGCTTACCGGCTCGGTAGCACGGTCCTACGAGGGAATTCGGAACGTGCCGGTGAGCAACCCGACGGTCTTCACGCTGCGTATTTTTCGGGAGCGGCTTCAGGCGGAGGGAATTGAAACAGACCTCGATATCGTAGACGTTGACTCGCTCGATGCGCCGCCCGACGATGGAACGCCTCTTTTCGTGAAGCTGTCTCCTCCTCTCTCCGAGATCGTGCGCGTCATCAACAAGCGCAGCGACAATTTCTATGCGGAACAGGTCTTTCGCACGTACGGATGGGGCGGCTCCGCACGCGGGGGTGCCCGTCGCACTGAATCGTTCCTGCGGCGTGCTGAGATCGACACACGCGCGCTCATGATCAACGACGGCTCCGGGCTGTCCCGAAAGAACCTCGTGACGCCCCAAGCGATGCGCAAGCTTCTTGTCCACATGGCCGAGCATTCGGAGCGGGAGGCCTTCCTGTCTTCCCTGCCGAGGGGAGGAGAGCACAACACAACCCTCAGTGGACGCCTGCCCCGGACGTCCGTGTATGCCAAGACGGGGTCTCTCGCCTTTGTGCGGGCCCTGAGCGGCTACGTAGAGCGACCGGACGGCTCCCTCGTGGCCTTCACGTTGTTCGCCAACAATTATACCGGGCCGTCCTACCAGATCACACACACAATGGACGACATCGTCCGAATGCTGAGCGCACCGCCATCGTGAGATGCCCGTCCGGGGAATCCCGGTACACTTCTTTCCCGTTCCGTCGTGTTCCCACCGCATGTCGCGCTCCGCCCGTCGACTTCTCGCCGCTGCTGGGGTCTTTGCGCTTCAGTGGCTGATCGTGGGCCGGCTGCGCATCTACGGCAGCTATCCGGACGCCGTCCTCCTCTTTCTGTGCTGGTACGCCCTCCGAGAAGGCCGCCGCCGCGGCACGCTAACGGGGGCCGGCCTGGGGCTGGCCATGGACGTGGCCTACGGCACCTGGGGCATCCATATGTTCGTAAAAACCCTGATCGGCTTCCTGGTGGGCCGCTTCGCGGTGGAGGAGCACACGCCCCTCATCATCCGCCCCCGGCAGGCCCTTCTCGGGAGCCTGGTGGTGGCCCTCCTCCACAACGGCCTCCTCGTGGCGCTCGTCGCACTACAGACCCAGGCCACGACCGGATTTCTTCTGTATGGCCTCTGGCTCGGCTCGGCCCTCTACACGGCGGCGGTGGGGGGGATCGCGGCGCTGTTTGCGCAGTGATAGCTGTTTCGTATTGCGTAGCGCGTATTGCGTAAGTCGCTCGATTGTGAGCGGATACGCAATACGAAATACGCAATACATCCCCAGGGCCACAATCTCATCTTCTCCGGCACGGCGGCACCCTTTGGACTCAGGCGACCGTCACATCCAACAAGTCGTCGAACGCCGACAGGACGCGCTGGCGGACCGGCGACCGTTCCTCCATGGCCACGAGAGGCAGGCGCACGTGCGGCTCCATCCAGCCGAGCGCAGCGCAGATGTCTTTGATGGGAATGGGGTTGGTCTCCAGGAAGCAGGCCCGCATGGCCGGGAGGAGGTCGATGTGCCGCTCGTGGGCAGTCTTGAGGTCACCGCCAAGCGCAGCGTCCACGAGCTCGCAGACGGGCTCCGGTAGAGCGTTGCTGAGGACCGATACGACCCCGTCGCCACCCATCGCCAACAGCGGCAGCGTCATCTCGTCGTCCCCCGAATAGACGCCGAATCCGTCCGGCCGGTGAGCAAGAAGGTCATTAATCTGGTCCACCTCTCCCGAGGCCTCCTTGATACCCACCACCTGTGGGACCTCTTCGGCCAAGTGGAGGGCCGTTTCGGGGGCGATGTTGAAGCTCGTGCGGCTGGGGACGTTGTAGAGGATGAGAGGCGCATCGGCAGCCTCGGCGATGGTCTCCACGTGAGCTGTGAAGCCTGCCTGTGAGGGCTTGTTGTAGTAGGGGCCTACCACCAGGAGGCCGTCGGCCCCCGCCGCCATAGCCGCCTCCGAGAAGGCAACGCTCTCGTCGGTGTTGTTCGTGCCGGTGCCAACAATGACTGGGACTCGTCCGTCCGTCGTCTCTACGGCGGCGTCCACGAGTTGACGACGTTCCGCCTCGGTGACGGTCGGGTTCTCGCCGGTCGTGCCCAGCACGACGAGAGCCGAAACGCCGCCCTCGATTTGGCGGTCGATCAGGCGACGGAAGGCGGCCTCGTCAATCGTGTCGTCGGAGGTGAAAGGCGTGACGAGGGCCGGAGCCGCGCCGCGGAAAAGAAGATCGTGAGCCATAGCAGAGGAGTCGGAGTTGATTCGAGAGGCGAGTGCGATGGGGAAATCAGGAATTGAGCCAATCGTCCAGCATATCGTCCAGTGTGAAGAGGCCGGTCCGTCCCTGCAGCCACTCTGCAGCCCGCAGGACTCCCACCGCAAAGCCACGCCGGTTTTTGGCGCGATGGCGCAGGGACACCCGGTCGTATGGGCTGTCGAAGCCAATCGTGTGCTCCCCGAATGCCGTGCCGGCCCGGGTGGAACTGACGTGGACGGCCGACGGGTCGATACGCTGGTGTTGCGCTTCGGGATCGATGTGGTCTTTGCGGTCAAGTCCCTCCACCAGTTGTTCGCCGAGCATCCGGGCCGTTCCGCTGGGACTGTCCGCCTTTTTCGTGTGATGCATCTCGTGGACGAACGCATCGTACGCATCGAGCTTGTCCATGAGGCCCGTCAGATGATCGACCGCCCGGGAAAGCACTGCCACGCCGATTGAAAAATTGGGCGCGTACAGCACGCTGGCCTCGTGCTGCTGAACAAGGGTCTGCACGTCGTCGAGGGCGTCGTACCAGCCGGTCGTGCCCATCACCACCGGCAGGCGCCACTCGCAGTAGCGCCGGAGGTGAGGGACGGCCAAGGAGGGGAGAGAAAAATCGATGGCCACGTCCACGTCGTCGAGAGCGGATCGCTCGGCGTCCAGAAAGGGGCGATCCGAGTTGAAACGGACAGCAACCTCGTGGGGGCCGTCCGCGGCCTCCGTCGCCACGGCCTGTCCCATCTGTCCGGTGCCGATGAGGGCGAGCTTCATAGAAGGCGCGATGGAAGGTGAGAGCGGACCGCGACAAAATCACATACGGGTCTCCGCATCGGCTTGTTACCCCTATCGGGGTAGTCAAAGGTGGAGAGGCCACGGACAAATTCGATGAAACGGGGCCGGGGGGCGTTCATGCGGGAACGTGCTGCGGTGCCGGAAGTAGAGCATGCACGCATTCCGACACGGGGCCATAGCTCAGTCGGTAGAGCGCTTGCATGGCATGCAAGAGGTCCGGGGTTCGAATCCCCGTGGCTCCACTTTGATGCCCCGAGCCGCGACCCTCCCCCCGCCCCGCGGCTCCGGGGCATCTTTTTGTTTGTCTTTGGATCTGGAGCACGAGGGTGGAGCGCCCTATGCCAATGACTGTCTGCACACTTGGCAGGGGACTGGGGTCTTTGACGGCCGGAGTTGAGGCGCGGAGGCTTTGCGTTTGAGGTCGAGGCCGAACCTCGGCACAAAATAAAAATCCCCGTAAGTGCCTTCTAGTCAGACACTTACGGGGAGAGTATGGTGGAGATGCCGGGAGTCGAACCCGGGTCCGTGTAGCCGTGCAAGTCGAACCTCTACCCGCATAGTGGATGCATTGGAGGTTCACGTCACCCGTCTGCCCATCCACAAGGCCAAGGCGACGCTAAGGCTGATTGGAGTTCGCCGTCACGTCCGCAGCCGGAGAACGGGACGGCTACACCCTTTTTGTCGATGTCTCACGCTCCCCAAGGGTCAGGAGCGACGTGAGACAGATGGAGGCTGTTACGCCGCCATCGCGTACGAATAATCGTCCGCAGTTGCGATTCCTGACAGGTTTTACGAGCGGATCAGGGTGCTCGGCGGGTCAGTCCGCTGCCCGTTACTACACGTCGAAGCCGTGTCATCCCCATATGTGAAAGAGCGTGGCGATCCGGGCGATCAAGCCCGTTTCGCCGGTTGTATGAGACGAGAAGGGGTCTGCACTGTTCCGGCCCCGACACGGGGAGACACTCGCTCCAAACATGTTTCACACATGCCAACAACCCTTTTCGCTGCCTGTTGAGCACCTTGGTAGTCCTCTTTTTTGTACTTTCTCCTAAATCTCCCACCTGCATGGCTGATCCAGTTCCCAGCGCCGCCGACAAAATCTACGATGCTGAATTCTCGGAATCTACCGAACGACTGGAGGCTTATGCCGACTTCGTGGCCATCGTGAAACAGCTGCGCCGCGACTGTCCCTGGGACCGCGAGCAGACCCATGAGTCGGTGAAGCACCTGCTCATTGAGGAGGCCTACGAGGTGGTAGCGGCGATTGACGAGCGGGACTGGGACGAATTGCCGGAGGAGCTGGGCGACGTGTTTCTGCACGTGCTCTTCCATGCCACCATCGCAGAGGAAGAGAACCGCTTCACGCTCGCGGACGTGATCAACGCGGAGACGGACAAACTCGTGCGCCGTCACCCGCACGTCTTCGGCGACGAGGCGGCTGACGATCCGGATGAAGTGGCGGCCTCGTGGGAAGAAATTAAGCAGGAGGAGAAAGATGGAGAGGAGGCATCCTCGGTGCTCGATGGGGTGCCGCCCCATCTGCCGGCGCTCCTGCGGGCCCATCGGGTGCAGGAGAAGGCCGCGGGCGTGGGGTTCGAGTTTCCGGACCGCGACGAGGCCTGGGACAAGGTGCGGGAGGAACTCGGGGAGTTTCGGGCGACGGTCGAGGACGGAGCCTCCGCTGAGCGGCGCGAAGAGGAGTTCGGCGACCTCCTGTTTGCCCTCGTGAACTACGCGCGCTATACAGACCTCAATCCTGAAAATGCGCTCCGCGAGACGGTCGACGGATTTACGCGTCGGTTTCAGCACGTCGAGCGTCGCCTGTCAGACCGCGGGGTCACGATTGACGAGGCGGATCTGTCTGAGATGCGTCGGCTGTGGGAGGACGCGAAGGAGAGTGGGGGTGTGGGGGACGGATAGAAGGGGGGATGAGGGGGCGATCTCCCGTTAATGTCCTGAGAGAT
>CAZBIB010000115.1:0-10143 GCA_964491575.1 uncultured Salinivenus sp. | reverse complement strand
GCCCGCGCCACGATTGAAAGCAACCTGTCGCGGCAAGTTAGCAAGGACGCGATTACGGCCGACGAGAAGGACGCTGCGCTCGATCGCCTCACGCTCACGCCCGATACCGCCGAGGGCGTACAGTCGGCGGATCTCGTCGTGGAGGCCGTGCCGGAGGAGCAGTCCATCAAGGCCGACGTGTTCGGCACCCTCGATGAGCATGCCCCCGACGACGCCATTCTCGCGTCCAACACCTCGTCCATCTCCATCACCTGGATTGCCAATCAGACCGAGCGGCCCGCGCAGGTGGTGGGCATGCACTTCTTCAATCCTGTGCCCGTTATGACACTGGTGGAGGTGGTGCGCGGCCAGCGCACGAGCGACGCGACCTTTGAGACGACGGCGGGCGTGGCGGAGGATCTCGATAAGAATCCGGTGGAGGTGGAGGACTACCCGGGATTCGTCTCGAACCGCGTCCTCATGCCCATGATCAATGAGGCCATTTTCTGCGTGATGGAGGGGGTGGCCGAGCCCGAAGACATCGACACGGTGATGGAGCTTGGCATGAACCATCCGATGGGGCCGCTTACGCTGGCGGACTTCATCGGGCTGGACGTGTGCCTCCACATCCTGGAGGTCCTTCACGACGAGCTGGGCGACGATAAGTACCGCCCGTGCCCCCTCTTGCGGCGCAAGGTAACGGCGGGGCAACTGGGACGGAAGACGGGGGAGGGGTTCTTTGAGTACGACTGATGCCAACGTCGCTTGCGCTCCGTTGGAGTATGGACGTACGGAAGTGTGGACGGGCGGACGTAGGGTGCGTCCAAACCTCCATACTTCCACACTTCCGCCCGATTACTCATCATGCTCCTCATAAGCGGCGATGATGTCCTGGACCAGGCGGTGACGGGCCACGTCCTCGCGCTCCAGATAGATGAACTCGATCCCGTCGATGCCCTTGAGGATGTGCTGGACCTGGATGAGGCCGCTCGCGCTCCGGTCCTGGAGGTCCGTCTGCGTAATGTCGCCGGTGACGATGGCACGGCTTCGGGGGCCGAGGCGCGTCAGAAACATTTTCATCTGCCCCGTGGTGGCGTTTTGCGCCTCGTCGAGGATGACGAACGAGGATTTGAGGGTGCGGCCCCGCATGTACGCTAGGGGCACCACCTCCACGCGGTCCTGCTCCAGGGACTCGGCCAGCTCGTCGCGCGGCATCATCTCGCCGAGGGCGTCGTAGAGGGGGCGGAGGTAGGGTGCCACCTTTTCGTAGAAGTCGCCGGGCAGAAACCCGAGCTCCTCGCCGGCCTCCACGGCGGGGCGGGAGAGGACGATCTTGTTGACCTCGTGGTTGTTGAGCGCCGCCACGGCCAGCGCCACGGCAACGTACGTTTTCCCGGTCCCGGCCGGCCCAATGGTGAAGACCACGTCGTTGGCCGCGGCCGATTGGACAAGGCGCTCCTGGTTTGTGGAGCGGGGCTTGATGACCTCGCCGTCGGGCGTGGTGAGGATGGCGTCTCGCCGTCCGGTTTCGGCTGTGGTGGGAGAGGGAGAGGCATCCTCCGAATCGAACAGTGCGAGGATGGTCTCCACGTCCTCCTCCGTCAAGTGGTCGTTGCGGTCGAGCAGGGTCAGCATTTCGCTGAAGACGCGCTCCACCTTGTCGAGGGTGTCCGCGTCGCCCTCAAGGTGGATCTCCGTGCCACGGGCCGTGATGTGGGTGTCCGGAAAGGCGTCTTCGATCTTCCGGAGGTACACGTCGTTAAAGCCGAACAGCAACAGCGGATCGGCGCCTTCGATGCTCAGTTGTTTTTCGGGCAAAGGGGGTTTGGGGTTGGGTGAGAGACTCAAGCTCAAATCGGTAAAACTTTACGAGGCAGGCGTCCAATCGTGCCGAGATGTTGGCAACGATCACAACCACTCCACGATCATGACGGATCCACAGGGCGTTTCGTTTACCAAAATGCAGGGGACGGGGAATGATTTCATCGTCGTCGACAACCGGACCTATCGCTTCTCGGAGGCTGAGTTGTCAACCTGTGCGGCTGAATGGTGTCCGCGTCGCTATGGAATCGGCGCGGATGGACTCCTGGCCCTGGATCACCCGGAGACGCCAGCTGCGGACTACCGCATGCATTACGTGAACGCCGACGGATCGCGGGCGACCATGTGTGGCAATGGGGCGCGGTGCCTGTTTCGGTTTGCCCGGCAGGCCGGTTTCGAGAGGGAGGAGCTCGCGTTCGACACCGATGCCGGGCTGTACCGAGCGACTCATCCGGACGACGACCCCGACCGCGTCCGCCTCTTCGTGCCGGAGGTGTCAGACATCCGCTCCGACGTGGTGCTCAACCGACCCGTGCCCGACCCCATTCGTGCCCTCCACTACGCACACGCTGGAACGGAGCATCTGGTGGCCCTGGTAGACGACGTGGAGGCCGTTCCGGTTCAGGAGTGGGGGGCGCAGCTTCGCCACGATCCGACGCTGAAACCGACGGGGGCCAACGTCAACTTTGTCAAGGTGAGCGCGGCGGACGAGGTGTCTCTCCGCACCTACGAGAAGGGGGTGGAGGACGAGACCCTGTCGTGCGGCACCGGGGTTCTGGCCGGGGCGGTGATTGCGGAACGCCTCCATTCCGGGGACACGGACGGGGGAATTCGAGTGCAGACGCAAGGAGGCGTCCTCCGCGTCGGGAGGGCCGCATCTGATCGAGGAACCGAACGATACCTCGAAGGCCCGGCCGTGTCGGTCTTTCGGGGTACGGTCAAATGGTCGTCCCCGGCCAGAGACCGGTAAGTCAGAGGACTGCACTCTATTGACCCAACGCCGACCGGTTGTCCTTGATCGTGGCCTCCTCTTTCAGCGCGGCGAGCCAGTCTGATGCGACCTGCTTGCGGCGCTGCTTCAGGAGTTGCTTGCGGATTTCCTGACGCTTTTGCTCGGTCAGTGGCGGCGGGGTGCTCTTCTGCGTTACCTGCACGACGAAGGCCGCATTCGAGCCCTCAACGAGCCCCGAGGTCTCCCCCTCATCCAGTCCGAACACAGTGCCCACAAACTTGGGTTCTTGACCAAGCCCCGGAACGGTGTTGGTCGAGAACGAGATGTCCGACTGCGTGCGAATGTCGGTGCCGAGGGCTTCCGGAAGGGCCTCGAAGTCGTTCTGGGCGAGCGCCCGTTCCATCCGCTGCACCACAATTTTTCGCTTCTTCTGGAGCGCGACCTGCGGACGGATCTGCGACTTCACCTCGCTGAAGGGGCGGTACCCTTCCGGCGTCACGTTCGTCACGTGGGCGACAACGAACTTATCATTCAATTCGACCACCTCGCTGATGTCGCCGGTCGAAGCGGTTTCCAGAAACTGCGATAGGGCCGGGCTCTGTCCAATGCCGGGAATCGACGATTGCCCGGTCTCGACCTGCACCTGCTGAACGGACAGGTTCAGGCGCTGGGCTTCCTCGCGGAAGTTTCCACTGTCTTCCGCATAGTACGCCAGATCGCCGAGCTGGCTCTCCTGGTCGGCCAGCGTGGACTGACTAGGGCTGAGGTTATACGCGAGATTGGCCATCTGAACGGCCTTCGACGCACGAGCTTCCACCCTAATCAGATGGTAGCCAAACTCCGAGCGAATGGGCCCGACGAGGCTGCCGGGCTCCGCATTAAAGGCAGCCTCTCCGAACGCGTCCACCATGCTGCCCTGGGCAAACCAGCCGAGGTCGCCGCCCTGCGAGGCGGACTGGTCGTCGGAGTATTTTTTGGCCATCTCGGCGAAAGAGGCCGCTCCCGATTCAATGGAGTCGCGAATGGCCTGCAGACGATCCCTCATCTCCGGGTTGGCCTGGTCGGTTTTCAGAAGAATGTGACTGGCGTGGGCGTATTCGCTCTCAGCGGGGCGCGTGTCGCGAATCTTAATGAGATGGGCCTGCCCGCCCCCAAAGACGGGGCCGACGATCCGGCCGGGCTCAGGATTCGCGTAGATCGAGTCGGCCACCTGGGCGCTCATCTGATCCGGGGTCTGGTACGCGCTCGAAAAGTCACTGTCCGAGGCGTTGTTGAGGAGGAAGAGGGAGTCCTTCTCCGTTGTGGCAAACTCGCTGCGGAGCTCGCTCAGATCGCTCCCAATCGCCGAGGAGTCTTCGGCGGTGGCCTCTTTGGTGGTGGTCGCGTACTCGATTGTGACGGTTTTCTCGCGCTTAAAGTCCTCCTTGTTGTTCTCGTAGTAGCTGCGGAGGTCCGACTCCGTAATCGAAATGGAATCGTCTGGCACTTGCGCGTACCGGAGCGACACGTAGCGGGCCGACGCCGACATATTCTGGCGGCGATAATAGTTCTTGATGTCGTTCTCGGAGATCTGAATGGTCGACTGGATGAGCGAGCTCATTTTCTGCTGCCGGCGCTGTTGCCGCAGATACTGCTCAAGCTGCAGCCACTGTGCCTGTGCCTGGGGGTTTTGGGCCATGTTCTGCAGCAACTGGTAATTGATCTGGCCGGTTGAGTCAGCAAACTGCTGGCGAATGATGGGGTGCGGCGACTCTCCAAACACCATCGCCTCCACTTCGGAATCGGTGACCGAGATGCCCAGCTGCTCCATCTGCTGTTCGCGCAGCTTCTGGTTCACGACCCGGTTGTAGGCCTGCTCACGCAGTCGCTCCTGCATCTGGGGATTCAAGTCCCCGCCGATCTGCTGCTGAAATCGGGTGCGCAGCTGCTCGAGGGTCTGCTGGTACTCTTGCTGCTGAATGACACTGCCATTCACCGTAGCGATGCTGCGCGTCGGCTGGTTCATCGCCGAAAAGACATCGGAGTCCTGAAGCGTCCAAATGATGCCGAACGAGAGTACGAGGATCCAAAGAATCACTCCGGTGTTTTGCCGGAGCGTGTTCATCGCGCCCATGAGGGTGGGAGGGATTGGTGAAAGGAGCGGCGTAGTGCGGAAAAGCACCTCGGCGAAGCAAATACACCACTAGTGTACCCTCTGTCTCGAAGAATTGTTCGCGCTTAATGAGGGTTTGCGATCCGCTTCTGTGGGAGGGGAGGTCGGGCATGGGGGCACACGGACGCGAGGCGCTCGTATGTCCCACGGGGGCCACGACGCACACGCCGTTCTGCAAAAGGCGCTATCCTGCCCCGCTTTTATCATGCGCATCGCTCGGCGCTCCTCGCTGATCACCACGGGGCTTCTTGCTCTCATCCTCGGGGGCGGCGTGGGCATTGTGGGCTCCGAGGCGACCCCGATTGGACCCGTGCTGGGCCTCGTACCAGTGCTTGTCGTTCTGTTCGTGGGACTCCGGCGTCCGTGGCGCCGCTGGCGGGTGGCGCAAGAGGAGCTGTCGGCAGACCAACGGCGGTGGCTCCGAGCGCACGTGTCCCTTTATCCACAGCTGGACCCCGACGGACGGGCTCGCTTTGAGCGCGATGTGCAGTTCGTCCTCGACGAGTATTCGTTCGAGGGGGTTCAGGACGTCACGGTCACGGATGCGTTGCGCCTCAGCGTCGCCGCGGGGATCGCGCTGCTCCTGCACGGGCGGCCCTCCTGGGAGCTGCCCGGGAGCCGGTCGGTCCTGTTTTACCCGGAGCGCTTCGATGAGACGTACCACGAGAACATTACCGCCAGCTACGACGGCATGGCTCACCAGCAGGGGCCCATGATCTTTACGGTGTCGGCTGTACGGCAGAGTTGGAGCGACCCCGGGGACGGAAACAACGTGGTCCTCCACGAGCTGGCGCATCAGTTTGATTTCGACAACGAGGGGGCCGACGGCGTGCCTTCCCTCGTCGATCCCGCCTCGGCACCCGACTGGCAATCCCTCGTGCGGGACGAGATGCGCCGCGTCCGGCAGGGCCGCTCGCTGCTCCGACCGTACGCGGCGGAAGCGCCCTCCGAGTTTTTTGCCGTTGCCGTCGAACACTTCTTCGAGCAGCCTGAGCCGATGGCCCGTCACCACGGCGAGCTTTTTCGGGCCCTCGTCTCATTTTTTCGGCTAGATCCCCGCACCGGAGCGGTGCTCGACGACTCTGCAGAATCGCTCGACGAAGTAGAGGCGGAGGATGCCTCCGCTACGTAACCGGGCCGGCGGCGTCGACCTGAAGGGTGCGGTAGCTGCCTGAAGAGAGCGCCTTCTCGATCAGATTGAACGCCCGGTCGATGTCGTCGGCCGTATTCCAGACGAACGGGGCCATGCGCACGACCGTGTTCCGGCGACTGTCCGTGTAGACGTCGTGTCGCTTGAGATATTCGACGAGGCATTCGGCCTCCGGCACCTCCAGGAGGACTAGGGCGCTTCGTTCTTTGGGGGGGCGGGGAGAGCGGAGGGAGAGGTCGAGCGTGTCCACGTGGTCGATGGCCCGGTCGGTCAGGGCACGGGAGTGGTTGCGGACGATGTCGAGCCCGAGGTCGAGCAGGATGCGAACACCTTCCACGGCGTGGTACATCGGCGCTACGGCAGTCGTCCCGCCCAGGAACCGGCGGCGGACGTCGGGGTGGGGCTCCGGGTCGGGCCGAAACTCGAACGGTGCCGCGTCGCCGAACCATCCGGTGAGACGAGGGGTGAGCTCCAGGCCCTCCCGCAGGTAAAGAAATGCGTTGCCCGAGGAGCCGGAGGCTTCCTTCAGCAGGCCGCCCACGTAGAGGTCACAGCCAAGGTCGGTCACGTCGATGGGGCGCGTGGCGGCCGCGTGGTATCCGTCCAGCAGAAAGAGTCCGTCGTGGGCGTGTACGCGATCGGCCACTTCCTGTACGAACGACGTGGGCAAGTGGGCTCCGGTGGTGAACCCAACGTGGCTGAGGGCCACGAGGGCGGTGTCGGGCCCGATAGCGTCGAGTACGGCGGCCCGGTCGACGCGATGGGTCTCCGTCGGAGCCACAACCTGCGGCGTGAGGTCGCAGAGGTCACTCCACTGCTTTACGCTGTGGAGGACAGAGGGGAAGGCTGTTTCCGAGACGAGTACCTCAGAGCCCCGCGCGGCAACTTCTGGACTCGATAGGAGACACTGAAGGATCCAATGCACGCTCGGCTGCAGGATGCAGGTCCCCTCCGGCGCTCCCAGCAACGGCGCGATAAAGTGATCGCCGAGGTAGGTGGGGAGAGTCCACCATCCCACGGTGTCGCCGCTTTCGGGGCGCCAGTGGTTGGGGACCTCGTTCCAGGCATCCGCCCCAAACCGGCGCCAGTCTTCGGCAAAGTGCTCCATCATGGTCGGCACTCGCTCGGGCTGGAGGCCGTGGGTAAAGGCCCGGAGCTCCACTGTGTCGGGAGGATCCAGAAACCGGTAGACCGATGGACAGGGGGGCGTAGGCATGCCGGGGTGTGGGAGAGTAGGCGTTTGATCCTCTCGGTAAAAGAGTCGAAAGAGAAGAACGGACCCAAACGCAAAAAGCTCCTTCCGCACGAGGGCGAGAGGAGCTTTGTTGCGAAGCAAAATGGGAGAGCGATTAGGCCTCCTCCGGCACCACGTGGACGTACTTCCGGTCGCCGCCGCTCCGAGAAAACTTGACGACGCCGTGCTCCTTTGCAAAGAGCGTGTCGTCACTCCCACGGCCCACGTTGTGGCCGGGGTGGAACTTGGTTCCACGCTGGCGAACGATGATGCTCCCGGAGTGGACGTGCTCGCCACCGTAGGCCTTCACGCCGAGATAACTGGGGTTGGAGTCGCGGGTGTTTTCGGTCGACCCCATGGCTTTTTTGTGAGCCATAACTACCTCGCAGGTTTGGTTCGTGGATCAATGCAGCTGGATCAGTTCGGTTACGCCTCGTCGGACTTAGTCTCCGTTTCGGGCTCCTCCTCGGTTTCGTCCGACTCGTCGGTCTCCTCCTTCGGCTGGGGAGACTCTTCGGCTTCCTCAGACTCAGATGCTTCTTCGTCCGTACCGGCGGGCGTTTCCGCCTCGTCCGTCGCCGACTCGTCATCCGTGTCCTCCGCCTCGGTCACGTCCTCCTCGGCGGTCTCGGACGACTCGGGCGCGCCGTTCACATTCAGCGATTCAATCTGAATCTGAGTGTATTGCTGACGGTGCCCTCGTTTTACGCGATACCGCTTGCGCCGTTTCTTCTTGAACACGATGACCTTGTCTCCCTTTACGTGCTCCGTCACGCGGGCCGTCACCGAGGCGTCTTCCACCGTCGGCGTGCCGATTGTGACATCACCCTCTTCGTCGGAGACGAGCAGGACACGATCCAGGGTCAGTTCCTGGTCGGCCTCGGCCTCCGAGTGATAGGGGACGTACAGGGTGTCGTCCTCGCGGACCTTGAATTGCTTGTCTTTAACGTCAACGATTGCGTACATAAGGTGTCTCTGCTTTGGAGCGCCGGGTTGGCTACCGACGCGAGAGTGACCGTTTTTTATCTTGTGCCGACGCTAAGCCACGCAGCGACCGTTCTTCCGTTCCCGCTCATTGCGCTTTCCGCCTTCCGTTTCGCATGAAGATCTCCCTCCCCGACCATCCCAAGCCCATCCACGTCGGGAAGCTGCTCTGTATTGGTCGGAATTACGCCGACCACGCCGCAGAAATGGACCGCGAGGTGCCGGACGAACCGATGGTCTTTCTGAAGCCCGCGTCGGCTCTTCTCCGAACGGGCGGGGCCGTTCAGTTGCCCCCGCAATCCCAGGACGTTCATCACGAGGTGGAGTTGGTGGCGGTCATTGGGCAGAAGGGAAAGAACATTCCGCGCGATGAAGCTCTCGACCACGTGACGGCCTACGCGGTGGGCCTCGACATGACGGCCCGCGACCTGCAGTCAAAAGCGAAGCAGAACCGACATCCCTGGTCCGTGGCCAAGGGGTTCGATACGTTTGCACCGCTCGGCCCCCTCACTCCCGCTTCGGCCATCGAAGATCCCCAGGATCTCACGATCCGCCTGTCGGTGAACGGGGAAGTACGGCAGAATGCGAGCACCCGACATCTCATCTTTCCAGTGTCTGAGCTCGTGCATTACTGCTCGCAGATCTTTACGTTGTCGCCCGGGGACCTGCTCTACACGGGCACTCCGTCCGGGGTGGGGCCGGTGGAAGACGGGGACGAGCTGGGGGCGTCGGCCACAGGCCTCGATCCTCTTCGCGTCTCGGTGAAGCGTTCGTCGTGACGCACAGCTGAGGACCCGCACCCACTGAGACCATTTCCCCGGGGTTCGCCGTCTTTCCGCAATTGAACCGAGTCTCGTACTCTGACGCATTTACACTTCTCACTGAACGATGTCCATGCCCCGCTACACAAATCTCGACGCTGCTCTGAATCACGTCTGGGACGAAATTGAAGCTGCCGCCGAGGCGCCCGACCATGCATATCGGCATCTCGTGTTTGGTACCGTCCACGAGCGGGCGCCGGATCTTCGAACGGTGGTGCTCCGGCGGGCCGACGAGGATGCGCGCCGGCTCCTGTTTCACACGGATCGCCGCACGCGGAAGGTGGAGGCCCTTCGGGAGAACGACCGCATCGCGTGGCACGGATGGGACGCCGACGCCCGCGAGCAGATTCGCCTGTACGGCACGGCGTCTGTGCACCTCGACGACGACGTAGAGATGGATCTGTGGGAGACGCAGTCGCCGGACTCCCTCGCCATGTACGTGCGCTCAGTGGCGCCTGGAAGTCCTCTCGACGAGCCCGGCGATAGCCTCCGCCCGGCCGTCAAATCAGAGCCCGTTACAGACGATGACGTGGCGGAGAGCCGGCAATACTTTGCCGCGATCCAGACCGTGATTGACCGGATCGAGTGGCTGCACCTCCACCCCGACGGCCACTACCGGGCGCGCTTCGAGTACCAGCCGGACCAGGAGGCGTTCGAGGGCAGCTGGGTTGTCCCGTAGGGGTCCCTGAGATGGGAGAATTACGATGCCGTGGACACTGGCCGCTGGTCGGCGTAGGACTGGAGGATGCCCAGCGCGTCGCCAATGTCGTCCATCGACACGTCGCGATGCGTTGTGGCGCGGATGGTGGACGGGCCGAAGGGCGTGAGGAGCAGTCCTTCCGCTTCGAGATCCTCAGCGATGTCTGCGGCGGTGCCGTCGGGGACCTCGAAAATCACGATGTTGGTGTCTACGTCTGCGGGCTCGATGGAGAAGGAGGGGCACTCCGCAAGACCCTCGGCGAGCCGCTCTGCCTTTTCGTGGTCGCGGATGAGGTGGGGGCGGTGGTGCTCGATCGCGTAGAGCCCCGCTGCGGCCAGGATGCCCGCCTG
>CAZBIB010000114.1:2216-10151 GCA_964491575.1 uncultured Salinivenus sp. | reverse complement strand
ATGCGCATGCGCTGAGCGAGCCCCCACGGCGAGATGCCGTACGGAATGCCGTAGTTCACCTCCTTCGCCTTGCTGCGCTGGTCGGGACTCACCTCGTCAGGATCGATGTCGTACACCCGCGAGGCTGCGTCGGTGTGGATGTCGCCCTCCTCCCGAAAGGTTTCCTGCATGGCCTCATCGCCACTCATGGAGGCCAGGATGCGGAGCTCGATCTGCGCGTAGTCGGCAGCGAGGAGCGTCCAGCCGTCCTTCGGCACGAAGGCGCGCCGAATCTGCCGGCCCAGCTCGGTGCGGATGGGGATGTTCTGGAGATTCGGGTCGCTGGAGGAGAGGCGGCCCGTGGCAGTTCGGGTCTGGTTGAAGCTGGTGTGGAGCCGACCGGTCTCCGGGTTGACCAGTTCGCCCAGGCTGTCCAGGTAGGTGCTCTTCAGCTTGTAGGTCGACCGCCAGTCGAGCACCAGGCCGGGAATGTCGTGCTTGGTGGAGAGCTCCTGGAGGACGCTTTCTTTGGTGGACGGCTTGCCGGTGGGCGTCTTCGAAACGACCGGGAGGCCGAGCTTCTCGAACAGGATCTCGCAGAGCTGCTGCGGAGAGTTGATGTTGAACTCCTTCCCGGCGAGGTCAAAGATTTCCGCCTCGATCTCATCCAGGCGGTGCTCCAGTCCTTCAGAAATCTCGTCAAGAACATCGGCATCGAGGCGAATGCCGGTGTGCTCCATCGCCGCGAGCACGTGGATGAGCGGAAACTCAATGTCGTGGGCGATGTCGAGCACGTTCCCCTCCTCCAGCTGCGCTGCCAGCTCGTCGGCCAGCCGGAGGGCAATGTCGGCGTCCTCGCAGGCGTAGGGCGCGGCCTCCTGCACGTCGACCTCGCGCATGGATTCATTGTCGGTGTCGTCTCCGATCAGGTCCGAGATCGGGACCATCTTGTAGTTGAGCACCGACCGCGAAACGTCCCCGAGGTTGTGGTTCTGCTCGGGGGCCAGGAGGTAGTGAGCCACCATCGTGTCGAACAGCGGCCCGGCCACGTCCACCCCGTGCTGCGTGAGCAGGAGCAGGTCGTACTTCAGGTTGTGTCCGATCTTCTCCGTGTCGCGTTCGAGCGCCGGCCCGAGCACGTCCAGGACCGCGTCGGTCGGGGTGTCGTCCGGGAGGGGCGTGGGCACGTACGTCGCCGTCTCTGCCTCCCAGCTGAAGGACAGCCCAACGAGATCGGCAAACATCGGCTCCTTCGAGGTCGCCTCCGTGTCGAAGGCGTAGCGGGACTGCTGGCCCAGCCGCTCCGTAAATGCCTGGAGCTCCTCCTCGGTCTCCACCACGTCGTAGTCGACCGCGTCCGAGTCGAGCTCCTGTACCTCCTCGTAGGGGCCGAAGTCGAACTGCAGATCCGCCTCTTCCTCCTCGTCGGTGACTTCCGTCTTCCCGTCAAGATCGAGCCGATCAGCGAGCGATTCGAACTCCAGTTCTCGAAAGAGGGCCGTGAGCTTTTGCTCGTCCGGCTCTTTACAGCGGAGCTGGTGCCAGTCCATTCCCACGTCGAGGTCGGTACGGATGCGGACGAGGCGCTTGCTGAGGCGAGCGTCCTCGGCGTGCTCCTGCATCCCTTCCCGCGCCCGCTTGCCGCTCAGGTCCTCGGCGTGCTCAATCAGATTCTCCACCGAGTGGTACTCCCGCAGCAGCTTCTGCGCCGTCTTCTCCCCGATGCCGTACACGCCCGGCACGTTGTCGCTGCTGTCTCCCATCAACGCCAGCATGTCCACAAACTGGGCGGGATCGAGGCCGTACTCCTCCCGAAATGTCTCGCCCGTCTTGATCTCAAAGTCCTGATCTCCCTTGGCCGGCTTGTAGATGGAGACCTTGTCGCTGAGCAGCTGCTTGAAGTCCTTGTCCGGCGAGACGATCACGACCTCGGCGTCGTCCCCCTCGGCCTGCTTGGCGAGAGTGCCAATCACGTCGTCGGCCTCCACGCCCGGCATCTCCAGAACGGGAATGTCGAGGGCTTTCACGATCTCCTTGATGAACGGAAGGTTCTCCAACAGCTCGTCCGGTGGGGGATCGCGATGGGCCTTGTAGTCCTCGTAAATCTCCTTTCGAAAGGTATCCTCCTCCCCCTCGTCGAACACCACTGCAGCGTGCTCGATGTCGTGATCCTCAATGAGCTTGAGGAGCGAGTTGGTGAAGCCGTAGGCGGCGGAGGTATTCTGGCCCTTCGAATTGATGAGGGGGCGGCCAATAAAAATGTAGTGCGCCCGGTAGGCTAGCGACATCGCGTCAATGAGGTAGAGCGACCGCTCGGGCGGCGCCGTGTCTTCTTGGTCGACCATGCAGAGAACAAGAGACTTGAGACAGGGGAAAACGCGTTGACAAACGGTCTCGGGAAACGGCGCTTCCAGGGCAGAACACCTGCTGTCGAGAACTGCCCCATTTAATGTCTTATGTCCAGCTGAGGTTCGAACAGTTGCCTCCTCGATTGCCCTTCGTTCCCACTGTTGGTGCCGAATTCTTCCGGGCGCTTCTGTGTGGGATCCACCGGGGTCTTAAATCGGTTCTTTAGTTGCTCATAGTATTGGGTGAGAGGGTGAGGGAGCGTGGCTCCGATAGCCTGTCTCGACCACCGTCGGGGCATCTGCGTTCCCTCCTTCCCCCACTCTCCCTTCCCGATGGTGTTCGGGACATGTTCTCCCATTCCCTCCCTCTCCATGAGACTCCTTCTTTTCGACATCGACGGCACCCTCGTCCGGGTGAATGGTACGGGTCGAACGGCTGTCACGCGTGCTCTCTCGTCCCTTACCAACCACCGGATCTCCCTTGACCGCGTCTCCTTCTCCGGTCGAACAGACCCGGCCATTTTCAAGTCGGCGCTCTCCCAGAACGGCCTTTCTGCGACAGATGCGGTTCTGGCCGAGATCATCGAGGCGTACGTGGATGCGATGCGGGACGCCCTCACCCCCTCCGACGTGGAGGTGCTCCCCGGTGTGCGTCCCCTCCTCTCACGACTGGACGACGATCCGGAGGTTCAACTTGGACTGGTGACCGGGAACGTCGAGCCCATTGCATACGAGAAGCTCTCCGCCCACGGCCTCGCCGACTACTTCCCCGTCGGCGCCTTTGGCAGCGACCACGCCGACCGCAATCAGCTTCCCGACATCGCGATCCGCCGCGCCGCCGATCATACCGGTCACGCCTTCCGTGCCGCCGACCACGCAGTCATCATTGGCGACACGACCCATGACATCGAGTGCGCGCGGGCCGCAGGGGCTCGCGCCGTGGCCGTCTGTACGGGTCGCTACGACCGCAACGAGTTGTCGCGCCACGATCCCGACCTGCTGATCGACACCCTCCCCGCTCCCGAGACGTTTCTTCAGCGTGTCCTCGGCGCCCCGACCGGAGGGAGGAGGTATCCCGACGGCGGTCGTGGATGCGCCTCAACCTCAACGGACTCTCCCTGACCAGCCTTGAACGATCCGGACACGCGATCTCACAGCAAATTAGTCCGCCGTCCGCTGGCATTTGCTGTCCCCCTCCTCCATCTTGGGATGTGCGGAAGGGAAAGCCCCCTTCCTCCCACTTCACCGACCGACGCCGTCTGCTCGATGCGTCTCGCCGTCTTTGCCTCCGGGGGAGGAACCAACTTCCAGGCCATCCTGGACGCGATTGACACGGATGATCTTCCGGCCGAGGTCGTGTGCTGCATCAGCAATACGCCCGACGCCGGTGCCCTGGAGCGAGCCAATAATCAGAGCGTGCCAACCAAGGTTATCCGACCGTCCTCCTTCGAGGCCCCGGCCCCGTTCGGCCGCGCCCTTCTTGAAACGCTGGCCTCCTATAACACCACGTTCGTCGCCCTCGCAGGCTACATGCAGAAAATTCCGCCCAACGTGGTTGAGGAATACAGGGACCGCATGACGAACATTCATCCGGCCCTCCTCCCCGCATTCGGCGGGAAGGGCATGTACGGAATGCACGTCCACCGCGCTGTAATCGAGTACGGCGTGCACTGGACCGGCGTCACCGTACACCTCGTCGACGAAGAGTACGACCACGGACCCGTGGTCCTGCAAGAGCCGGTGCCGGTGTACGCCGACGACACCCCAGACGAACTGGCCGACCGGGTCCGCGAAGTCGAACATCGGCTCTATCCGGAAGCCCTGCGCCTCTTCGCCGAGGATCGGATCCGCCGAGAGGACCGCACCGTCTGGATCGAGGATCCCGAACATCCGCGTCGAAGGTCCTCCGCCTCTGAATAATTCGCACTCCTAACCTTCTCCCTGCATGTCCACCGACGCCCCTCCCGTTCGCCGTGCCCTGCTTTCCGTCTACAACAAGACCGGCATCGTCGACTTCGCCCGACGGCTCCACGCTCTAAACGTCGAACTGATTTCGACGGGCGGGACCGCCGAAACCCTCCGCAACGCGGACCTTCCCGTGGCCGATGTGGCCGACGTGACGGGGATCCCGGAAGTGCTGGAGGGCCGCGTCAAAACTCTCCACCCTGCCATCCACGCGGGCATCCTCGCCCGCCGCTCGCACGAGGAGGACATGGCCGCGCTGGACGAACACGGCTACGCGCCCATCGACCTCGTGGTTGGCAACCTCTACCCTTTCGGCAAAGCGGCCCAGGACCGGGACGCCGACATTGACACGGTCATGGAGTACGTCGACATCGGCGGGCCCACCCTGCTCCGCGCCGCCGCGAAAAATCATTTTGACGTCGGCGTGGTGACCGCTCCGACCCAGTATAACGCCGTCGCCGAGGAGCTCGAACAGAACGAGGGGCACCTCTCTGCGCCGACTCGCCGGAGCCTCGCCGAAGCCGCCTTTGCCCACACCGCAGCCTATGATCGAGAAATTGACTCCTACCTGTCCGGACACGCCGACGGGGACGTGGAAGACGACCAGGATCTTCCGAAGTCCTACGAGGCCTCGCTCCCGCAAGCTCAGGCCCTTCGCTACGGTGAAAATCCACATCAGAAGGGAGCGCTCTACGGACAGCCCTCCGAGTTCTTCGAGAAGCTGCACGGCAAGTCTCTCTCGTACAACAACCTGCTGGACACCAGCAGCGCCCTCGCCCTCATCGACGAGTTTCGGGACGCGGAGCCCACGTGCGCCATTTTGAAGCACACCAATCCCTGCGGCGTGGCTACGGCCGACACCCTGGAGGAGGCGTGGCACCAGGCCTTCGCTACCGACACCCAGTCCCCCTACGGGGGCATTGTCGTCGTAAATCAGCCTCTCGACCGGGCCACGGCCGAAGCCATCGACGAGATCTTTACCGAGATTGTCATCGCTCCCGAGTTCGAGTCCGGCGTGCTCGATCTGTTAACCGAGCGCGAGCGCCGTCGCGTGGTCCGGCACGAGCGCCCCAGCCGCGAGGCCGACCGCCTCGACATCCGATCCGTTCTCGGCGGCCTGCTGGTGCAGACGCGCGACCCGGTGCTCCCCCCCGCCGCCAGCCAGCACGAGCGCTGGGAAGTCCCCACAACACGCCCCCCCACCGACGACGAGCGGGTCGATCTCGACTTCGCCTGGCGCGTGGCAAAACACGTAAAAAGCAACGCCATCGTATACGCTCGGGACCGGGCTACCCTCGGTGTCGGCGCCGGCCAGATGAGCCGGATCGACGCGTCTGAACTCGCGGTGTTCAAAGCCCAAAAGTCGGAACTTGACCTTTCCGGTTCCGTGGTAGCGTCGGACGCTTTCTTTCCGTTTGCCGACGGCTTGGAGGCTGCTGCGAGCGAGGGTGCCCGTGCGGCCATCCAACCCGGCGGCTCCATCCGGGACGAGGAGGTCATTGAGGCCGCCGACGAACACGACATGGCGATGATCCTCACAGGTCGGCGTCACTTTCGGCATTAAGCTTGCTTTACAATGGCCCCCGTTGACCGGTCGTGTGATTCCCACCTCCGCGACGGGATCCGACACCTGGACGGGCTGGATCTCCATCCGTCAGCCTAATGCTGCCTCAGCGCTGTCTATCGTTCCGGCCGGTCCTCCCTCAACGCCTCTACTCGGCCCTTCATCTGCACAGAACCATCGATGTTTTTCAACTTCTCACAGGACGTCGCCATCGACCTCGGGACGGCAAACACGCTCGTGTACATCCGCGGCGAGGGCATCGTTCTCAATGAGCCAAGCATCGTCGTGGTCGACTCCGACACCGACGAGGTGCGCGAGATCGGCTACGAAGCCCTCCAGATGCACGAGCGCACCCACCAGGATATCGAGACCGTCTGGCCCCTGCGGGACGGCGTGATTGCCGACTTCAAGGTGGCGGAAGAAATGATTCAGGGCCTTCTCCGGAAGGTGAAAAACAACTGGCTCACCTCCATCCGGAGCATGGTCGTGTGCGTGCCCAGCGGCATTACGGAGGTCGAGAAACGAGCCGTTCGCGACTCTGCCGAGCACGCGGGGGCGCGAAAGGTAAACCTCGTGTCCGAGCCCATGGCAGCGGCCATCGGCATCGGGCTCGACATCCAGGAGGCCGTGGGCAACATGGTCGTGGACATTGGGGGCGGCACCACCGAGATTGCCGTCATCGCCCTTTCCGGCATCGTGTTGGACGAGTCGCTCCGCGTTGGCGGGTCGGAGCTGGACAAGGCCATCGTCCAGTACTTCAAGCGCAACCACAACCTCCTCATCGGTTCCCGCACGGCCGAGCGCATCAAGTGCGAGGTAGGAAGTGCCCTCGAACTCGACACCGAACTCGAGCTTTCGGTAAAGGGGCGCGATCTCGTGAGCGGCATTCCGAAGGTACGCACCATCTCATCGGTGAACGTGCGCGAGGCGCTGCACGACAACCTCGAACAGATTAGCGCTGCCGTGCTACGCACCCTCGAACGCACCCCGCCCGAACTGGGCGCGGACGTGCTGGAGCGCGGCATCATGATGACGGGCGGCGGCGCACTCCTCGAAGGCATCGACCAAATGCTCAAGGACCGCGTGGAGCTTCCCGTATACGTCGCTGACGATCCCCTCAAAGCTGTGGTGCGCGGCACCGGCGAGGTGCTCGAAAACCTGGAGGACTACGAGCGCGTTCTGTCGTAATCCCAGGGGCTCAGTTTCGGTCGTTCCCCGTCGGCCTCTTTCGGAACCGATGCACACCTCGTGCCGATGGCGTCCCAGAACCGTCCCAGCGACTGGCTTCTCACGAGCGCCCTCCTCCTGGTGGCCGCCACTGTCATGGTCACGCAGAACCAGCCCCTGCTCCGAACCGTGCGGGCGCAGGCGATGGGATGGACTGCTCAGGTGGAAAGCAGCTTCGCCTGGGTGGGCCGGTACCTGCGAGCCCTCGAACGAAACGACGAGCTGCGACGCGAAAACATCCGCCTGTCGAGTCAGGTGGCGCGGACCCGCGCCGTCCGCCAGCGCAACGAGGAGCTTCAGCGCCTGCTGAAGCTGACTGATTCGAGCGACGCTGCCCTCCGGCCCGCCCGGATCGTGACGAAGGATATTTTCCAGAACGACAACTTCCTGACCCTCGACGTGGGCCGGGCCGACGGGGTGGCAGAGGGCATGCCGGTCGTCCATGAAAGCGGCATCGTGGGCACCGTGGTGCTCGTCAACGACCACTACGCCCAGGTCATGCCCTTCCTCAACACCGACTTTCGGGTGCCCGGCACCGTGCTTCCGCTCCGGGCCGAGGGGATCGTGCGCTGGAGTGGCGAACACCTCAACCGCCTGCAACTCGATCACGTCGTAAAGACCGAACCCGTAAACGTTGGGCAACAAGTCGTTACCAGCGGCCACAGCAACGTCTTTCCGGCCGGCCGCCGAATTGGGACAGTCGATTCAGTGGCGGCGCCCCCGGGACGAAGCGAGCTCCAGATCTTCCTCCGTCCCGCCGTGCAGCTCTACGAGATCAGCCACGCCGTCGTGATCCTCCGTGCTCCGGACCCCAAGCAACAAGCCCTCGAAGAGAACCCGATTGGGTAGGTC
>CAZBIB010000114.1:0-2116 GCA_964491575.1 uncultured Salinivenus sp. | reverse complement strand
AAACGGGGAAGTCGTACAGATTGAAGACAAGAATTCGACCGCCCTCGACGTTAAGAGAGCGGATCGTTCCGTCTTCTGTGACGAGATCTCCCCGTGTATGACTGCTGAGACCAATTCCCCCCACTCAACGACCGTTCTCGGGGTCCGACACAACGGCCAGATTGCCCTCGGGTCGGACGGCCAGGCCACCATGAATGAGACGGTCATGAAGCACGAGGCCGAGAAGGTTCGGTCGCTGTACGACGAGGAGATCCTCGCCGGCTTCGCAGGGTCCACGGCCGACGCGTTTACCCTGTTCGAGCGCTTCGAAGAAAAGCTCCAGGAGTACGGCGGCAACGTGGCTCGTGCGGCGGTCGAACTCGCAAAGGAGTGGCGAACCGACAAGTACCTCCGTCGGCTCGAAGCCTTGTTGGCGGTGGCCTCCCCCCGAGAACTGCTGCTGATCAGTGGGGCCGGCGACGTTATTGAACCCGATGACAACATCCTTGCCATTGGATCCGGGGGCTCGTTCGCGCTCGCCGCCAGCCGGGCGCTTCTTCAGAACGGAAAGGACCTGACCGCCCGGGAGATCGTCGAGAGCGGACTGTCCATCGCCGCGGACATTTGCATCTACACGAATCATAATCGAACCATTCTAGAGATCGACGCAGAGTCCTCGTGAGCGTCCACTGGGTCCCCCCCGTTCTCTCCTGTCGAACGCGTTGGACACGGAGTTTCCACTATTTTCCAAAGATCGATGATGAACCTGACTCATGACTCTAGATCAGAACGCGGATGCTCGCCGCCGAAAGCAGGCGGCCATGTTTGTTGACTACGATAATCTCTATACCATCCTACAGTCACAGAGCAACCGGAGCCGATCGGCCAGCGAATACGCCAAAGAGATTTTTGAGGAGGTCCGCCGGTACCTCGAAGAGGGCGACGACACGCCCACCATTTTTGGCCGAGCGTACGGGGCCTTCGACACGCTACTCGACGACGAAGATGCGCAGGTTCCCTCGGCTCTCCAGCAGCGCGGCATTGAACCCGTGCATGTCCCGACAGCCGTCGGGATGCAGAAAAATATGTCCGAGGTTCGGCTCACCCTCGAGTTGACCAATTTCTTGACGCGTCGCTCGGACGTGCAGACCCTCGTCATCGTTACGGGCAATCGGCCCTACCTCCCCCTCGTCCGGTGGATTCGTGAGCAGGGATGTCGTCCCCTCGTGGCCGCCGTCAATCCCCCGCAGACCGCCGACACGCCTTCGTTTGTGGAGGACAGCAAGTACCTCGACGCCCGCAATCTTCTGAGCCAGGAGTCCCGCGAGGATCTTCTGTCGAATGCTCCGACGAGCGGAGCCGCGTACACTCGCGCCCAGACGCCCGACAACCCGCCCCCGCAGCAGTTTCAGTCGCTGGACGACTCCGCGGCGCGGCGCGCCGTCGAAATCACCGAGGAGCACTTTGGACAGTACGACGAGGTCTACCTGACGCCCCTCCTCCGCAAGCTCTCCGACCTGATGGGACCGGATCAGGATCCCAAGTCGCTCGTGAGCGAGCTGGAGGCTGCCGGCGCGGCCCGACTGGAGAAACGGAACGGCTATCCGTACAACTACACCGTCCTCATCGTCAACGACGACCACCCCGACGTACAGGAGGTCCACGAAACGGTCGACACCGCTTCTCCCTCGGAGGCAGAGTCGACCTCCGATGCGTCCACCGAGGACGAGCAGGTCGAGGAAGACGAGTCGTCGTCCCACGACGAGTACGAGATGGATGAGGCCTTCAAATCGCCCACGGCCCCCACTTCCGTGGCGAGCGAAAATGGGGACGACTCAGCGTCCTTCGACGAGCCCGAGGAGAAGCAATAGCACGCGCTGCCCCGAATCGCTCCTTCTGCCCCAGCACTCCCCTTCATCGACGATTCAGTACATCGCATGCCAGACGTCACCCAGCACGTTGAAGACCTTACGCCTCGCCAGATTGTCGAGGAGCTCAACAAGTACATCATCGGACAGGACAACGCCAAGAAGAACGTGGCGATTGCCCTCCGCAATCGCTGGCGCCGCCAGAATGCACCGGAGGAGATGCGGGACGAGATCATGCCGAACAATATCATCATGATTGGGCCGACCGG
>CAZBIB010000113.1:0-10224 GCA_964491575.1 uncultured Salinivenus sp. | reverse complement strand
AGAGCGCTCGCCTCACACGCGAGAGGTCCCTGGTTCAAATCCAGGAGGGCCCACTGGTTTTAGCGCAAGCCCCTGTCAGTCAGGGACTTACGTATTTTTGGGTTGCACAGGAGAGGGAAGAACGCCGCAATCATTGCCCGTCCTGCGCGGCCATGTCCTCGGTGCAGAACTGCTCGAACACGGGGATCGTCCCGTCGAAGACGTTTGCGAAGTAGTCGGTCGTCTCGATGGCGTAGTACATCACGCACTGCTCGTTCGTGCAGTGATTCCCGTGGGCGTCGTCCTGGTGGTCCTGCTTCATCGGGGTCCCATTGTTCACGAGGCCCAGATTGTGGCCGAACTCGTGGCGAAACACCGTGGCCTCCACCGTCTTCCGCGAGGGCTGCGTCACGCCGCCTGTAATTTCCTCGATCGTCTTTCCGAAGAACGCCATCGACGTGTTGTAGTAGGCGATGCCCACCACGTTCTCACTGCTGTATTTCCCGTCGACGACGAGAAAGTACGCCCAGAGGGTATCGCTCTCCGCACGGGTGTAGCGGTTGCGGTGCTCCTCTTCCAGGCCCCGGACTTGGTCGGTGGAGTAGGGACCCTGGCCCGCCGCCGGGATTTGGGTCGGGGTGGGAATGTGAATGCTGGATTTGCTCAGGTGTGCGTTCAGGGCCGTTTTCAGACTGTCGAGTGCTTCGGGAGTCGGCTCGTACCCCTCCATGTAATCGACTTCGAGGCTGAGGACGGTGAAGCGCCGGTCGTCCAGAAAGGAGCGGGCGGAGTCGCCCGGCGCGGCCTCGCTGTCGAACTGAACAGTGGGTCCGTCATCGTCCGATCCATCCGGCGGGTCTTCCGGACTGGTCGGCGTTGAGGTGTCCGAGCAGCCGTAGAGCAGCAGAGCGAAGCCGAGGACCGCGACTGCATACAGGAAACGTTTGGAGGTATGCATGTAAGGAGAAATGTCGAAGCGTTGAACGAACAAAGGCGAATCGGTCCGTTCAGGTCAAATCTCGCCAGGACCGACGCCTAAGAAGCTGGCACAAGAAGCATTCCCGGATAGCATTCCAGGAAGAGTCGCATCAAGAGCAGGTCTGGAAACGACGATTCAGAGCGATGGGCACGCGACTTCTTTTCGTCTGCACCGGCAACACGTGCCGCAGCCCCATGGCGGAAGCCCTCGCGGAGGCACGGGGTGTGGCAGCGGCGAGTGCGGGGGTGGCCGCTGAGGTCGGCGACGGCGCGGCCCCGAATACGGTCCGGGCCCTCCGAGACGCCCGAGACCTCTCGCTGCGGGACCACGAGCCCCGTGACGTGTCCGACGTGGACCTGGCGAGCGTCGACCGGATTGTGGCGATGAGTCCAGCGGTGGCGCGACGGCTCCAGGTCGAGCACGAGGTCGCCCCCACCGCGCTGGTCACCTGGGCTATTCCCGATCCCTACGGCGGGTCGTTCGCCGACTACCGGTGGTGCCTCGAACAGATCAGCGCCGCCTTGGACGACCTCTTCTCGCCCGGATAGTGGGCTGTTGGGACTTATTCTGTGGGGCGCGGACTCTGTCTTCTGCTGTTGTCCCTTTGATGAGGCGTAATTCGTGAAGCGTGAGCATCGAGTCATCTCACCCGCCTCACTTTTCCCCCTCATTCCTCACGCATCACGGAGTTACACCTCGGGCCACGGAGTCTAGCGAGGCGTGACGACCGATCCTGTTGCTGCAATAGGAGGGAGCCGTCACCACTGTTCGTAGTGGTCGACGATCTCGTTCAGGTTGTCGTGCTCACCCTCAAGGATGCCGATGACGAACAGGCCGGTTTCATTTTCGAGCTGGGCGAGGGCTTCGGAGTCCGGGGGGCGTCGCCCCTCGGTTTTGATGAACGTGTCCTGGATGGCCTTCTGGGCCGCTTTGGCCGGGCTGTCGGCCGTGGCGACGCTCGAAAAGGGATCGAAGCCGTCCTTTTCGAAGCCGATAATCGTGTAGGTGGGCATGGTCTGGAGTGGGGAGAGTGGAGTGCGCGGATGTGACACGAAGAGCCGTCGGATCCCAATGCGCGCGGACCGTCGCCGTTTCCCGGTTTTCGGTGTTGGAGATTGGCAGCGGACGAAGCAGTTGGGAAGCGCGGTTGAAACCCGTCCCAAAGATCGCGTTCGGCCAAAGAAAAAGCCCGGACCCCCACCAAGAGACCGGGCTTTGGGCGAAGTGCGTCCCAAGAAGACATGCACGGGATAGACACTTGGGCCCGCCTCGGTCTAACGTCGTTTCCGATTTCTTAACATTAAGGTGCGTTCGAGGCTGCTGATTAGGAGCCGAGCCACTCGTACAACAGAATGCCGCCCGCGACGGCCACGTTGAGCGACTCGGCAGCAGGGCGGCCTGGGGCGCCGCGAAGAGCGACGGTCATATCGAGCCGGTCCAGGACCGACGCGCTGAGGCCGTGCGCCTCGCTGCCCAGTGTGAGCGCGGAGGGACGACTCGGGGTCCACGTGTCGGCGCGAACGCCCTGGAGGTCGGCGCCGTAGAGGGCGGCGCCATGGCTGCGCAGGCGATCGAGGAGGGCCCCGAGGTCGTCCGTGCGGGCCAGGTCGAGGGCCCAGTGGCCCCCGGCTGCCGCGCGCATTACCTTGGGCCCATACAGCCCGGCGGTGCCAGGGCCGGCCACTACCGCCTGTGTCCCAAACCACGCCGCCGTCCGCAGGAGGGTGCCCACGTTGCCCGGGTCCTGCACGCCGTCGAGCAGGAGGACCGTGCCAGTGTTCCCGAGGCGTTCCGGCACCGTGTCGGGATTTTGGAGACGGCGCTCCACCACGGCCACGATTCCCTGGGGCGTGGCCACGTCCGTGAGGCGGGCCATCGTGTCGACATCGGTCTCGAACACAGGGACCGACAGCCAGTCGAGGAGGGACTGCACGTCCGGAGCGTCGAGAGCATCGGGGGTGACGACCACCTCAACAAGCGGAGCCTCCGCGTCGAGGGCTGAACGAAGGGCCCGGGGCCCTTCGATGAGCGTCCGATCCTGGCGCCTACGGTCCCGGCGGCGAGTGAGGGCCGCAATGGCTTTGCGGCGGCGATTGGACAGCGGCTCGGGCATGGGGGGCAGGAGCGGGAAGGGAATCCACTGCGGACAGCGGGGCAACCGGAGCCGATGCAAATCGTTCGTTCTTTTGAGAAGCGGCTGTCCCGGCGCTCGATTTTTTGGCGGAGAATCCGGATCTTTCGATCCTGGGGGTTCGCCGATTGGCGCCGCCCGGGAAGCACTTCCGTTCAGCATTGTTGCATTCAGTTCCGCAGTCCCATGCCGTTCAAGTTTGACGTCTACGAGCGGTCGGCGTACCGCGAGCCGGCCCCCATCAACCGCGACAGCCCGTTCCAGTCCATGATGGAGCGGTTCGACGTGGCCGCCGAGATTCTGGAGCTCAGTCCGGGATTTTACGAGTACCTCTGCCGCCCGGCCCGAATGCACGTGACGTCGATCCCCGTGGAGATGGACTCGGGGCGCGTGAAGGTCTTTGAGGGGTACCGCGTGATCCACAACAACGTCTTAGGCCCGAGCAAGGGAGGCATCCGCTTCGCGCCGGACGTGACGCTCAACGAGGTGAAGGCGCTGGCTGGCTGGATGACCTGGAAATGCTCGCTGGTGGATCTGCCCTTCGGCGGAGCAAAGGGGGGAGTGAAGTGCAATCCGGAGGAGATGAGTCCGGGGGAACTCGAACGCCTCACGCGGCGCTACACTGCCGATTTGTTCGACGTATTTGGGCCGGACAAGGACATCCCGGCCCCCGACATGAACACAAACGAGCAAATCATGGCGTGGGTGCTGGACACCTACTCGATGCATGCGCGGAAGACCGAGAGCGCCGTAGTGACAGGCAAACCGGTGAGACTGGGAGGCTCGGAGGGACGGCAGCAGGCGACGGGCCGCGGGGTGATGACCGTTACGCTCGCCGCCATGGAGCAGCTCGAACTCACGCCGGGCGACTGCACGGTGGCCGTGCAGGGCTTCGGCAACGTGGGAGCGACGGCCGCCGAGCTGCTGTCGGAGCAGGGCTGTACCGTGGTGGCCGTCAGTGACGTGACCGGGGGCTACTACAATGAGAACGGCCTCGATCTAAAAGAAATGCGGTCGTACACACAGCGAAACGGAGGCACGCTGGCGGGATACGAAAAGGCGCAGTCCATCACGAACGAGGAGCTCCTCACGCTCGACGTGGACGTGCTCGTGCCGGCGGCCAAGGAGAACCAGATCAACCGCGAGATTGCGAAGAATCTCGACGCCCGAATCGTTGCAGAGGGGGCGAACGGGCCCACCCGGCCAGAGGCCGACGAGATCTTGGCGGAGAAGGAGGTGCTTGTCATTCCCGACATTCTGGCCAACGCGGGGGGCGTCACGGCGTCCTACTTCGAGTGGGTGCAGAACCGGCAGGGCTTCTTCTGGACCGAGGAGCAGGTGAACCAGCGCCTCGATCGGATGGTTGGAAAAGCATTCAACAAAGTCTACGCGACAGCCAGCGAGCACGACGTCTCCCTCCGCATCGCGGCCTATGTGGTGGGAGTCCGCCGCGTGGCCGAGGCGCTCCGGATGCGCGGGATCTACGCGTAGGACATTTGGACGGCTGGAAGTGGGGAGGGGAAAGCATGAAAGACTGGTCTGCCATCCGTTTCGATCAACGTAGGGGAGCGATCCCGTTTGAGCTCCGATGCTCGGACTGGAACTGTGATCAGTGCAATGCGCCTGAATTCAGAATTGACGGGGACGGCTCCTCCGACTGCTGTGCGTTCACACCCCTCCACTACTTCCGTTGGAAGAGCACGCCCAATTCGCAGAGCGGGGCTCGTTGGGCTGATGATCGTTCTTCTCGCCTCATGCGCCAATCCCCAGGCTCCCAGCGGGGGGCCGAGAGACGAGACCCCGCCCTCTGTGGTTCAGACGCGGCCAGTGCGCGACACCATCAACGTGCCGACGAGTACGGAGGTGCTGCGCATCGAGTTTTCGGAATACATTGAGCGAAGCAGCTTTTCCCAGGCCCTGTCCGTAACCCCCACCTTCGAGCAGCGGCCGGAGGTGAGCTGGAGCGGGCGCACCGCCGAGGTTCAGTTCCCATCGTCCCTGCGCGACAGCACAACCTACATTTTTTCGCTCGATACGAACCTGAGCGACGCCCACGGGGTCTCGCTCGAAAATCCCCTCACGGTGGCGTTTTCGACGGGTCCGCGGATTAACCGGGGACAGATTCAGGGACGGGTCGTGGGGAAGCATCGGGGGGCGCCGCAGCAACGGGTCGATGTCTACGCGTACGCCCTGTTGCCGAATGCCGTGGGGGTCCCGCAGCCACTGCCAGACCAGCCCAGCTACCGCACGCAGACGGGGGAGGAGGGAACCTTCGAGTTTGACTACATGCGAGAAGGGCGATACTACGTCTTGGCCCTCCGCGACAACAACCGCAATCGACAGCCCGACGCGGGGGAGTCCTTCGCCGTGCCGCCCCGCCTGGCGCTTCGGGCCGACAGTGCGGCGGAAGCCGTGCCCGTGCCGTGGCTGCTCGCCCAGAGCGACACCGCGGCTCCCAGCCTCCAGCAGGTGCGGCCGGTGAGCCAGCGGCGCTTCCGCGTAAGCTTCGATGAGCCGGTACGCCTCCAGACACGGGCCTCGGAGGCGTGGGCCCCGCGAGATTCGGCCCGGGGCACGTTGGTGGAGGTGCAGGGTGTCTATCGAGCCCTGAATCGACCGCGTGCCGTAGTGGTGCGGACCGCCCCGATGCGGGACGCGCGCTACCTTCTCTCGCTGCCGCGCGGGGCCGTGGCCGATACCCTCGGTCGGCCGCTCGCTCCGGACACGGCCCACTTTCAGGCCGCCACGCGGGCCGACACCACGCGCACCCGGTTTCGGCGGTTTTTGCCCGCTGGCCTCCGGCGGGATTCGACCGGCGCGCATCCGCTTCTACCGGACGTGCAGCCCGGAATTCGCTTCAATCAGGCCCCGGACAGTGCCGCGCTGCGGAAAGGAATCAGTGCTCGGGACACGACCGGGACGCCGAGGGCGTTCTCGCTTTCGACCGAGGACGGGACGGGGTATCGGCTCCAGTTCGATTCGTCCCTCAGCCCCGGCCAGTTCGTCGACGTGACGGTGAGGGGGGACCTTGTTGCCCGGCCAGACACGACGTACCAGTGGCGGTTTCGGCGCGTGACGCGCCGGGCCCTCGGGGCGCTTGCGGGCCGTGTCCGCATTGCCGACACGACCCGAGGCGGCATCGTTGCCGGAACCCAGCCTGCGGAGGACACCACGGCGCTCCGACTGCCGCCCTCACTCCCGGGCCTGGACGAGGCCGATACCCTCGCCGTTCCCGTCCGCGACACCACGCAGCCCCAGTCGCCTCGGGCACGCCTAGATTCCCTGTTCTACGGAGGGAGCGTCGTGGTCGAGCTCACGACCGTCCAATCTTCGCTACCGGTGGAGCCCCGCCGCGTGACCACGCCGGCCGGAAGTACGTTTATGTTTGAGGAGTTGCCGGATGGACAGTTTCGGTTCCGGGCCTATCTCGACCGCAACGACAATGAACGGTGGGACGGCGGACAGATTCAGCCGTACGTTCCCGCCGAGCCAGTGACGTGGCTTGAGGAGCCGGTAGAGGCGCGGCCCCGGTGGACCACAGAACTGCCCGCCCCGCTGCGCATCCCGGTTCTTACCCCAGTTCCCAGGAGGCAGGACCGCCCTCCGCCCGACACGACCCGCACACTTCCCGGCGGACGCCGTTAACCGACTCGCATCCAGGTTCTTTGTCTCCCGTCATGGTGACCACTACGATCCACGAGCATTGTCCCCCCGCCCTCACCGCTGACGCCATGCGGGAGGCCGACCGGTACACGATCGAGGAGTATTGCCTTCCCAGCTTCACCCTCATGGAGGTGGCCGGGCGAGGCTGTGCCGAGCGCATTCAGGCCGCCTACGGTCCGCTCGACGGCGAGGCTGTGGTGGTGCTCTGCGGAAAAGGCAACAACGGCGGCGACGGACTCGTGGTGGCACGGCACCTCTTGACGATCGGCGCCGAGGTGCACGTCGTCCTCACGAGTGCGCCCGAGGATCTGAGCGGCGATCCGGCCCACAACCTGTTGCTGCTACGCCAACTCGGAGGGGAGGGGGCGGCCAGAGGGCAACTGACGATCGAGGTGCTCGATGATCTCGACGTGCTGATGACGACGATCGACTCCCTCTCTCCCCGCCTGTACGTCGACGCCCTCCTCGGCACGGGCCTCACGAGCGACGTGCGCGAGCCAATGCGCAGCCTCGTCGAGCGGATCAACGAACGCGGCGTCCCTACCGTGGCCGTCGACGTGCCCACCGGTCTCCACAGCGATACCGGCGCGGTCCTCGGTGTGGCCGTCCGTGCGGACCGCACGGTGACGATGGCGGCGCCCAAGGTGGGGCTGCGGGTTGGCGACGGTCCGGTCTATGCCGGGACGGTAGAGGTCGTCGACATCGGCATTCCCCCCTTCGTGCTCGACCGGGCCGCGGAGCAGCCCGGCTGTGTGCGGCAGACGACCGACGCGGCGGTGCGGGCGTGGTGGCCGGAGCGAAGCCACGATGCCTACAAGTACAGCGTGGGCACGGCCCTGGTCGTGGGGGGAGCGCCCCAGTTTACGGGCGCGCCGGTCATGGCGTCGAAGGCAGCCGTGCGAGCCGGCGCCGGGTACGTGAACTGCGCCTGTCCCGAGACGGTCCAGCCGACACTTGCCGGGGCCCTCACGACGGTCCCCACCCTTCCGCTCCCGACGGAGGACGACGACGGAATTTCCCCGGACGCGGCGGTCGACGCGCTCGCCGATGCCCTGAACACAGCCGACGCCCTGCTCGTGGGACCGGGTTTCGGTCGCGCCCCGCAGACGGAGCAGTTCGTGCGACGGCTGGTGCGAGAAGTCGAGACGCCCCTCGTGGTCGACGCCGACGGCCTCAACGCGCTCGCCGGGCATATGGGCGAGCTATCCGACCAGATCGCTGGGCCGTGGATCCTCACTCCCCACGCTGGCGAATTTCGGCGCCTCGCGGAGGACGACGTGGACCTCACTGATAGAGTCCGCGTAGCGCAGACGTACGCGGAGCGGTGGGGCGCCGTGTGTTTGCTCAAGGGCGCGCCAAGCATCGTCGCAGGGCCGGACGGGTGCGCGTTCGTAGGCAGCATCACCACGCCCGCCCTCGCCACAGCTGGTACGGGCGACGTGCTGGCAGGCCAATGCGTGGGGCTGCTCGCGCAGGGCGTGCCGCCGGTCAAGGCTGCGGCCACGGCACTTCACGTGGGCGGGGCTGCGGCGGAACGGTACGGGGCCACCCACGATTCCCGGTCCATGGCGGCCACCGATCTGCTCGACATGATTCCCCGTGTGGCCGCCGAACGATTTGCCCATCGGTGACGGGGTCTGGAGCCAACCGAACGGCACGCCGTGTTGTCCCGGCTGGCCGAGTGCCACCTCTTTCACTTTCCCTTTTCCCGATGCGCCCGTTCTCGTCGATGAAGACCGCCCATTATCGCCTGCTGGCAGCGCTCTGGACGGCCGGAATTGTCCTGGCGATGAGCATCCCGACCGGCGGCTTCGCCGGGATACAGCCAGGTTTCGGCGCCGACAAGATCGTGCACGCAATTCTTTTTGCGGGATTCGGAGTTCTCTGGCTCCGTGCCCTGTGTCCACCGGACAAAGACGGACTATCGGCACGCTTTCGACGGCGAGGCGGGCTTTTGTTTGTGGTCGGGGTGCTGTTTGCAGCCGGTACGGAGGGGTATCAGTACCTCATCCCGATTCAGCGCATGCCGGATCCCTACGACGTCACGGCCGATCTCGTCGGGCTCGTCCTCGCGTTTGTAAGCTACTACGTCTACCACACGCGCCGGGCCAATCGGATGTCGGCATAGTCGTCGAATTCCGGATTCCAGATGTCCTCCGGCGGGCTGTTTTGGAGGTCGAATTTTGCGCGGGTAAGGAAGACATCTTCCCCGGGCATGAAACATCGAGGAAGTGCCTGTGTACCCAAATTTGAGAGCATGGAGTGGCCGTGTGTGGCGGCACTCGCATTGTTTCAAAATACCGATACATACCCATGGCCCTACGCAAGAAGGAAGGAGCGGACCTCCGCAGCCAGTACCCGCTGTACGTGGAGATTGGTCTCGTTCTCGCGCTCGCGCTTCTCATCGTGGCCTTTCGGGTGGACCTAGCGACCCAGAGCAGCTTCAAGGTCCAGATGGAGGAGCAAGAGACCGTCGACATGAAGCAAATCCAGCAGACAAAGCAAGAGAAGGAGCCCCCGCCTCCGCCGAAGCCCCCGGTGCCGCAGGAGGTCCCGAACAATGAGGTTATCGAACAGCAGGATGTCGACTTCGACGCCTCGCTTGACATGAACGAGAGCCTGAACACCAACCAGGGACCGCCCGACACGGGCGACGAGGAAGAGGAAGAAGAGCAGGAGATCTTCATGGTCGTCGAGAATCAGCCGGAGCTCATCGGTGGCATGGCCGCCCTTCAGAAATCGGTCGAATATCCTAGTTTTGCGAAGAAGGCCGGCATTGAGGGCCGTGTGATCGTCCAGTTCGTCGTGGACGAGGAAGGAAACGTCGTGAATCCGAAGGTGACGCGCGGTGTGCACAAGCTCCTGAACAAGGCGGCCATCGAGGCTGTGAAGGAGCAGAAGTTCAAACCGGGCAAGCAGCGCGGCCAAGCCGTGAAGGTGCAGATGTCCCTCCCTGTGACCTTCCGCCTCCAGTAGCGCCAACGAGTCCCATTTGGCAGATTTGAGCGCGCACCGTGCCCGACAGTTGTCGGGGCGCGGTGCGCGTTTTCTTTTTGGGAGACCTGAAGGAGTCCCTCCACGAGCGGAGGGCCCGGCGTTACGAGGCAGAGCGGTGATCGACTGATCCGTCGGGCTGGCCCACGAGCACGTCGGTGGCCATGTTCAGGAACAGCCCGTGGTCGAGGATGCCGGGTCGATCGCACAGCAGGCGGTCGAGCGCGTCCGGCGCTTCAATGCCGTCGGGAAACTGCGCGTCGATGATCCAGAGGCCCTGATCGGTGACAACCGGTCCGTCCTTCGCGTCGGAGGTGCGGAGCACCGGGGTGGCCCCGGCCTCTTCCAGCGCGCGCATCACGGGCGTCACTGCCATCGGGAGCACCTCCACGGGGACCGGAAACTGGGTGCCGAGCCGGTCCACCTCTTTCGTCGGGTCGACCAGCACCACAAACCGATCGGCCTGGTGGGCCACCAC
>CAZBIB010000112.1:0-10263 GCA_964491575.1 uncultured Salinivenus sp. | reverse complement strand
CCTGCCATGACATACGTCCAACGACTTCTCCCTTCCTCACTACACCACACTGGGCTGCTTCTCATTCTTGGCGCTCTGACCCTCGGCCTCACGGGCTGTTACACGCAGCTCCAGGTCGCGGACAAAGAGGACCAGGCCCATCAGGGGACCCACAAAAAGCAGGTGGACCAAAAGAAATCCTACGCCGATGCGCCCTTGGCGTCGCTCCGGACGGCCGAGCTTGACACGGATCAGCAGCGCATTCAGCTCGCGACGCAGCTTCTGGAGGCGCGGGCCGATACGAAGATCAGTCACTCTACCTACAAGGAGGGCGTGCACTTCTTTAGGAAGTACTCCCCCCAGTTCTACGGCAACTTTTTTGGGGACCCGTTCTACGCCACGTATGACATTCGATTTTCTCGTCTCGTCCGTGCCCGGCAACTGGCCGAAATAGATGTGAACCCGGAGAATAGTTTCTGGAGTCCCACGAGCTTCTTTTGTCATCCCTTTTCGTACGACCCAGCATTTGGGGGGAAGTGCACAGGAGTGAGGTTCGCCGCTTCGGACTTTTTCTTCGTCCCCATGTTTCTTCAGCCTCGTTTCGCCGTCGCGTCTTCTTTCCCGCCTCTATCACCGTACCGGCATGACGTGACCCAAGCTCACCGTTCTCCCCCCGTAGCAGAGCCTGTCGAAGAAACCCCACCGTCCGCCGATCCGGCAGACTCTCTTCACAAAGTCCCACGTGTAAAGGCCAGCGCCCGAACAATCGCTTCGGACGACCAATCCAATCGGTCTAGCAATGAGGAGGAGTCGTCCGACCGGTCCGAGATCCGTTCCCCCGTGGAAGGCATCGAGGTGCCCGCCCACTTACCCCGACAGGCCCGGATCCCCGACAACATTCACACTTCCATGCAGGAAACCGCCGCGTCCTTGAGGCGCACCGAGGTTCGGCTGCGCCTGCAGCGGCTCATTCGACAGGAATACGGTGGGCATGAAAACCTTTCTCCTCGCGAGCGAGCCGAACTGACAAACCGCCTTTCTCGAACGGTGTACTCTTCCGAGAGGTCGGCTGGAGCTTTATCTCAAGGGAACCGGAAATCATCTGAGCACAAGCGCCCATTGGGGAGAACGGAATACGAGCAACTGATCGATAAGATCAATAGGGAAGCGTCCCGTCGTTCCACTCCAGACCGGTCCACTCGCAGCCAATCTACCTCCTCAGCGTCCCGTCCAGACACAGGGGGCGATCGTACCGACTCGAGAAACTCCGGTCGCGATACGTCCCGGCCCACAGCGGACCCGTCGGAACGGGAGCGGTCAGAGCGTTCGGGGTCTAGCTCTGAACGCTCAAGGTCTCGCTCTGGCAACGGAGGAAATTCGGACGGCAGCTGAGCCCAGCGCTACCTCTCTGTCTAAAATTGTGCTCTCAGCCAACGGTGGGAACTCCGCTGGTACCATAGTTCTGTCTTCGAGGCTTCCAGGGTTCCTCCCCGTGGCGCTTTCGAGATCACCCCCAACTCCGCGGGCTTCCCTCCTTTCTCCTACCCTCCTCATCGGGCAGTGCGCCGTTACTTTTTGGAGGAGAGCGGCGGCTATTCAAGCGAAGACCTTGGCCGACAGCTTGTCTGTTTCCCATTAGGCAAACGAACGGCTTGGTTTAAGAACCTTTGGGATGCCTTGGCGTACTATTTATCCCCGATACTCCACCAATCCCGATCAGAGGTGGCCTGCCATGACGTACGTCCAACGACTTCTCCCTCCTTCGCTGCGCCACGCAGGACTGCTTCTCATCCTCGGGGTCCTTACCCTCGGCCTCACGGGCTGCTACACGCAGCTCCAGGTCGCGGACAAACCGGCCTATTGGGAATCCCGCAAGGATCAGGTGGACCGCAAGAAGAACTACGCCGATGAATACCGGCGCGAGTATCGCCGGGATACTCAGCGCAAGAAGACCCGCCGCAAGACGGTGACCTACCGGCACGACTATCACTTTTACGACTACGGCTGGTACCACAGCGGGTGGCACCACGACCCCTTCTTCCACGATTACTGGAACTACAATCCGTGGTACGGGCCACGCTTCTCATTCTCCTTCCACTTTGGCAACCCGTATTTCCGCTCGTGGCGGTACCGGCCCTGGTACTCCTCCTGGCACGGGTACGGACCGGGATTTTATCGGCCCTACGGGAATTACTACTTCGGGGACCACTACTATTACGACGATGATGATTCGGACTACCGCTCGAACCGCAACTACGGCCCCCGCGGCTCCACGATTGGGCGAAGTTCGGTCAGCGGAGATCGGGGCACGGCTGATCGCAGCGTGACCCGCTCGTCGGCTGAATCGGCCGCTCGTGCTCGCACCGGTCGCATTGGCCGCACGCAGGACGATGCGCGATCAGCGCGGGTCGGACGGACGGACCGCTCTGCCAGGACCCGCTCCCGCTCGTCGACCCGAATTGGCCGCTCGGCACAGGACAACGACCGAGATCGCGCGACACGAACCCGGCAACGACGACCGGAGAGCAGCACTCGCGCGCGATCCGGGCGCACCGAGACCCGGGACCGCTCGGCACAGACCCGCTCCGGCAGTCGCACTCAGGAGGAATCGTCCGGTTCAAGTCGCCAGGGCCGAAGTCGCAGCCGAGGAGACTCCGACGATGATGACAATAGTAACGGCCGGCTTCGCGTCGATGCTCGCAGTCCCTCTTCCACCAACAGCGGTCGAATTGGACGACGGCAAGCTGCCTCCCGCACCCTGACGCGATCGACCCGGGAGGCCCTCCCGAACCGAATCCGGGTGCAGAATTACGACGACGTGAAAGCCCGGCTCAAGCAGCAGCGGCAGGTACGCCGTTCGCTTCAGCGTGGCGCGCAGCGTTCCGACCGCCCGAACCGCTCCAACAACGAACGCACGGCTCGTTCGCGGTCGACGCAACCGGACCGGCAGCAGGCCACCCCGTCACGCTCGTCGTCCTCTGATCGCAGCGCTCGATCAAGCCGCAACAACTCGTCGTCGTCCGATCAGCGCGCCCGGTCGAGCGGCAACAACTCGTCGTCCCGTTCCGACGGCGGCGGGCGGGAACGAAGTCGCAGCCGCGACGGCAGCGAGTAGAAACAACGTAGATCTTCCTTGCGGCGCAGTACCCAAGAGGCCCGTGTGGGACCAACACGGGCCTTTCGTATGGATCGCCGGCCTGTTTCACCGTCCCTCTCCCCTTCTATGACTCGTTCATTCCTGTTCTCCACGATTGCAGTCCTGATGCTCGGCGGCCTCCTGTGGGGCGGACTGTCCACCCCGGCTCAGGGACAGACGCTGACTGACATGATCCGTTATTCCCAACATCTCCCCGCAAGCGGCGGCCCTGTGGCGGGACGGGCCGGAGCTGGGCTGTCGGCCGGGATCGCCGCTTCGGATGCCCTTTTCGGCAATCCCGCAGGGCTCGGGTGGATGTCCTCCTCTGCAATTAGCGGCGACTTTGCCATCAATCGAACCCAGTCCGACACGCGGTTCCTCACCCCCGATGCCACCGCCTCGGCAGACCGAACGGTGAGCAACTATCGCCTCGGCTCCCTCGGGGGTGCGTACTCGTTTCCCACGACCCAAGGCTCCCTCGTCATTGGGGTCTCGTTCCACCAGTCGAACACCTACGACCGGGGATTCGATGTCGCCGCCGCCAACCGGACGAACTCGATCACCGGGACGCTTCTCCCCACGAGTAATGGATACGAAGTGGACGGAGAGGACCTGATCTTTGACAGTCGTCGGTCCCGCATTGCCTACGAGGCGGGCGTCATCGACTTCTCGCGCTCTGTGTACGACAACGGAAACTATCCATTTTTTCAGGGGGCCAATCCACAAGCGTCCGCCACGAACGGCCAGATGACGCTCGAGCAGCAGGAAAACCTTACGGAGTCGGGCCAGATGAATGAGCTCAGCTTCGGACTGGCCACGGCGATCGCCCCGAATGTGATGCTTGGGGGCGGTCTCAATGTCGCATTCGGCTCGTACACCTTTGAACGCCTTTACCGCGAAACGGAGGTGAGCGACCTTCTCCCTCCTGAGAATCCGGAGAATCCTCAGCCACCGTACGACCCCTATTTTCTGGCGGGTACGTCTATCGAGGGCTTCCGACAAATGCAACTAGAGGATCGCATCGAGGCCGATCTCTCCGGCGTCAATTTCCGATTCGGGCTCTCGGCGGAGCCCACCGACGCGCTCCGAGTGGGCGTTCACGTGGAGTCCCCGACGTGGCTCACCGTCAACGAGGTCTATGGCACGGAGATGCAGACGCAGTTTGACTGTGACTTTGACCTCAACACTCCGTGCCCTCAAGGAGGGGTTGAAGGCTTTTCGAGTGGCAACCTTACCGGCAACGAGTTCTCGTACGACATTCGCACCCCCTGGCGCGTGGGGGGCGGGCTTCAGTTCTCGATGGCCGAGCTCACCCTGGCGGGCGGCGCCACTCTCATCGACTGGGCCCAGGCGGAGATCAGCGCAGACGACGCCAGCTTCACGACCCTCAATCGTGACCTTGAGGATCTCGACGCAACGATCAATACACGCGTCGGGCTCGAATATTCGAGCGATGCCTTCGCTCTCCGCACCGGCGTGGCTTACCAGCCTAGCCCTACGGATCGGTCCTTTCAGGACATTGACGGCAATACCGTGGACGGCGATCAGCTCTTCCTGTCGGCCGGGACCAGCGTTTCAATCAGCGAGAACGCAACGCTCCACCTCAGCTGGATGCAGGAGCGCTTCGACGATCGCTACCTCTCATATACGACTGATGGTCCTTTCAGCAGCGGTGATCCTCCCACAGTGCGAGAAGCCATCCACCGCAACCGCTTTCTCATTGGCCTCACGTACCGGCCGTAGTCCGCTGTTCAGGGGAAATTAGTCGCTCGGATCACTCTGCCGCTGATCGAGCATCTGCTGGTACTTCTCAGCAGCGCGGTTGTGCTCTTGGAGCGTACGGCTAAAGGTGTGCCCGCCCGTGCCGTCGGCCGCAAAGTAAAGGTACTCGTGCCGTTCGGGAATGGCGGCGGCGCGGAGGCTCGACGACGAGGGATTGGTAATCGGCCCCGGCGGAAGGCCCTGGATCTGGTAGGTGTTGTAGGGGTGATCGATTTCGAGGTGCTTGTAGAGCACCCGCGTCACGCGCTGTTTCCCCCTGTCGACCAAGGCGTACTGCACAGTGGGATCGGCCTGGAGGGGCCACCCGCGCTCTATCCGATTCAGGTAGACGCCCGCGATCCTCGCTTTTTCCTTGTCAAAGATCGCCTCTTCCTCCACGATGGAGGCGAGCGTCACCACCTCCCGCTTCGTAAAGCCGAGGCTGTCGGCCTCCGCGGCCAGCTCGCGCTCGTAGAAGCGATCGAAGGCCTTCTTAATGCGGCGAACGACCGTCTCGGGCGACACCTGCCAGTAGAACTCGTACGTCTCAGGGAGCATGTATCCGAAGAGCCGGGACGGGACGGTGCCCAGCTCGCGAGCGAGGCTCGTGTCGCGGAGGGCCGCGCGGAACGCCTTGGCGTCCTGTTCAAGGATCCGACCCATCGTCTCGGCCAGTTTATCGACCCGCCGCCCGGCGGGGATCATCATCCGCACCGGATCCTGCAGGCCCCGCCGCAGCTTATCAAGGATGCGATAGTTGGAGCTGAAGGACGGGATGCGGTAGTGGCCCGATTTGAGTTGCTCCCCCCAGCCGCTCGCCTCCGCCACGAGGCGGAACGTGGCGGGAGAGGCCAGAATGCCCGCCTGATCGAGCGAGTCGATCGCCGCATCCAGGGTCGGGTCCTGTGGAAGGAGAACGCTGCGTGGAGCATCGTACGCCGTCGTGTTGGGCCCGAAGACAATCGCTCCCCCCACGCCCGCAACGAGGCCTCCCAGGAAGAGAACGGCGGCGACAGCCCCGAGAAGAGACGAGGAGCGCATCGGTGAAGCGGTCCAGCGGAAAAGCGAGCAGGTGTACGGGGAAGCCGAGTCGGAACGGCCCGTCGTAGATATCAGCCCAGGCGCATCGTGGTTTCGAGCCAGGCTTTCGGATGTGCGAAGACGCCGCGGTTACAACTGAAGATTCGAATCTACGTCCAGCGTTGGAGAACTCGCGTGCCCAGCCATGAGGCGCTGCGCCCCGGCCTGCGCGATCATGGCAGCGTTGTCCATGCAGTACGCCAAATCGGGGACGGACACCTCGACGCCTTCGTCGCGCCCAAAGGCCCCCACCCGTCGCCGCAGCGACGAGTTGGCCGCCACGCCTCCCACAACGGCCACATGCTCAGCGCCCGTTTCCTCCAACGCGCGCCGCACGGCATCCACGAGCACGTCGACCACTGCGGCCTGCACCGACGCGCAGAGGTCGTTGAGATGCTCGTTGAGGAGCCGCTCCCGCTCGGCGTCCGACCGGTCGCGCAGGAAGTAGAGGACCGAGGTCTTGAGCCCACTGAAGGAGAAGTCAAACTCCTCGAGTTGAGTGCGCGGAAAGTCGTGGAAGGCGGGATCTCCCTCCTCGGCGTGCCGGTCGATGGCGGGGCCGCCGGGATAGCCGAGACCGAACAGCTGGGCCACCTTGTCGAAAGCCTCGCCGGCCGCGTCGTCGCGGGTGCGCCCGAGCACGTCGTGCTGGAAGTCCTCGTCGACGTACACGAGCTCGGTGTGTCCCCCCGACACGACGAGGCACAGAAAAGGACGGGCAGGCGCGGGCGGCTCCAAGTCGCCCGAATAGACATGCCCCTCCAGGTGGTTCACGCCCACGAGCGGCACGTCGAGGCCGCGGGCAAATGCCTTGGCGAAGCTGAGTCCCACTAGCAGCGAGCCGGGGAGACCGGGCCCGTAGGTGACGGCTACGGCATCGAGCGCGGGGGCATCCACCGACGCGTTATCGAGTGCCCGCTGCACGACCGGCACGATGAGTCGCTGATGGTCGCGTGAGGCGATTTCCGGCACCACGCCGCCGTACTCCTCGTGTAGTTCGGCCTGCGAGGAGACGACGTTTGACCGCACCGCAGCGTCGTCCCACACGGCCGCGGCCGTATCGTCGCACGAGGTTTCGATGCCGAGTACGAGCATGGCGAAGGGACTCCGATCACAGGAACAGACGGTCCCCGGTGGCGAGCAGTCGGCTCTTCGCACGAGCCGCCCAGCGCTTAGATCCGGCGCAGGGATGAAGTGCGAACAAACCGACCGCTCCGGAATATGAGATATGTGCTTTCCGGCAGCATTCCCATCCCCGTCCTTTTCTTTACCGACGAACGAAGTTCTCATGCGCACGATTCTGCCGCTCCTGTGTCTCGTGTTTCTGCTGAGCGCCACGGCCCCGGCCCACGCTCAGCTTCGTGAAACGGCCGAGCAGAACTCCTCGGTGGTAACCCAGCTGTACGACGCCAGCGCCGCGGCCACCAATGCCCTCGGCAACCTCTTCGGGGCCGAGGACTTCCGCATGGGGCACAGCTATCAGATGTCGCTCTCCTCGTTCGGCGGCAACGCGGCCTCGATGGGGATGTACACCAACTCGATGATGTGGCAGTTCAACCCCGCGTGGTCCGCCCGCGTGGATGTGAGCGTAGCGCATCCGCTCATGAACAACGGCCCCTTCGGCCAGCAGGAGACGAAAGTGTTCCTGCGCAACGCCCAGGTGTCCTACGAGCCGTCCGAGAACATGGAGTTCCACTTTCAGGTGCAGCAGAGTCCCTACGGGCGCTACGCGAGTCCGTACGGCATGCATCGCCGACGGGCCTTCACGCCTACGGCTCCTGCGCTCCCGAACTAAGAAGCGGCACGTCTCGTCCTGGCGCCGATTGGCGGTTGTCCAGCGCCGCCGAGTGTATACCGCGGCTCGGATTCGCCCAATCGGCTGTTTCCTCCGGCGCCTATGGCTTCGTGGTCCTCCCGGTTTACCAATGGACTGCTAAACTTCGCACTCGCGCTCGGTGGACTGAGCGTGCTCGTGCTGCTGTACGCGCTCGCCACGCGTACTGTCTTTACGGGCCCGAGCCCGAAGCGCCCCGCGTCCGACACGTCCAACCTCGTCGGCGAGATCATTCAGGTGGAGGTGCGAAACGGCGCGGGGGTGGACCACTTGGCGGAACGCACGACGCAGTACCTGCGGGACCGGGGCTTCGACGTGGTGGACGTGGGCAACTACTCGTCCTTCGACCAGGAGCACTCGGTGGTCATCGACCGCATTGGCAATCCGGAGGCGGCGCGCACCGTGGCCGAAGCCCTCGGCATTCCGCCCGAGCGGGTGCAAAAGAACATCAAACCCCAGTACTACCTCGATGCCTCCGTTATCATCGGACACGACTACGAGCAGCTTCGCCCGTTTCAGGAGGTCCCATAGTCTCCTGATTCTGGCTTTCTTTCTTCCTTCATCACTCCCCACACCAATGTCCTGACCATATGGCTTCCCCCAACGAAACCTCCTCCGCAGATCCTTCCGTTCACCGAACTCCCGAGAACCCCAGTCCCACACTTGCGGCCCGCGCCGTGGACGCCATGGCCGACAAACGGGCTACGGACATTACCGTGATCGATCTCCGGGAGGTGAGCAGCATGGCCGACTTCTTTGTCATCGGCACCGGCGAGTCGGACCTTCAAATCAAGGCCATTGCCAACGGCATCGCAGATCAGATTGAGGAGGCATGTGGGGAAACCCCCTGGAAGCGGGAGGGCATGGACCACCTTCAGTGGGTGGTTCTCGACTACGTCGACGTGGTCGTGCACATCTTCCTGCCTGAAAAGCGCGAGCACTACCGCATCGACCGCCTCTGGGGCGAAGCCGACTCCGAGATTGTGCCCGAAGATGGCGACGCCTCGGACCTCAATCTGCTCCAGGACCTCCTCCGGACATCGCCGGACGCCGCGTAACTCGTCTCCACTCGTGTCCCACCGCTCGACAATGACACGCTTGTTTGTCGGACTCGGGGCCCTCGCTGCTGGCCTGGGCGTGGCCCTCGGCGCGTTCGGCGCGCACGGCCTCGAAGGCCGAGTCTCGCCCGATCGCTTGGAGACGTTCCGGACGGGCGTGCAGTACCAGATCTATCACGCCCTGGCGCTGCTCGTGGTGGGATGGGGCATTGCACAGGGATGGGGGCCGCTTCTCCACTGGGCTGGCTACTGCTTTGTGGCCGGCATCGTCATCTTTTCGGGGACGCTGTACCTGCTCGTCCTCACCGACACGGGCTGGCTCGGCGCCATCACACCGCTCGGGGGCGTCGCGTTCATCGTGGGCTGGGCCTTGTTCGCATGGGCTGCCCTCACGGGCGGGTAAGCACGGACGTATGGATGGGTGGACGTTCCGGCTCGCAGAGCCTGTTCCCTTCCACACATCCATCCGTCCATCCTTCCACCCCTAATCACAGTTCTTCGTCCTCGAATAGGACGGTGACGCTCGGCAGGAGATCGTGCTCGCGGGCCAAGTCCAGAAGCGTCTGCGCCGCCGCCTCGGGCACCTCGTAACGTCCGTGCACGTCGCTGTCGACGGCCAGGGCGTAGGCCACGTCCGTATCGTCTTCCAATTCCGGCGCGTCCTCCCACGCCGTGGCCTCCTCCACCAGATACGTCCCGTCGTCCGGCATGAAGGAGGCAAGGTACAGCTCTCGCTCCGCCTCGGGATCGATGAGGCTCACGCTTCCCACGAGACCGTACTCCAGGTCGTAGAACAGCGATTCGGCAAGGAGACGAGTGGTGAAGTTGTCGGGATCGAACGTCGGCATGATGGAGGTCGGATGAATCGAAGGGGAAAGACATCGATAGAAAAGGTGTGCAGCTTGTGATGCGTGAGGAGTGATGCGTGAATTCTGCGTTCCCGGCGGCGGACGCCGGTCCTCACGCCTCCCGTTTCACGCCTCCCGAATTGGCAGTAGGGTATTCACCGGCAGCGGTCTTGTCAACCGGACCTCTTCTCCTCAACTCCTTTTCTCACGCCCCTGACGAGCCATGGAGATTTACTGCCCCGAATGCGAATGGGAGCCTCCGTCGAGCGCTAAGTGGACCTGTGAGTGCGGCCATTCCTGGCACACGTTCGACACGCAGGGACAGTGCCCGGAGTGCGGCAAGGTGTGGCGCGAGACACAGTGCCACGAGTGCCACGCTTGGTCGCTCCACCACGACTGGTACCACGACCTGCCGCCCGTGGACGTGGACGCGATTGCGGAAGGAAAAGAAGCAACGCCTGCGGAGCAAACGGCTCGCGCATGATCAATTTTAATCCTCTTTGATACTCTATTCAACAATTCGGATCATTTGGGAGAGGCATTTTTCTTTTTTGGTATTCACATCAC
>CAZBIB010000111.1:0-10354 GCA_964491575.1 uncultured Salinivenus sp. | reverse complement strand
ATCGCCATTGTGTGCGGCGCCATGCTGGCGTCAAGCTTTTACCTGCTGATGCGACGCAGTCTGCTGCGCTTCCTCATCGGGCTCATTCTGATGTCCAACGCGGTCAACCTTGTGATCTTCACGATGGGTCGACTCACGCGGGCACGACCGCCCGTCATTCCGGAGGGGGCGAAGGTGCCGCCCGAACCGTTTGCCAACCCGCTCCCGCAGGCGCTCATCCTCACGGCCATCGTGATTAGCTTTGGACTCCTGGCGTTCACCCTCGTCCTTGTGTACCGCCACTTCGCCGTGAGTCGCAGCATCGAGTCGGACGACATCCGGGTATCCGAGCCCACCGAGCCGCTGGAAGTGGACGAGGCGGCGAAGCGCCTCCCCGCCTAGCCGAGGTCGCCCGGTCGGTCTCCTGTTCCCGCCACTGTATCTCTTTCGCGCCGTATGAATACGCTGCTCGTCCTTCCCGTCATTGTGCCCGCCATCACGGGCATGCTTGCCTTGCTGGTCCGCCCGTACCGCGGGCTCCAGCGGGCGATTAGCGTGCTGGGGGCGACCGTCCTCTTTGGGGCGGGGGCGGCAATCCTCTATGCAGTGCAAGCCCGCGGCATCCAGGCGGTCCAAATGGGCGACTGGCCCGCGCCGTACGGCATCACGCTGGTGGCCGATCCGCTGAGTGCCGGCCTCGTGGCGATCAGCGGGTTTGTGGCTCTCGCCGTGACCGTCTACGCCCTGGCCGGCATCGACGAGATGCGGGAGCAGTACGGCTTCCACCCGCTCTTTCACTTGCTGCTGATGGGCATTAACGGAGCGTTCATTACGGGCGACCTGTTCAACCTGTACGTCTGGTACGAGGTACTCCTCATTGCGTCCTTCGCCCTCCTGGTGCTGGGCAACGAGGAGGAGCAGCTGGATGGGGCGCTGAAGTACGTGGGCATTAACCTGGTCGCCTCAGCGTCTTTCCTAACGGCGGTGGGACTCCTCTACGGGCTCACCGGGACGCTCAACATGGCAGATCTGGCGGGGAGCATGGAGCCGGTGCGGGAGGTGGGGCTCGAACCGGTGGTGGCGATGCTGTTTCTCATCGGCTTTGGCATCAAGGCGGCTTTGTTTCCACTGTATTACTGGCTGCCAGCCTCGTACCACACGCCGCCCGCTCCCATCGCGGCGGTCTTTGCGGGGCTGCTTACCAAAGTAGGCATCTACTCAATCCTGCGTGTCTTCACCCTGCTCTTCCCGGATCCCTCCGGCTACACGCAGGCGGTCCTGCTCATCATTGCCGGGGCCACGATGCTCCTCGGCGTGTTCGGGGCCCTCGTGCAGCGGCACGTGCTTCGCCTTCTGGCCTTTCTCGTGATCAGTGCGATGGGCTACGTCATGATGGGCCTCGGCTTCTTCACGACGCTCGGCCTGGCCGGGGCCGTCTTCTACGTGTTTCAGGACGTGCCCGTGAAGACCTCGCTCTTCTTGATCGGAGGACTCATGGAGCGGGAGACCGGCACCTCGAACGTGGGCCAGATGGGCGACCTCTACAAGTATCGTCCATTGCTCGCGACGGCCTTCATCGTTCCGGCCTTCTCGCTGGCCGGCTTTCCGCCGTTCCCGGGCTTTTGGGGAAAGCTGACACTCATTCAGGCGGGGCTGGAGCAGGAGCGATGGATCATCGTGGCGGTGGCGCTCCTCGTGGGGCTGCTCACCCTGCTGGTGGTAGCGCAGGTGTGGGGACGCGCGTTCTGGCAGTCCCCGGAGCTTGAAGACCAGGAACACTTCGGCGCGGGCGATTCCTGGGGCGTGCGGACGTTGTTGCAGGGGCCCGTGGCCGTGCTGGCGCTCGCGCTGTTTGCTCTCGGCTGCTATGCGGAACCGCTCTTCGCATTTGCGCACGAGGCCGCTGTGCATCTGACCGACACCGGACCGTACATCCAGGCGGTGCTGGGAGGATAGCCGTCCCTGCAGGACGGGTCTACGTTCGATTCAATCCTGGATTTCCTCGACTGGCTTTCGGAGGTGACAATGGTTGCGACGCTCATCCGAATTGTGTTATTGACGCTCGTCTGGGCGGCCCTTCAGGGATCGTTCAGCGTAGGGAACTTGCTCCTTGGGGTCTTCTTTTCCGGGGCCATTCTGTACGTGTCTCATCCCTTGTTTAACCCGGAGGAACGGGGACTCTTCGATGGCGGTCGGCCCCTTCGTCGGGTGTGGCGCAGCCTCGTGTTGCTCCTGGTCTTTTTGCGGGAGGTGGTGCTTTCTGCCCTCCAGGTGGCGGGATACGTCCTGCAGCCGTCGCTGAGCATCCGGCCCGCCATCATCGAGTATCCCCTCAATGTGCAAACCGACCGGGAGATCACGGTGCTGGCCAACATGATTTCGCTCACCCCTGGAACACTCAGCATGGACGTGGCCCCGGATCGGTCCGCCATCTACGTGCATGCGATCTCAGTGTCTACGGAGGACGGCCAGCACGTGATTGACAGGATCAAAAGCTCCCTCGAAAAGCACGTCAGTCGGGCGCTGGGCCCCCCGAACTGACCCCATGACTCGCACGTACCGGGCGATATCGCTTTGTCCTGGCTCATCTACCGCCCGTAGACGCAGCTCTGGTCCTTGTGGACAGAGTGCCACCCCACAGCGCCGGCTCAGGGACTTCACGCTCCTCCTGTCTCCGATACGTCACATCGGCTTTTCTTTCTCTGCACATGAGGAGCTTTCGTCAGGACGCCCTTGGGGGATGCTCCGATGTCCGATCTGGGGCCATGCGTATCATCCGCCGCCAAAGCCCGGCCATTCCCAGGAGGAGGATCCCGTTCAGGAGAAAGAGGCCGCCCACCAGTCCCACAAGGCGGCTAATTTCAGAAGGAAAGCCGGCTGTTTGGAGGGCTGTGCGGGTCTGCTGCAACTGGGCCTGCATGGTGTCGAGCGTCACGCCGGTGCGCTGGAGATGGTCCTGGAGGCGTGCAGCCTGTTTCGAGGTGCGGGTGAGATCGGCGGCTGCGGTGTCGGTTTCTTCGTGCAGCTGATGAAGGACCGGCGAGAGGCCCCGAAGGCTCTGGGCGGATCTTGTGAGAGCTTCCGCGTTCCGCTGCAAGGCATTGTTTGGGAGAAGGATGCCCAGGTCGTCCTCGACTTCGTGCAGGGTCGTGGCACTGCGATCGAGAGCGTCCGCTGCGTGCTGGCTCAACAGGGCGCTCCGCTCCAGGGCAGGGGGCAGGGCCTGAAGCGTAGCAAGCGCACTGGACCGAGCCGGGTTCAGCTGCCCAAGCACTTCCGAATGAGCAGCGAGCACGTTCAGGCTTTGCTCGGCCAGCTTCACGCTCTGGACGCTCTGGCGGGAAAGATCTTTTATCCGCGGATAGATGACCGTGCTGGCGTAGACGATGCTGCCAAGGCCCAGCAGGATGGATACAATTCCCACCCCAGCGAGGCCGCCCGACACGAGGGTATCAGAACGGGTCACAGGAATCGATGCGATGCAGTGAACAGAAGACGACAGCCGTGGGAGCGGGATCGGGCTCCACCCCAGGCGGAGAGGATCTCTCGGGGAGAGGAACAGCGACGAGGACAAGACGGACGCGAAAGAATTGCAGACGGACTCACCGTCCGAGCATCTTCTTTAGCAGCCACGCGCTGGCCAGCGTGGCACCCGCCCCAATCAGGAGCGGAGCGAGCGAAGCTCCAGACACCTCGGTTGGATCGACGAGCCCGCTCGTCCGACCGAGGTCTTCGATCTGTGACACTGAGAGGGTACCTTCAATGGAGGGCGTGATGGCTGTCTGTACCGCGGTGGCAGCCACGAGTTCGACGGGGAGCGGGCGGCCCTCGGTCGAGGCGTAGGAATGGAGATGAGCGTCTTGTAGCTGATTGAGGACGGCTGCGAGGGAGGATGTGCCCGGCTGGCGGGCGCCGTAGACGAGGTTTGGTCGGAGCGACACGGTGCGCAGATCCGGGTACTGCTCATGGAGTGCCCGTTCCGCCCGGCGTTTCGCCGAGAGGAACTTGTAGGGGATGAGCGGGGGTTTGTCGCGCACCGAAAGGAGGACGAACGCCTCGGTGCCGGCTTCCACTGCTTCGTCGGCAGCGAGCAGGGCCGCCTCCGCGTTGACTCGATCGAAGGTCACGTTGCGGCTGGGGGCCTCGCGGATCGTCGCGATGCAGTGCACGACGGCGTCGGCGTCCGCCAGCAGGTCGCGCCACGTGTCGGGTTCAAACACGTCGGCAGCTCGCCATTCCACCTCCTGGGTCCACGGGTGCCGGGCAGGCGTGAGGGCGGGGCGGCCCGTGCGGCCGAAGGCGGCCACCTCGTGGCCGTTCTGTACGGCGATGCGACAGATTTCGGAACCAATGAAGCCATTGCCTCCAGGAACGACGAGCTTGGCCACAGGACAAAGGGGATTGAGGGGGGGACGAGCGAAAGGAGGTGCCAATTCGGGACCGACTCCGATCCCGGATCAAAGAAAATCGAATCCATCGGGGGAGTTCCCTGGACGACTTCGGGGATCGGTTTTCCGGAGGCCGATCAGTGTTCGTGGAACCTCCCCCGAGGGCAGTCAAATTGTATGACCGCAATCAATTCACGGACCCCCAATTTCTTTCTTTACATCACATCGCCAATGATCGACAACATCTTGTTTGCCTGCGATTTTTCTGCCTCCGCGGAGCGGGCCCTCGCGTACGGCGTGGACCTGGTAGGGCGGACCGGGGCCACGCTACACGTTCTGCACATCCGAGAGGTTGCGATGGGGCCCTTTGTGGGAGGCGAGCCCTCGCCCGAAGCTGGAAAGGAAGAGCGCCGAGCGCAGCACGTGGAACAGTGTCGGGAGGCAATGGCCCCGTATGCCCTCGGCCCGGACGATGAGCAGGTTTCTTGTGTGGTGGAACGGAGCGCCGCGGCTGCTCCGGCCCTGGTAGAGTACGCCGACGCGCACGGCGCGGACCTTGTGCTAATGGGGACTCAAGGCCGCCGCGGTCTGCAGCGCGCCCTCTTTGGCAGCGTGGCGGAGGAGGTGTTGCGGACGGCTCCCTGTCCGGTCTTTACGGCGCAGGCCGCCGAGGAGGAGGTCCAGCCCCCGGCCTCCGCCGCCGTGCAACGGATCGTGGTGCCGGTCGACTTCTCCGATCCGTCGCGAAACGCGCTCCAATATGCTGCCCGGCTGGCCTCGGTGTACGACGTTCCGATGACGCTCGCCCACGTCATTCAACTGCCGAAAATTCCCACCGTCTACGAGGTCGAATTCTCCGAGCTTTCCCTAAAGGAAATCGAGGCCAAGGTTAAATCAGAACTTGAGGAGTGGGGACGCTCGGTCCCTACAGAGACGCAGGATCTCTCCTATGTCGTGGAGTCCGGAGATCCAGTGCCGACCATCCTGCGCATCGCGTCTGCCCCCGAGGATCTCATCGTCATGGCGACCCAGGGGCTCTCGGGGCTGACGCGGCAGATGCTCGGAAGCGTCGCCGAGGGGGTGCTGCGTCGTGCACCGGGCCCGGTGGTGTCGGCCCAATCCTTTCCGGACGTGGGCTGACGGGAGTCGGCTTCCCGAGGCCTTGAAATTTTCGGGAATGCACAGGACGGTCGGGGTCATGCCGCGAGGACAGTGCTCGATCGGGTCACAGAGTAGGAAGGCAGTACCTGATCAAAGCCCTCGTGCTCTCCTTCGCCGCGATGGCGATTGGGGGCTCCATTCGGCACGAGCACCTCAATTTCAGTGTCAATCTCAGAACGCATCCACTCACCGATGGACGTTGCCGTCTTTAGCACCAAGCCGTACGATCGCTCGTTTTTGGACGCGGCCAATGCGGGCCGTCACAACCTCACGTTTTTCGAGCCACGCCTTACCCCCGATACGGTGAGCTTGGCCGATGGGCACGACGCCGTATGCGCGTTCGTAAACGACCGGCTCAACGACGATGTCCTCGATGCACTTGCGTCCCAGGGCATCCGCCTGGTTGCTCTTCGGTCGGCCGGGTTCAACCACGTCGATCTCCAGGCGGCCGACGAGCTGGGGCTCACCGTGGCCCGCGTGCCGGCTTACTCGCCGAACGCCGTGGCCGAGCACGCCCTCGCGCTCATCCTTACGCTCAATCGCAAAACGAACCGGGCTTACAACCGGGTGCGAGAGGGCAACTTCTCGCTCGACGGGCTCATGGGCTTCGACCTGCACGACAAGACTGTGGGCGTCGTCGGCACGGGAAAGATTGGGGGCATTTTTGCCCGCATCATGGACAGCATCGGATGCCGAGTGTTTGCCTTCGACCCGTATCCCGATGCGGAGGTGAAGGCCTACGTCGAGTACGTGTCGCGACCCACCCTCTTCCAGGAATCGGACATTGTCTCGCTGCACTGTCCGCTCACGCCGGAAACCCACCACCTCATTGATGGGGAGGCGATCGCGGAGATGAAGGAGGGCGTTATGCTCATCAACACGAGCCGCGGCGGCCTCATTGACACCCGCGCGGTCATTGAGGGACTCAAGAGCGGAGCGATCGGTCACCTCGGGCTCGACGTGTACGAGGAAGAGGAGAATCTCTTTTTCGAAAACCTTTCCGGCCGCGTCATTCAGGACGACGTGTTTGCGCGGCTCCTCACCTTTCCGAATGTGCTGATCACGGGGCACCAGGGGTTCTTTACCGAAGAGGCGCTGGAAAATATCGCCGCGACCACCCTCGAAAACATCACGGCGTTCGAGACCGGGGAGGGGACGCTGCACGAGGTGACGGCAGAGAAGGTGGCGTAGTTGGGGATCGCCGTGTGAGGTAGACAGCAAATGAAAGGGGACACGCATGCCGTTGACGCTTCAAGCCCTCCTGGCGGCGACGCCGATTCTGCTCATTCTGGTGCTGATGCTGGGGGCGCAGTGGTCGGCCGGGCGGGCAGGCATCGCGGGCCTCGTGGTCACGCTGGGGCTGGCCTGGGGCGCATTTGGCTACGGGACGCAGGTCTTGCCCGAGCTGGGGGTGGCGCAGGCGGTCGGCGGGGCCCTTGCGGAAGCCGTCTTCATCGCGCTCACCATCCTCTGGATCATCTTCCCGGCCCTTTGCATCCACGAGCTGCAGCTGCGCACCGGAGCCGTCGACGTGCTGCGGATGGCCATGGGCCGACTGTCGGACGATCCGCGCATCGTGGCGCTCCTCGTGGCGTGGTTCTTTGCGCTCTTCATCGAGGGGGCGGCCGGGTTTGGCACGTCGGTGGCCCTCGCGGCGCCGTTTCTCGTGACGGCGGGCTTCGGGCGGGTCGAAGCCGTCTCGATAGCGCTCATTGGGCACGCGGTCGGGGTGTCGTTCGGGGCTGTTGGAACTCCGATTCTTCCGCAGATCGCGGTCACGGGGTTTTCCGGGCTGGAGATCGCCGCCGTGACGGGCCGGTACCACGTTCTTCTGGGATGGATGCTCCCCCTGGCAGCGATGGGAATCGTGACCCGCACCATGCCGTCCGATCGCCGGGCCGGTGGGGGAATCTGGGTGTGGACGGTGGGGGCCGCTGCTCTCTTTCTGATTCCGTTCTTTCTGATTGCCCGCTACGTGGGACCGGAGCTTCCGACGCTGGGGGGCGCCCTCGTCGGTGGAGTGGCGTTTGTAGGGCTGCTGCTCTGGGTTCGGCGCCACACGGGCGCCTCTCTGCCGGTCAGTGATCCGGCACTTCAGTCCTCCTCCTCGCTCGTGCGAGCGGCGGCTCCGTACCTCGTGCTCGTCGCGGTCGTCGTGCTCACGCGTCTTCCGCCCGAGATCAAGCAGTTCCTTCAGGACATTGCTTTGCAGTGGGACTACGCCGGGACGTTCAGTGGACAGATCGCGTATCTGTATCATCCCGGCACCATGCTTGCCGTCGGGTTCCTTGCCGGAGCCCAGTGGCAGGGCGCATCGGCGACGGACGTTCGGGGCGCGATGCTTGCGGCGGGATGTCGGCTCGGCCCGGTGGCCCTTGCGCTCGTGGCCATGCTGGCCCTCTCACGGATTATGGTTTACGCCGGCATGATCGACGTGCTCGCCGAGGTCGCGTCCCACGCCGCGGGCGACACTTGGCCGGTGTTTTCACCCTTCGTGGGCATGCTCGGCACCTTTGTCACCGGCTCGGCAACGGCCTCGAACATTCTCTTTACGGACTTCCAACAGGCGGCGGCGCTCCGGCTCGACGTGCCCGTGCTTCCCATGATTGGCGCACAAGGGTTCGGGGCGGCGGTGGGCAACATCATCTGCCCGCACAACATCATTGCCGCCGGGGCCACGGTGGGACTGACGGGGGAGGAGGGGGCTGTCCTGAAGCGGACGCTCATCCCCGCGCTTGGATACGGCCTGTTGGGGGGAGTGCTGGCGTTCCTCTTCGTGGCGGGGTAGGAGCGCGGTCGTTGCAACGCGGCCCGAGACGTTGCAACAGTAGAGCGCTGAGGGGCGTATTCTTTTCCACGCGGCACCTTAAATCACTTCTGTGATCCATCATGGCCGAAAAAGCCACCGAATGGTTCGGGATGCGCGTCACCCCTAGCCAAAAGGCAAAAATCAAGCGACTCGCGGAGCAGAGAGGTACCACGCAGAAGGCGGCCGTTCTAGAGGCCGTCGAGCGCGAATTGGCAGAAGACGGGGCCGGGGAGCCGCAGCCGGGATCGGTGCTGGAACTTACCGAGGACCTGTGCGGCTCGGTGAAGGGTCCTGAAGACCTCTCCACAAATCCGAAACACATGGAGGATTATGGAGACTGATACGCTCGTCGATGCAGGTCCGCTTGTGGCGTACTTTAATCGGCGCGACGCGCATCACGCCTGGTCCCGAGAGAAAATGGCTCGACTTGAGGCCCCGTTGCATACCTGCGAGGCTGTGCTTTCGGAGGCCTTTCACCTGCTAGAGGACGTAAACCGTGGGACCCTTCGGTTCCTGGAGTTTTTGGACCGGGGGGCCGTTATGGTTTCGTTCCCCTATCCCCAGAATCAGGGCCGCGTTCACGACCTCATGCGGACCTACGCCGATCAACCCATGTCCTTTGCCGACGCCTGTCTCGTGGGTATGGCGGAGGATCATCCGGATTCCCAGATTATCACGACCGACGACGATTTCCGTGTGTACCGCACCGACGAGGACGAGCCGCTCGACGTGATCCTACCCGGCACGTGAGAATATCATTTTTCCGTTCCGGACGATTCCTGCAAAAATGTTTTGGCGTTCGCTCGCCCTGACGGTGGTTCGTGCAACGTGTCCCGGCCCGGCTCGTACCACTGGTGAAAGCGCTTTTTTCTGAAGACGGGGCGGCGCTCTTCTCGATTTTCCTTTTCCGTATCCCGCTCATTCGTCATGAACGTTGATCACTATCAGCCCACCCATCCGGTTCGTTTCGTCACGGCCACGAGCCTGTTCGACGGGCACGACGCGGCCATCAACATCATGCGCCGCATCCTGCAACAGACAGGGGCGGAGGTGATTCATCTCGGTCACAACCGGTCGGTGAAGGAGATCGTGGACACGGCCATTGAGGAGGACGCGCAGGGCATCGCGGTGTCCAGCTACCAGGGCGGGCACATGGAGTACTTCAAATACATGCACGACCTCCTGGAGGAGCGGGGGGCGGGCCACATTCGCGTCTACGGCGGGGGCGGGGGCGTCATTGTGCCGGAGGAGAAGAAGGAGCTGGAGGACTACGGCATCGCCCACATCTACTCGCCGGACGAGGGGATGGAGATGGGGCTGCAGGGAATGATTAACGACATGGTAGAGGAGTGCGACGTTCCAGTGTCGAATTTCGAGTTTCGAATGGCGGATGATCGGCCGCTCCGGGATCCACGTCGTGTCGCGCGTCAATTAACCCGTGTAGAGGCGCCGGAGCCGGAGCGGGCGGCGGTCGTCGTTGGGGCGGCTGGTGAAACGGAGGATCCCGAACCTGCTGCAACGGATGGGGAGCCGGGGGGAGATGGACATCCTGAGTCGTTGAGCGATGAAGAGTTAAGGGTCGATGGTTCTCATGCGCCGACACTTGGCATTACGGGAACGGGTGGGGCGGGGAAGTCGACGATGACCGACGAGATTGTACGGCGCTTCCTGAACGATTTTGACGACCTGGAACTGGCCGTCCTCTCGGTCGATCCCACGCGGCGGCGCACTGGGGGAGCGCTGCTGGGCGACCGCATCCGCATGAACGCGATCTACGGAGCAAACACGGATCGCGTCTACATGCGCTCCTTCGCCACACGGGAGGCCAACCGGACCACCACCGAGGCGCTGAAGGAGGCAATCGAGGTGTGTCAGGCCGCAGGCTACGACCTCATTCTCGTCGAGACGGCGGGCATCGGGCAAAGCGACACGGAGATCGTGGACCTCACGGACCTGACGCTCTACGTGATGACGCACGACTTCGGCGCGCCGACGCAGCTGGAAAAGATCGGCATGC
>CAZBIB010000110.1:0-10488 GCA_964491575.1 uncultured Salinivenus sp. | reverse complement strand
CAAGTGCTTCCGCGACGAGGACCTGCGCGCCGACCGCCAGCCCGAGTTCACGCAGATCGACGTGGAGATGACGTTCGCCACCGAGGAGCAGGTCTACGAGCTCACCGAAGGACTCATGGCGGCCCTTTGGGACGACCTGGAGGATACGACCCTGGAGACGCCCTTCCCCCGCATGACATACGACGAGGCCCTCCGCACCTACGGCACCGATAAGCCGGACCTGCGCTTCGACCTGAAGCTGCACGACGTGAGCGAGTGCTTCGTGGGCAGCGGATTCCGCGTCTTCGAGTCGATCGTGGATGATGGGGGTCGCATCGTGGCCCTTCGGGTGCCGGGCGAGGGGGACCGCGGCCGCGCGGCAATGGATCGCCTCGAGGACTACGTGACCGACGAGATCGGCGCGGCCGGGCTCATCTACTTCCAGTTGCCGTCCGACGGCTCCGGAATTGAGCAGAACCTGAGCACTAACGCCCTCCCCCATGAGTATGGTCAGGCTGCCGCCGAGCAGGTGGGCGCCGAGGCGGGCGATCTGATTCTTACCCTGGCCGGCGATCCGCCCGCCGTCTACGAGCAGGCCGGCGATCTTCGCCTCCACATGGGCGAGGAACTCGGCCTGCGCCCCCCCGCCGACGAGGGACCGGACGCGTTCCTCTGGGTCACCGACTTCCCCCTCATGGAGTACGACGACGAGGCGGGGCGCCCGGTCTCCATGCACCACCCCTTCACCGCCCCACATCCCGATGATGTCGACAGGCTCGACGAGGACCCGACTGAGGTGCAGGCACGGGCCTACGACCTCGTCCTCAACGGCAACGAGATCGGCGGCGGCTCCATCCGCATCCACAACCGCGAGACGCAGATGAAGGTCTTCGACGTGCTCGGAATCGACGAGGAGGAAGCGCAGGACCGGTTCGGGTTTCTGCTCGATGCCCTCCGCTACGGCGCGCCGCCGCACGGGGGCATCGCTCTGGGACTCGACCGCCTCGTCATGCTCCTGGCCGGGGCCGATTCCCTGCGCGACGTGATTGCCTTTCCCAAAACGCAAAGCGGCAAGGAACCGATGGTGAAGTCGCCCGACTGGGTGGACCCGAAGCAGTTGGAGGAACTCTCCCTCCGCCTCGACCTGCCGCCGGACGTGGAACCCCCTGCCCACGTTGCTCGACGGAAGCGTCTGGCATCGTGACGTGGACTAAGCGTTGTTCCTTCAGAGAATCGCTCCGTCTCTTCGGAGCGTTTTCCGAACGCACCCGTTTGTACGCGTCCTTCCGTTTGAGAGCCGTTCGTCCGTTTCACGTCTTGACGCTGAGGGATTCCCATGCCGGACCTCCGCGTGCCCGAGCTTGACGACGACACGCTGGCGGCCCTGGAAGCCCAGGCCGAAGCGCATGGCCGCTCTCTGTCCGAGGAGGCCCGTGCTATCCTGACCCAGCACGTGAACCGGCAGGAGAATATTCGGACGGGAGAAGAGCGGGCCGACTTTCTGCGCCAGATCAAGCAGGCCGTCCACGAGGTCGAATCGGACGCGGATCTCTGGCTGTTCGGCTCCTACGCCCGCGGCGACGCACGCCCGGAATCGGACTGGGATATTCTGGTCCTTCTAGATAGTCCGGTCGATTCCGAACGCAGAAATCGGTTGCGAGAACATCTTCACAATCTGGAACTGAAGGAAGGAGAGGCAATCAGCTCTCGCATCTATAACCGCGAGGAGTGGCACAGCGAACCGCGCCGCTCTTCCTCCTTCGCCCAAAACGTCCGAGACGAAGCTATCGCGTTGTGAGGAACGACTCGCCCGAAGTCTCTCAATTAAGAACGCTTGCGCGGAATGCCCTCGCCGCTGCCCGTGACAACATTGATCGTGAGCACTGGCGAACAGGATATAACCGCCTATACTACGCCTGTTTCTACGCGGTACGAGCCCTTCTCGTCCAGCACGGGCACAGACCGCAGACTCATTCAGGTGTCAAGACCCAGTTCAGCAACCACTTCGTTCGCACAGGCATCCTTGAGGGCGCCCTAAGCTCATTCTACGGGAAGCTGATGGAAGCTCGGCTGGACAGTGACTACGAGGCATCATTTTGACCCTGACCCCAACCAGCTTCGCGCGTGGCTGCCGAAGGCGGAAGAGTTCATCGACCGGATTTTCGACCTCCTCGATACCCCTCCTTCCTGAGATGAGACCACGATCGTCGGCGCTCCCCCTCCGACTCCCTTCGTCCCGTGTCCGAGCGTGAACCGCGCCCTCCTCCCCTCAACCTCCAGGCCCTCCGCCCCCTGGTCCGCGAACACCTTCGATGGAACGCGTGGGTGCAGTGCATCGAAACGAGAGGTATCACAATCGAGCGGCCCCGTGCGACGGCGCATCCCGACTATCCGTCCATCATCTACCCGCTCGACTACGGCTACGTCAACGACACCCGAAGCAGCGACAGGGAGCCGCTCGACGTGTTCGTGGGTCGGGGCACGACGGGCCTCGTGGGCGCCCTCCTGACGACCGACCACCGGCAGCGAGACCGCGAGATAAAACTGCTCTACGACTGCACGCCCACCGACGTCTACACGGCTCACGGCTTCATCAACTACGACCAGACGCTGCTGGAAGGCGTGCTCGCCCTGCGCCGCCCGATGCTGACGCTGTGGAACAAGAAAATCGACTGAACAAGACTGTCACTGCAGCCAAGGCTCAGAGCCTGCTTGGCAGCGTGTCTGCGATCACTCCGAAGTGTACTCGGCTGCGTCTCTTTAGCGCCGCGGTCCTCGCTACGATTGTGCCGACGTTCATACCCACCCATTAAACAGCTTCTCACGTCGTCGCATTCTTCTCCTGCACCACCTGGGTGCCGGGGACCATCTCGCCGCGCAGGGCCCGCCGAAGCCGGTCCGCCTCAAGCCCGCTCGTGATGAGCGATCGGATGCCCCGGCGGGCCAGCGCGCGGGCCGCGCGCACCCGATGGCGCATCCCCCCGGTTACGTCAGTCCCCGAGGGAGCGTCTACCTCGTCGAGAAGCTGAGTGGCACGGTCGGGGGAGAGACGCTCGATGGTCTCTCCCTCAGCATCGTAAACGCCCTCGGTGTCTCCAACCCACAGCACGCGGCGCGTCGTCACGCCCTGTGCCTCCAGCGCGTCGATGAGCGCCCGAAACACCGTTTCCGTGGAGCAGATCGTGGCGCCCCGGTCCCGGTCCATGACGACATCTCCGAAGGTGACCGGCACGGCGCCGATGTCCAGCGCCCGCCGCACAGGCTCGTCCTGCACGTCCGCAGGCTCTCCCCCCGACGCGACGAACGCACTCGACGGCGCGACGGAAAAGACCGGAACGCCCGCATCGCGAAGAGCGTCGGTCACGCGGAGATGGAGCACATGTGCCGCCTGTTGTGTCCGACTCACTCCCTCCCCCACGGACACGTTCGCAGTGCTGTCCAGCAATCCGGACCGCTCGGCCGCAACGTGGCCGAAGGATCCACTCCCGTGCCCGAGCACGATTCGACCTTCGTGAGCATCCCAGCTTTCTGCAACCTCGCGCGACAGGCGTGCGATCACGTCGTCCCGCGCCGTGAACGGCTGGGTCTTGTCGGTGATAAGACTGCCTCCCAGTTTGACGAAAATGACTGAGGCCATGGGGCACTCCGGGTCCATGTTGGAGGCGCGAAAATCTAGTGACACTGTCAAAAGAGAGGAGGCACGTCCGCCGTGGGTCCACCGCCCACCCCATCTCGAATGATGTACTGAACCTCCTGAAGTGCGTCGAGACGATTCGCGACCTGGGACTCCTCGGAGGACGGACAGAGAATGTGAACGTTGGCGCCGGCGTCCATCGTCGCGTAGGCCGGGATGCCGGAGGCTCGACACTCGCGCACAGCCTCCAGAACCGTCAGTGTCGCCGGTTTCCAGTAATATATGGGAGGTTCTGACGACATTGCAATCAGGTGAAGCTCGATCCCGTCCCGCTCCGCCGCGTCCCCGAGCTGCGCCATGTCGCGATCCTGGAGAGCCGAGCGGACCGTTTCGAGCCGCTCCCCCAGATGATCGAGGCGCGTTTCGAAGAAGGGACTCGTCGGGGCTCGTCGGTGACCCTCTCGCGACGAAACGGTCTTCGCCTCCGTGTCGACGACGGCAATAACGTCCCGAAGGTCCCAGTGGTCGGCAGGAAACAGCTGAGCGGCCGCTGCCTCGTCCCCTCGGGGCCACAGCACGTATCCGCCCCACACCGAGCGTGCCGCCGAGCCGGAGCCGCTGCGGCGGGCCAGGACGGAGCTCTCTGTAGCATCTGGGTCCCGGCCGAAGGCGCGAGCCGCCGCCAGGGTGAGAGCCGCAAATCCCGACGCGGATGAGGCAATGCCCGCCGCGCTGGGAAAACTGTTTCGCGTCGCGACCCGGCACGCCCCGGAGCAGTCCGCCCACTCCCGGAGTCGATTCAGGTGCTGCACAATGGGATCGCGGAACTCGTCCTCGGCGGGCTCCAGGGTACCGCCTTCGGTTTCGACGAGGACCTCATCGGGACGATCATCGCCCTTGCGGAATTCTACAGTGGTTCGGGTCCGACACTCCCGCAACGTCATTGAGATGGAGGGCGCGTACGGAATGGCCCGACCCAGATCCTTCGCGCCCCAGTACTTTACGAGAGCGATGTTGGAGGGCGCCTCGACGGTGGCCTTCGGCATTTGGGAAAGGGAGAATGAGTGAATGGGAGAAAGGGCGTGGGAGTGAAGAGCACAGCACGTTTGGGAATCGCGAATGTTGGACGCAAACTCGCTCATGCCCCCGCCCCCCGCTCCCGCTCTCCAAAGGTCCCCCCTCCTCCATGCGCCCTTTCGCCCCGTCACCCACCCGGCGTACGTAGAATCGAGCCCGTCCGGCCGAACAAGCGGCGCTCATCTACGGAACGTTCTCACGCATCGGCTACGCCGTCTTGATCAACGTGGGCGCCCTCGGCTCCCAAACGCACGTTCATTTGCGTCAGGGAATCGAACTCGGTCCCAGGATCGAAGGTTGGATCGGGATGATAGACGAGCAGGGGGCCCGCCTTCGATCCGCTGAGGGCACCGGCACCCGAAATTTTGGCCGCGCCGCCCTCCTCTTCGACCGCTCGGATAATCCGCTGGACGGGCTCGGGCACCACTCCCAGAGCCTCCAGCTCCGCTTCGACCTCTCGGACGACCCGTAGCGTCTCGTCGCGGCTGGCCGCCTCCTGAGCGAGCACACTTCGCAACGTCCGTGTGGCAGCCTCAATCCGATCGAGGCGACCCTCAAACGTCTCCGGATCGTCGTCGCGGTGGGCACGAACGGCATCCACCACCGCGCCGGTCGACTCAGCGGGCCTCCCCGTGTGGAGCACGCGGAAACCATTGAGCACCGGTGAGCGGGGCGTCACCGAGCGATAGTCGAGGGCATCGTCCGTTTGCTCGGCCCACACCAGGCCGCCCCGAAGCACCGTTGCCGGATCGACGCCGGAGGGCGTTCCGTGCTGACGACGCTCGACATCCAGCACCAGCTCGCGAAGGGTCTCATCACTCACCTCGGCCTCCTGGACCGCCAGGCAGGCTTGGACGACGGCCACGGCCACAGCCGCCGAGCTCCCGAACCCGGCACCGATGGGCTGCTGCGTGCGAATGCTGACGGTCATGGCGGGCGCTTCGGCATCCGGAAGCCGGCGCTCCACCTCCCCGAGGGCGACTTTCACGAGGTGCGCCGGATCGTCCCCCCGCATGTGGGCAAACGTCTCCGGCGTCGGATGCTCGATGTAGCGATGCCACCGGTCGCGCACCTTGTCGGCGTAGGCGCGAATAGAGGCCCAATCGGTGACCTCCCGATGCTTGAACTCAGTGAGATGGAGGCCGATGCCGGACTCTCGGCGGGGCGACATCCTGACGCGGAGCCACAGATCGATGGCCGCGGTGAGGGCCGGGCGCTGGTAGACCACCGCGTGTTCACCCATCAAAATGAGTTTCGCGGGCGCGACGGCGGTGGCAGCAGTCATGACGTGCGCGGACGGACCCCGCGTTTGACGATTACTCGGACATGCCGTTCTTCCCATTTTGGGCCGGGAGGCTGGCTCGGCCCATCTCGCGGTGCGCCTGGGCCAGGTGGTGTGAACTGAGCGCGCTCATCAGCGAGAGCTCCCCCGCCAGGACGGTGGCTCCGAGGATTTCGGTGAGGCGCATCACGGCCGCGCCCGGATTGTCGGAATCCAGAGACACGTCCATGAGAGACAGCGCATCGTTCTGCGTTTGCAGCCCGGTCCCACCTCCAACGGCGCCGAGGGGTACGTCGGGCATGAAGATGGAGACGTACACGCTATCCTCGGGACGCGGCTCGATGCAAGTAACCCCGAGCGCTCCTTCGACCACCTGGGCAATGTCCTGCCCCGTCGCTACGAAAAATGCCGCTACCATGTTGGCGTAATGCGCATTCAACCCCATCGACCCGGCTGCGGCCGAGCCCAGCAGATTCTTGCGGTACTGCACCTCGCTCAGGTCGGCAGCGGTCGTCTTGAGCGCCTCTCGCAACACCGATTTGCTCAGCTCCACCTCCGCAAAAATGCGCTTGCCGCGGCCCTCCTGCGCATTGACGGCGGCTGGCTTCTTGTCGACGCAATAGTTGCCCGACAGCGAGACGCAGTTGACGCCCGTCGCCGGTGTGATCAGCTCCTGAATCACCTGGTCGCACGCCAGCGTCACCATGTTCATTCCCATGGCATCCCCCGTCGAAAAGCGGAAGCGCACAAACACCGTCGTGCCCACCGAGTGGGTGCGAAGCTCGAGCAGCTCGAGGTACTGGCTGGTGGTTTCCACCCGGTCGCGGATCTCTTCTTCGTGCTCCTCAATCCAGTCGACAAAGTTCCGCGATTCCTGGATGCCGGAGGTCCGAAAGACCGGCGCCCGGGTCATGCCCACGTCCTCGGCGTGCACAGTTGCCCCTCCAGCCTCGCGCAGGGCCGCGCAGCCGCGGTTGACGCTCGCGATCAGTGCTCCCTCGGTCGTGGCGAGCGGCACGTACACCTCCTCCTCCACGTGGTCGCCGTTGACCGGGAGCGGCCCCACGGCACCCATCGGGACCTGGGCAGTGCCTATCAAGTTCTCGCAGTTGTTGTCCGCGACCGTTTCGGCATCAAACGAATAGGTGCCCAGGCCGCCGGTCTCCGTGCCAGCCACCTTCTCCAGAGCCTCCCGTCGAATATTCGCGGCCCCTTCTGCGGACAGGTCTCCGGGGAGTTTGTGTAACGGAAGCTCCCCCTCTGCAACTCCGCGAATGAGTCGCTCGCGCCGCTCCTCGTCCAACTCGCCTGACGGTGTGCTTTTGAATGGTGTGGTTCCATTCGTTCCCATGTGACAGTCTCAACGGGTTCGTTCAAAAATATGTGCGTGCTGCAGCTCGGAAATCGAGCGCGCCCCGACGCAGAACATGGCGATTCGGAGTTCGCGCACGGTCCGATCAATCTTGTTCATCACGGCCTCTTCCGACTCCATGGCCGCCTTTAGGAACGGAGAGGCCATCCCCACGAGATCGGCCCCCAAGGCGAGGGCCTTCGCCACGTCTACGCCGCTCCGAACGCCCCCACTCCCGATCACCGTGGTGCCAGGCACTTCACTGATCTGCTGGATGGCGAGGGGGGTAGGAATGCCCCAGTCCGCAAACAGGTCGCCCAGCTCCACGTCGTCGGCCCGCTCGGCTTCGATGCGCGCCCAACTCGTCCCCCCCTGTCCGGCGGTATCGATCACGTCGATGCCGTGATCCACCAGCTCGCGCGCCACGGCCCCGGAGATGCCGCAGCCGATTTCCTTCGCAACGACGGGCACGCTGAGCTGGCCGGCCACCTCGCCCATTTTCGGGAGCAGGGTGGAGAAGTCGCGGTTGCCCTCAGGCTGGATGGCCTCCTGAAGCGGATTCAGATGAAACGCGAGCGCGTCCGCATCGATCATCTCGACGGCGGCTTCACACTCGGCCAGCCCGTATCCGTAGTTGAACTGGACGGCCCCCAGATTGCCGAGCAGCGGCACGGTGGGCGCCTCGTCGCGGACTTGGAAAGTATGCTCCTGCTCCGGCTGTTCGAGGGCCTTCCGCTGAGAGCCCACGCCCACCGCGATTCCGGCGTGCTCGGCCGCCCGAGCCAGATTGCGGTTTACCGACTCGGCCTTTCCCGTCCCTCCCGTCATGCACGAGATGAGGAGCGGGGCCTCCAACTGCTTCCCGAGAAAGGACACGCTCGTGTCCACCTCCGCCAGATCAATTTCGGGCAGGGCTCGATGCTCGAAGGCGTAGCTGTGAAAGTAATTCTGGCGCGCCTGCATCTCGCCTCGCTCGGCAAGCTGCAGGTGCTCCGCCTTCCGATCCCGCGACTCGGTCTCCTCCGTGACATTGACCGGAGACGAAGAGGAGGCTGAATCGCTCATCGTGGTGGTTCCGTTCGCCGAGAGAGTCAATAAACCCGCACGGATCCGTCCGGTTCAGAAGCGGGGTTCTCCGTCGCGTCTCGCGCCCGGAGCAGCCGCTTGCCAATCATATTGCGCAGGCGATCCATGGCTCCGGGCTGGCACAGAATGTCGCACAGTCGTTGCACCTCTCGCCATCCGCGAGCGATCTGTCAGCGGAGTTTGGGGGACAAGCGGATGTCTGCGACATCTGAGCGCTATTTTGTCTCCCGATTCTCTCCTTCTTCCGGTTCTCCTTTCGCCTCTCCGTTCTTGGAAAGGCTGTACTGATCCAGAACGGACTGACCGATCAGATCGTGCAGCTTCGCGTTCCAGAGGCCGCCCCCCTTCCGCAGCCGCAGTCGCTCAGCGCTCCCGTCATCGAGATGCAGCGTGAGGTTCGGGCCTTCGGGCTTGGGTCGCCAGTCGACCTTCTCGATGCGCTCGACGGCAATCTCGTGCTCATAGCGTCCCTGCCACGTCCACCCCTCGATGCTTATTCGATCTTCATAGAGAGACGCCCGCCCGAACCAAAGGGAGCGATTGGGGAGGGTGCATTGGTGCGAATACAATGGACTCAACGTGCTAAGGGGGTGCAGAATGGTCCGACAGAACAAAAAATTTTCAGCACTGGCCCGGCCAATGGAGAGAACGCCGGACCGGAACACCGTTCACGGCTCAGGCGGCTTGAAGCTCGGCCTCCGAAAGCGGCACGTACAGGGCTTCAACCTCTCGGCCCCGCATGGCCCGGGCCAGCCCGTGGGCGAGGGCTGTAAGTATCAGTGGGACACGTACATTTCGCTCTGCGAGTTCCAGGGCCTCCTCCACGAGCGCCACCATGCCCTCCAGGTCGGCGTCGGGCAGGTTGTGGCAGAACCGCGCCACGGCCTCCTTCTGGTCCACGTTCACCAGCGGAGCGTCCTCGCCCATCGTGCGGTACAGAAGAAGGTCTCGCATCCAGCGAAGCATGAGCCGCAGGACGCTTTTGACGCGCTCGCGGCCCTGGTTCTGGAGCTCCTGAATGCAGCGGTTGAGCGACTCTACCTTCTGCGTGTACGCGGCCCGGAAATAGTCGAGCACCAGTTCGCGGCTGGTCATTAGATTCTCGTTCGCGGCCAGCTCCAAGGCCTCGCTGTAGGAGCCGTCCGCCATGCGGGCCAGCATCGACGCGGCGTCCGGCTCCATGTCTTCTCGGTCCACGAGGGCCTGTTCAATCGTCTCCGGCAGGAGCGGATCGAAGCGCAGGCGCTGGCACCGGGACAGGATCGTGGGCAGGAGCTGCTCGGGCCGGTTCGTAGTGAGCAAAAACACCGTCTGGGGCGGCGGTTCCTCCAGCAGCTTCAGAAAAGCGTTGGCCGCCTTGTCGTTCATTTTCTCCGCGTCGATCAGGAGGTTCACTTTGTACTGCCCCTCGCCCCGCGCCAGGCTCATGGGCTGAATCAGGTCTTGCCGCACCTGATCGATCCGGTAGTACACCTGCTGGTTCGAGGTCTCGGACGGATCGGAGAGGGAGGGACGCCGCACGTAGTCGATGGCGGCGTACGGGTTCTCACCGAGTTGCCGGATCCGCTTCCCCATGTCTTCCTCGTTGCGATCCGTTTCGTCACTCCACGGGTGCGGGAGGTGGACGTGCACGTCTGGGTGCACCATGCGCCGCGTCTTGCGACAGGTCGGGCACGCGTCGCAGGCCTCATCGGTCTGCTCGGGGCACTGCAGGGCGCGGGCCATTTCGTAGGCGACAGCCCGCTTGCCCACCCCGTCGGGGCCGTGCAGGAGGTAGGCGTGCGCCACACGCTCCTGCGCCAGGGCCCGGCGCAGCGTGTCGACGACCCGCTCTTGATCGAGAATTGAACTCCAGGCCATAGGACAACCCAGGCAGGGGGTGAGGATGGTGGACTTCCAGTATACAGCCTGCGGCCGGCGAGGGCAACGGTTCAAGGATGGATCACATTGCTGAACACGGCCACGATGGGCCGCGTGAAAGGAGACGATTCGCACCCGTCACGTGATCGCCTTTTGATTCTTCCCTTCGGTATGGATGGTTCCTCCCACCGCGGCTTCACCTTCCAGTCGTATTGCCCT
>CAZBIB010000109.1:2267-10515 GCA_964491575.1 uncultured Salinivenus sp. | reverse complement strand
CGGTGGGGCCGGCCCGTGCACCCGCGCGCAGGCCCGCCCCGAGGCTGGGACGCCGTCTCGGCGACGTCCGGGGCGGGCCCCGACTGCGGTCGGGGTAAGGGGTGAAAGGGTGCGGTAAGAGCGCACCGGCGTTCTCGGTGACGGGAGCGGCCATGCAAACCCCACGGGGTGAAAGGCCAAGCAGCACCGAATCCCGACGCCTGTCGGGAGCAAGGTTGCCCGCCGACTAAACGGTGCAGGTAGGCCGCTTGAGACGGTCGGTGACGACCGTCCCAGATAGATGATGGCCTCCCCGCCTCTCGGTACAGCGCCGGAGACGGGCAGACCGAATTCGGCTTACAGATCCGCACGCTCCGTACGAATACGAGCGGCAGTCCCGACTCGGGACTGCCGCTTTTTTGTTTGCTCGCGTCGGTGCGCCCCATCCGTACCACCGACCGTCGGCGACCGGGAACCTCTTTGATCAGGCACTGCACCCAGTCTTACAGCCCAATGCGGGCCCCGTCCTTCCGATCCGATTCCATGATCGCGTTCACGATTCGGATGTCGGCCAGGCCCTCTTCACCGGGGACGATGGGCGGCTCGTCGTTCTTGATGGCGCGGGCATCATTGTCCATCTGCCGGGCCTGCTGGTCGCGGCCGCTGGGGCGGAGCCGCGTGCCGTCGCTGGTTTTGCCTTGCACGCCGGAGTAGGACTGGAACGGACGCAGTCGATACCATCCGTCCGTACACGTCACGTCCAGGTAGTTCGTGGACTTGCCGAAGCTGGTTTCCCCCTTCGCAACGACGCCCTCTGGGAACTCCAGTTCAAATTCGGCAAACTCGGGCACCTCGCTGTACATTTCCTCCCGCTCGGACCACGTGCGGCCCGTCACGGCGATTGGCTCCATGCCGGTGGCGTAGCGCGCCGCGTTGATGGGGTAGACGCCCATGTCGTAGAGAGCTCCACCACCGAGTTCGGCATCCCGTCGCCAGTTGTCGGGGTCGGGATGAGCGCCGTCGTATCCCGCACCGGTTTTCACTTCCTTCACCGCGCCATAGGTTTCCTCCTCCGCGTAGCGCATGAGGGTCCGGTTGTTGGGCTCGTGCTGCAGCCGGTAGCCGATGGTCAACTGCACGCCGTTCTCGTCGGCGGCGTCGATGACGGCCTGGCACCCCTCGGCATCCATCGCCATTGGCTTTTCGCACCAGACGTGCTTGCCGGCCTCGGCGGCCTTGATCGCGTCCCGGGCGTGCACCCCCGGCGGCGTCACGATGTACACCACGTCGATGGCGTCGTTGTTGGCAATGTCGGGGAGCGTCTCGTAGCTGTACACGTTTTGGTCCGGAATGTCGTAGCGCTGCTGCCACTGCGGAATTTTTTCAGGGGAGCCGGTCACGATCCCCCGCAGCTCGCAGTGCTCGGTCTTCTGCAGGCCGGGGGCCAGCTGACCGCTGGCGTAGCTGCCCAGACCACAGAGCGCGACCCCGATCGTCTCGTCTGAGTCCGATAAAATGACGGACGGGAAGCCAACGGTCGACGCCGCCAGGGCCGATCCCGCCTGCTTCAAGAACTCGCGTCTGGACGTGTCTTTGGGCATCATGGACGACTATTTCTGCAAACACAGCTCGGTGTACAAACAACTCTCTGCTCGAAGTATTCCCTCGCGCTCTCCGCGAACCCTGCAGACTTCGAGTCAGGTTCCGTCTCCCTGCCCGACCCGTCGCGCCTTGAATCCAATGAGGTCGGCATAGCCGTGGGTAGACATGAGAACCGGGTAGAACTCCTCCTCGGCCCGACGCACAGTCCCATCTTTTTCTGCATACACTTCTCCTCTGCTCACTCGCTGGAAGTTCTCGGCGACGAACGTGAAGCCTCGGCCGGGCGCATCGTCAAACACCTCGTAGACCTCGGGCGTGGTGCGGACGTATGGGCGATCAATAAGGCCCTCAGCGGCGAGGAAGTGAAGCAGAATGCGGTGGGCCACCGAAGCCGCGTCCTCGTCGTCGTAGTACCCGCACTCAACGGCGACCCCCTCAACGTGCTCCGTCACGCCCCCGCCGAGATGGCTCATGTCAACCACCCGGTCGAGTCCGGTTGAGCGCGCAAGACGGCGCGAGGCTGCGTCGTTCCCCGTCACAATTGCGTATGGGCAACCGCGCGACTCGGTCGAGTGAAAATCGATCACCGTCGTCCCCTCCAGTTCACGATGCAGAGAGGCGGCGAGGCGCACCTCGTGCCGTTCGCTCTCGGGATCGCCCGGCATTACGCGGTTAAGATCGGCGTCACAGAACCGATAGCCCAGCTTGAAGGCCTGCTCGTTGGCGAGCACAAACTTGACCGGGGCCTGGAGGGCGATGTCGCTCGCCTTGAGCCGGTTGAACGCGTGCCAGCCGCAGGTCTCGTCGCCGTGGACGCAGGCCACGATGGTGTACTCCGGACGACCGTCCCCGAGCGTTTCGACGTGCATCGACCACCTTTACGAATGGTTCAACGGATGGTGCATGCTCCTACAATTCCCCCGAACCTCTCCTCCCGGTGATGACATGCCTGAAACTGGAGACCTCAGTGGGAAATATTGAACTCGTGGGGTGGGCCCTCGTGCCGAGCAGTCGGACGGTGTGCGTCGTTTTTGTGCTCTCTTTGCTCAACGGTCACCTTCCTCAACAAACAACCTGACTGCGCTCGCGGCTCCTCATGCTCACTCCTCCGAAACCACCGCCGGACTGGAGACCGATACGGAGGCCTCCCCGTCGTCTTCGGCGGCAGACACGGCCCGCTCGCGAACGGTCCGTCCCACCTGCCGGTGGAACCGAAAAAGCAACAGCACGGCCGCGGCCGCGAGGCCGACCACGAGGCCCCACCACAGCGCCTCGGGCCCGCCGCCGCCCCGCACGCCCCACAGGTAGCCGGTCGTGAGCCCGATGCCCCAGTACGTCCCCATCGCGATGCCCATCGGCACGCGGGTGTCCTTGAGGCCCTGCAGCGCGCCGTGGGCCGCCACCTGCAGGCCGTCGAACAGCTGGAAGACGGCGGCGACGCCGAGCAGCTGCACCGCCAGGGCCACCACCTCGGCGTTGCCGGGATCGGACAGGTCCAGGTAGAGGCCCACGAGGGGCCGCGGCAGTGTCCAGAAGAGGACGGCCGTGCCCGCCATGAAGAGGGTGGCCAGGCCCATCGCCACACCGCCGGCCCGTCGCGCGCCCGCCTCGTCCCGCGCCCCGGCCGCCTGCCCCACCCGCACCGTGCCCGCCATCCCGATGCCGAGGGGCACCATGAACGCGAAGGCCGCGCACTGCAGCGCCACCTGATGGGCCGCCAGCGCCGTCGTGCCGAGCGTGCCCATCATGACAGTAGTCACCATGAAGAGGCTCGATTCCACGCCGCGGGAGGCCCCCATCGGCGCCCCAATGCGAACCAGCTCGGCAAGGTACGCACGGTCGGGCTCTCGGATGCGGGTGAACACGTCGTGTTCAGCAAACGGTGCTACCCGGTGCACGAACAGGGCCAGCAGGCCGAACATGGCCGAGAAGACGATGGTGCTGGCCCAGCCGGTGCCCGCCAGCCCCAGGGCTGGCAGACCCCAGCGGCCAAACATTAGCAGCTCGTTGGCGCCGATGTTGACGGCCACGCCGACGAAGGCGATGATGGTGACGGGCAGGGGCCGCGAGAGCCCCTCGACAAAGCTGCGGAGCGCGGCAAAGCCCAGAAACGGCAGGATGCCCCATCGGATGGCGTCGAGGTACGCCGTGGCCCCCTCGATGGCAACAGGCCGCTGCCCCGTCCACCGCAGCACCGGCTCGATGGTGCTCAGAATCAGGAGGATGACGAGGCCCAGTCCACCGGCCAGCAAGAGTCCCTGCCGCACGCTGCGTCCCACCGCTGCCGGGTCCTCTGCCCCCACGGCCTGCGACACCATGGGCCCCACGGCCCGGACCATGCCCATCCCCATGATGGCGAAGAAGAAAAAGACCGTATGCCCCAGGGCCACTCCCGCCAGGGCGTCCGGCCCCAGTCGGCCCACCATCACCGTGTCCACAAAGCCCATGGAGATGTGCGCAAGCTGGGCCGCCACCACGGGCCCGGCCAGGCGGAGCGTGGCGCGCAGTTCGGTGCGGAGGGCGTCGGGCAGAAGGGACACGAGCGGCGCGTAATGGCGAGAAGCACGGAATTCATATCAACGCCCCACGCGCCACGCCGTTCGTCGGTGGAGCCGGATCGTCCGTGCCGTTTCGTCGGAAATTACTCCGCCATCTCTTCCTCCCCTTAGATCCGTCGCGCTTCCTCCAGTGCCGCCTTCAGCTTTTCCGGCTCGTCGGTGCCCACGCGGATCTGCCCTTCCCCTTCCACCTCGATCTCCACGGCCCGCAGGCCAGACACGTTGTAGAGCCATCCATGAAATGTGTAGCGGATGCCCCACCCGTAGAGCGCGGAATTCCGGACGATCTCGACGCGGCGAATGTCGTCAAGCGGAATGTGACGGGTCCAGAAGCCGGGACCGAAGTAGAAGCGGAGCTCCTCCTCGTCCACGATCACAGTGAGAGTGGAGAAAAGAACCGTGAGGGCGCCGAGTCCCCCCACCATTGCGATGTCGTACCAGTCCAGCGTCTCATTAGCAATGTACGTGATCGCAGTGGCAACGGCCCCAACTCCACCCGTAACGTACCCGATCTGTGTGTGCTTGTAGAGCGGCATGGCGATAGCAGCGGATACACCGCTGTAGTGAGCGGAAGCTGTGGTTAGCGGGATGCTTCGGCCTCCTCAGATTCGTTCTTCTGTTCCACCTGCTTGAGGTAGGGGACCCCCTTGGTAATCCACTTCGGGCCCGTCTCGCCCTTCAGGTAGTGATCGAACCACTGGAGCACGCGGTTTCGGTAGTCGACCGTGTTCTTCGTCTCCTTGCTGAGGCCGTGGTTCTCGCCGTTGTAGACAAGGAAGGCCATTTCCTTGCCCGCCCGCCGGGCGGCGTTGTAGAACTCGACGCCCTGATTGAACTCCACGGCTCCGTCGTCGGTGCCGAAGGCCATCAGGAATGGTGTATTCAGCGACTCGATGTGGTGGAGGGGCGAGTTGGCCACGTAGGCGTCCATGTCCTCCCAGGGGGGCACCTCCATGCGGCCCTGACTGATCTCGAAGATGCGGGCGTCGGTGCCGCCGCTGCGCCAGTAGATAGAGTTGTACATCGACACCATGTTCGTGAGCGGCGCTCCGGCCACTGCCGTCTTGAAAATGTCCGTCTGCGTGGCGGCGAAGGTGGTCTGGTAGCCGCCCCAGGAGTGGCCCACGAGCCCGACACGCGAAGAGTCGACCGGCATCTCGGCGATTACCTTCTTCACGGCCGGCACGATGGCGTCCACCGCCGAGCGGCCCGGATCGCGCGGGCGGTACCGGATGTCTGGCTGGAAGACGAAGTAGCCTTCCTGCGTAAACACGGTCGTGTTGTACGGATGCTCGCGAGTAGGCGCCACGTAGTTGCGGGCCGAGGGCGAGCGGGTTTCGTAGATGTACGTGATCATCGGGTAGCTCTTGTCCGGATCGTAGTTGGCCGGATAGAAGAGCGCGCCCTGGAGTTTCTCGCCGTCCCGGTTCCGGTACGAGACGAGCGTGGAGCGGCCCCACGCATAGTCCTGCTGGAAGGCGTTCGTCTCGGTCACCTGTCGCGCGTCGGCGAGATCGGGCCCGGCCCGGAAGTAGTCGGGCGAGTCCTCGAAGTCCTCGACCCGGTAGGCATAGACGTCGGCCGAGTCGGCTCGCGTGAGATCGGTTATCATCTTCGGCTTCCACAGCAGCCGCTCCGGATCGTTGGTCAACTGAGACGAGCGGGCATAGCCGTGCTCCTCGGTCCACTCGTCGTAGACGTTCCAGTAGATGGACTTGGAGCGAGGGATGACGTCTGGCTCACCGGGTGCTTCCTCGATCAGGTCCACGTAGCGGTGCTGCACCGAGTCGGCCCGTCCGGTGGTCAGGCGCTCGGATTCTGAACCATCGGGCGAGATGCGCCACGCGTCGTATTCGCTGTAGACGACTACCGAGCGGTCTCCAGCGGTCCACCCCGCCACGCCGAAGGGCGGCTTCTGCTCCACGGTATGGTCGTCGTCTCGGTCGACGACGGAGACGGGAAGATCGTCGGTAAGCGTGGCGGTCGTCTCGTCCTGCACGTCGTAGGCGTAGTACTGGTCGTCCTTCAGCCAGAGGAGGTATTGGCCGTTGGGACTGCCGCCCTCCCAGTACTGCACGCGCTCGACCACCTGTTCGCGCTCGCCAGTTGCCACGTCAATCAGGTAGATGTCGTGATAGACCGGGCCGAACATGCGCTCCTGCCGGTAGGGCGTCTGGTCGAGCCCCACGGCCGTATCCCCGCCCTCTAGAACCTGCACATCCTCCGTAAGCTCCGTGCCGAGGCGGGTCCACCGCGTCTCAGCGTCCGCCGACAGGTGCCACACGGCAAGGAAATTGTCGCGCCGGTCCTGCTCGGCCTGCACCTCCTGACGCGGAATGATCTCCACATCGCTGCTGTGCCACACCTGCACGTTGGCGGGATCGTGGTCTTCGAGATTGGACTTCGAGGTCGAGTCGGCAGCAGTCGAGTCGGATTTGATCGAATCTGATCTCGCCGGGCCCGCCGTCTTTTCCTTCTTCTTGGGCGAATCCGCATCAGTCGAGGCGGAGTCTCGTTCCTGCACGCCGAAGAAGAGGCGATCGCCGTCTGCCGACCACTTCAGTTCCCGGTAGTCGACGATCCGGAGCGTGTCGGGAAAGGCATCGATCGTGTTCGGATCGAATTGCTGCGTCGAGGACGCGTCCAGGTTTGTCCAGGCCAGCAGCACGTGCGTCTCCTTCTCCCAGTCCTCCGATTCGCGCGCCCGAAGCGCCGCGAGGTCGTCCTCCGAAGGCCGCCAGGAGAGCCCGGTGTACTCGGCGGGCGTGGACGCCAGGGTGCGGAGGCGGCTGGTGGAGGCGTCGTAGAGGCGCACGCCGTTGCCCGCCGTGTTCATGCCGTCAATTACCATTGCCAGCCGCGGGGCGTCGTCCTGCCATTCGAAGTCGGCGACGTTGCCGAAGCTGGTATAGGAACCGCTCTCCAGGTCGCGGATGAGCAGGTCGGCGCCGCGCATCTCGTCGGGGGCGTCCTTGGGCGGGTACCGCCGCATCGCGAGGTAGTGCCCGCCGTCGCTAAACGCGAAGTCGGCAACCGATTCGACGAGGGTGGTGTCGCCCGTCTCCAGGTTCAGGAGCCCAAGTTTCCGGTGAACCGGCTTCTCCTGTTTCCGGAGCTTCTTCCGCTTCTCCTCCGACATCCCAATGCTGTAGGCGAGCCACTGCCCGTCCGCCGAGAACGCGGGAGACCGTCCATAGTCGACGGCACGGACCGAATCCTGCTCCGTGTGGCGGATGCGAAGCTCGTTCTTGTCGTTCACCCGTCGGATCGGAACGGCCATCCACGTGCCCTCCGGGGGGAGCGTGGCGCCGCCCGGCTGTTCCCACTTCCCGTACTCGGATTCGTCGAGCGTGGGCGGAGCCTCGGACTGGGCTGTTGCGCTGGGAACGGCGAGCCCACCCGCAGCGATCAAAATGGCAATCAGTAGTGTGGCGAGAGGCAAACGGCCGGGGCACAACGCAGGTGTACGCTGAGACATAGGTGGGAGCAGTGGGATGGGAAGCGACGACGCATTATCGGTTGAAGAGGGACACCTGTGGAGCCTATTCCGGGACTCCTGAGACGTTCCAGTGCAGCCCCCGTCCAGTGGGAGCGCTCCCCGCCGGTCGTAAGACGAACGCGAACTCCGCTCTGTTACAGGGCCGTGCCCACCTGCATCGGTGGTCTCGCTCTCCGCACTTCGAACGCATCGTGGAGCGGGCGCTCGGGCACGACGTAGACGTGCCGTGAGCGATCCGGTCCGCGGCTCCGTGCCATGGGAAGGCCAGACGTCTCGATCCTTTGTTTGGTCTCAGCAAAGATACCACCGCCCTGTGTCTCGGATTGTCACTTTCTTTTCGATCTGTTAGCTGATCCGTGTCAAACCGGGAGTTCACGGCCGCCCGTTTGAAAACGCTGCCAGAGCGGTCCAGTCCGGATTGCCTTTTTCCACCTCACCTCCCCCGCGTGCAGGCCAAGATCACGTCTTGCGACGCGGCGTCCGAACCGGTCCGCTGCCGGGTTCGTATAAAGGAGGTGCTGGGCTACGACTCGGCGACCCCGCCCCTCAGCGCCGGCAAACAAACCGTGCGCCTCGCATCATCTCTACTCAACGACCGAGACGCAGCGGC
>CAZBIB010000109.1:0-2167 GCA_964491575.1 uncultured Salinivenus sp. | reverse complement strand
CTGGAATGATGCACAACGATCTGTAGTAAACGGTATAACTGGAGATGGACGGGCAGGGCAATTTCATCTTCACGACAGCGATCTATTCTCACCGTTCGTAGGATTTCGGCGCGTCCGCGCACCCACTTCCCTCTCACCCTTCCTCCCCTCCCCCACGCTCTCCCACGCCCCCACGCACCCATGTCGTACACCTCGCCTTTTCTTCCCGCAGGCCTTTGGAGCCTGGTCGGGCTCTTGATGCTTGCGCTCCCCCCAGCCCTTGCCGCGGCCCAAGAGCCGGACGATAGCATCCGGACCGAGGCCCTGAAGGACTTCCACGGTTCCGACATGACGGGGAAGGATGGGCCACTCGCCAAGGCTGGGCTGGACCTCCTGATGCTGTACCACGAGTATCGGGCTTTTCAGCAGCAGGGGGACGACACGTTTTCGTCCAGTGTTGCCGGTGCCGATGTCACGGACGGGTACGTCACAATCGACGCCATTGCAGCGACAGAGGCTGAGCAGTTGCGCGCGGACCTGAACGAACTGGGATTCACGAACGCGGCGACCGCCGGGCGCGTGGTGTCGGGACGGCTCCCGATCAGCAAGATTCCGGCGCTGGCGCAAGTCGAGTCGCTGCGGGGGGTGATGCTGTCGCGCGTGCAAACCTATGGGGAGAACGATCCTGCGACCCCGACGGAGAAGAGCCCGACGGCGCTGGACGGACGCTCCACGAAAGCCCCCGATGATACGGCGTCGGCGAACGATCAACAGGGAGCGGCTCCGCCCGAGAAAGACTCCAACACCGGCACGCTCCTCGTCCTTCTGGGCATTCTCGGCCTTCTGCTCCTCACAGAACTGTAATCGGTTCCGGACGTCGTCCTCAAGGTCCTAAAAGTCGTGTAACAACTCACGATCCCGGACGCACAGAGAATCCCGTTCCAAACCTCGCCGTTTTATAACGTGGAGTATCTGAGCGACCCTTCATCGTACGCTGTGCACTAATCTGCATTTCAGTTATGCCAGAGACTCTGACGACCATCTCCGCCGATGACCTCAAAGAGGCACTCGAAAGCGAGCATCCCCCGGTCGTGATTAACACGCTGGCGCGGGACGCCTACGAGGCGAAGCACATTCCGGGCTCCATTAACGTCCCGACCGACGACATCGACCGGGTGAAGACGCTCGTGCCCAACAAGGACGAGCAGATTGTGGTGTACTGCGCCAACGCGGACTGCGATGCCTCGCCGACCGCAGCGCAGACGCTCGAAGAGATGGGCTACACGAACGTGATCGACTTCGAAGACGGCTACGCCGGATGGCAGCAGGCGGGCTATCCGCTGGCCGGTGAGGAGGCCTAATCCCCGCACATCCGCTCATTTCGTGACGACTGCAACGGGGCGACCGCCGACGGGCGGTGGCCCCGTTTGTATGAACCGCTGGTTCGACGCTCTCTATACAGGCGATTCGTTGAATGCCGGGCACCACATGTTCGCTTGGTCTGTTGAGAACACTGGAGCGCACCCAGTCTCGGGATTCCGACGTCTTTCTGCTTAGATCGTCCTGCACTCTATGCCCTTCCGTCACCGCACGTCCCTCCTCGCGGGCCTGTGCGTCCTCGTTCTGGCGTGTGCGAGTTCGCCCGCCGCGGCCCAGGAGAGCACCGCCCTGAATGGATACGTGCGCGATGCCGAAACGGGTGAAACGTTGCTCCAGGCCAACGTGGTGGTCCAGGGCACAAGCCGCGGCGCTGCCACCAACAACGCGGGATACTACACCCTCCGAGACCTAGCGCCTGGCACCTACACGATTGTGTTCTCCTACCTCGGCTACCGGACGCGCACAGAAGAGGTGACGCTGGCACCGGGGGAAACGAAGCGTCTTGACGTAGTGCTCACGCCGACCGACCTGCAGACGGACGAGGTGGTGGTGACGGGCGAGCAAGATGAGTTCACAGACCAGCGCGTCGGGGTCGATAGGTTGCAGACGGCGACCATCACCCAGCTCCCATCGGTCCTGACGCCGGATGTCTTCCGCTCCCTTGCGCTGCTGCCGGGCGTCACGACGGCGTCGGACTATTCCAGCAACCTCTACATCCGAGGCGGCGGCCCGGCCCAGACCCTCATCCAGCTCGACCGCACGACCGTCTACAATCCCACCCACTTCTTCGGCTTCTTCTCCACGTTCA
>CAZBIB010000108.1:5683-10529 GCA_964491575.1 uncultured Salinivenus sp. | reverse complement strand
GCCGCGACTTGTGCGCACCCTCGAAACGCTCAACGCCGTGGGCCTCGGCTACCTCACGCTCGGCCAGTCGTCCACCACTCTCAGCGGCGGGGAGGCGCAGCGTGTGAAGCTGTCAAAGGAGCTCTCCCGCCCCGGCACGGGCGACACTCTCTACATCCTCGACGAGCCCACCACCGGCATGCACTTCGAAGACATCCGTCATCTCCTCAACGTCCTGCACGGGCTGGTGGACGCGGGCAACACGGTGATCGTGATCGAGCACAACATGGACATCATCAAGCAGGCCGACCACGTTATCGACCTCGGCCCCGAAGGGGGTCGGAAGGGGGGCGAGGTGCTGTTCGAGGACACGCCCGGAGCGCTCGCCGATGCCGATACGCACACGTCTGCCTACCTGCGGGAAGAACTGGAGCGGACCCGGACTGCCCAGGAGACCGACGGGGAAGTCGCTCCCGTGGACGCGAATGGCTCTCAGGTTGCGGCGTAGTGTCTGGAAGTGTGGACGGGGAGAATGGGGGAGAGAAGCGTGCGTTTGGACGACCGGGCACGCGGACGGATGCGCGATAGTTGCGCCAAACGCCCAACCCACAACCAACAATCCACAAAATTCAGTACCCGTAAATCGACAGGTCCTCGCGCCGCATGTGCGTGTTAAGCACGATGGCGAGGAGCGCCGTGTGGGCCAGCATGGCCGAGCCGCCGTACGAGAGGAAGGGGAGGGGGAGGCCAATGACGGGGAGCATTCCCGTCACCATGCCGATGTTAATGAAAATGTGGATCAGGTAGACGCCCACGGCACCCGCAGCCACGATGCTACCGAACGGGTGCTTCACCTCAGTCCCGAGGGTAATCAGGCGCAGGAGCAGGGCGGCCAGCAGGACGAGCACGAGGAGTGAGCCGACGAGCCCAAACTCTTCGGCGATAACGCTGAAGATGAAGTCGGTCGTCTGTTCGGGCACGTAAGCACCCTGCGTCTGTGGGCCCTGCATGAAGCCGGCGCCCCACAGCCCCCCCGATTGGAGGGCGGCCTTCGACTGCACGAGGTGGAATCCTACGCCCTGCCGAAATTGCTCGGCGTCCGGGTTCGTGAACGAAAGGAGGCGCTGAACCTGATAGGGCTGGAGAATTTTGCTGAGCACCAGTGAGATCACGGCCGTTACGCCGCCTGTGAACGTGGCTGCGAAGGCAGCGATGGAACGCTGTCCCGAGTGCCACCAGAGGACGCCTGTGAACAGCACGGCAAAGACGAGGGCGGCCGGGATGGAGAGGAGGGCGAGGTAGCCAGCGATGGCCGGCGAGACCAAGAGGAGAATGACGGTCAGGGACAGTCCGCTCCAGAAGAGCATGATGGGCACGAGGCCGAAGAAGACCAGGGCCGTGCCCATGTCGTTTTGCAGGATAACGAGCACGGCGGGCACCACGATGAGCGTCGCTGCCTTCAGCGCGAAACTCAGGTCTCGGGCCGCCCGGGTGTGCCGCTCCGACAGCAGTTGGGCCACAGCCAGCACGGTGCCCACCTTGGCAAATTCCGACACCTGCAATCGAAAGGGGCCGAGGGCGAGCCACGCCTGCGTGCCGTGCACCTCCACACCCACCAGGAGTGAGAGGATCAGGAGGACCAGCGTGGCGGCGTAGATCGGAAAGGCCGCATATCGCAGGAAGCGGACGGGGAACAGCAGGATGATCCCAATGCCTACCGCCGATACGCCGGTCCACAGGAGCTGTCGGTAAAAGTTGTCCCGCACGCTCTCGCTCAGGTACTCCACGGCGGGGCCGTGGGTGGTGCTGTAGAGGGCCACGAGTCCTGCACCCACGAGCCCGGCCCAGAGCAGGAGCGTCCAGGGATCCAGTTTCCGGGTCAGTTTCTTCATGGATGGGGGACTACCGTGAAGGTGCCTCAGTGTGGGAGGAATCAGACGGCTGCGTCGAGACCTGGGTGGCCGGAGTAGCGGCCGGCTGGGAGGGAGAGGAATCCGGTTCGGCCTCCTCGTCCGGTCCGCTGCGCACCTCTTCGCGCAGGCGCCGTTGCCAGAAGCGCCGCTCCCAGGTGTCCGCAATGGTGCCGGTCAGGTACTTTTCGGCCATCAGGCTGGCGATGGGGGCCGCGGCGGTGGCCCCGTAGCCTGCATTCTCGACGACCACCGCGAGGGCAATCTCCGGATCCTCGAACGGCGCAAACATGATAAACAGGGAGTGGTCCTTGCCGTGCGGGTTTTGGGCGGTGCCCGTCTTTCCCGCACTCGGAATGTCCGGAATTTGCACCCACTTGCCCGTGCCGTCGGTCATCACGCGATGCATGCCCTCCTGCACCGCGTTGAAGTGGGTCGGGTCGATGGGAAGGGAGTCAGGGGCGGGAATCTCCGGATAATACACCGCATCGGTTTCGGGGTGCACGGCTTTCCGGACGAAGTGGGGCGTGGGGAGGGTGCCCCCGTTGCCGAGGACTGCCGCGTACCGGGCCATCTGGAGGGGTGTCACCGACATGTCGCCCTGCCCGATTCCGAGGTTGATCGTGTAGCCCTGCGTCCATCGGCCGTAGGTGCGGTCGAAGTAAGACGAGTCCGGGATGAGGCCAGAAGTCTGTCGAAAGCCGTCGAGCGGCACTTGCTGCCCAAAGCCAAATTTCAGGGCCCAGTCGTGCCAGGTCTCCAGGCTCATCTCGTCCATCAGCTTATAGAAAAAGGTGTTGCACGACACCTCGAGGGCTTTCTCCACCGTAATCATCCCTTCGTCTTTCCCGCCGTGATTGCTGAAGACGCGCTGGCCGATGCGGTAGCCAGCCGGGCAGTCTAGCCGCTCATTTTCGCTGAGTAGGCCCGTCTGAAGGGCGACGAGAGCCATGAACGGCTTCCAGGTGGAGCCGGGCGGGTAGCCGCTCTGGGTGGCCCGGTTGTAGAGGGGATCGTGGGAGTTCGAACGGAGACTGTCCCACACTGACGAACTCACCGACCGTGTGAAGAGGGCGGGGTCAAAGTCCGGCTTGCTGACGAGTGAAAGAATGCCGCCGGTGTCCGGGTCAAGCGCAACGGCCGCGCCCCGTTTGCCCACGAACAGCGACTCGGCGAAGGCCTGCAACTGGTGATCGAGGGTGAGGTGCAGGTCGTAGCCACTGACCGGCGGCTCGTTCTTCGATCCGTTGCGATACGGCATGATTTCCGTGCCGCGCACGTTGACGAGGATGAACTCGCGGCCCCGTTCCCCCCGCAGTGCGGACTCGTAGGCGTGCTCGAGCCCCGTCTGTCCGAGGCGGTCGCCGAGTCGGTAGCCCTGTAATCGTTTTTGGGTGAGGGTCTGCTCGTCGATCTCCTGAATGTACCCAAGGGCGTGGGCAGCGCGGGCGGACGTGTGGTAGCGCCGTCGGAGCTCCACGTCGTACGAGACGCCCGGAAGCTCGTACAGGTGCTCCTGCACGCGACTGAACGTTTCGAACGACACCTCCTGAAAGGAAGGGGTGGGCCGGAAGGCGTTTCGCTCGCGCGCCTCGTTCAATCGGTGCCGCACCGTCGAGTCGGCCACGCCGAGCAGATCGGCCAGTAGAGGCGCCTTCGAGCGATCGAAGTACCGGGGCGTGAGCAGGATCGTGTAGGTGGGTTGGTTGTCCACCAGGAGCGTGCCGTCCCGGGCATACATGGCGCCCCGCGACGGGTCGACGGCCTGCTCGCGCACGGCACTGCCCGGCGGAATACCGTCCTCGGTCGCTCCGCTGAACCCCTGCAACTGCACGAGGCGCAGGCCGAGGAGTAAAAAGACGACGAGGACGACCCCAGCGTAAATCCGAACGCGAGTGCGGTACTCGTCCATACGGGCTCGGTCGGCTCAGCGGGAGGACAGGGAGAGTGGAAGCGGCGGGACCGATCGGTGGAGATCACCCCACGCAAGCCCTCTTCAAACGGCAGGAAAGACCGTGGGTTGCACGAGAGACTTCGGGAACGAGAAAGAAAAAACAGTCTCGTTTCATCTCTGTCGGACCTCTGACCTCGGAGGGGCGGTTTATAGCTACCAAAAGTTGCAAGCTGCGTGCCATTTTCGACGAGATCGCGGGTACTCCGACCGTCATTGGAGGGAAGTGGTTATTCCCCGCGGCTTAAGTGCTATTACGGACACGGAGCGAGACGCCCAAACTCGGTACAGCCGCGCCCGTCTCCCATACGGAAGTTCTCCGGTGATTTCACTCGTCCAGGCAACAGGTCCCAATTCAGAACCCTCGGTAAACAACCGTTTGGAAAGAATTCTGACTTCCGCAAACGACCCCGTAACGCACGAACCTTTCTCGGCACCAACCGATACGACGAAAACCGTCTTCCGGGTGTATTTTCCGTTAAGCCTCGCTGACCTTCTTTGGCCATCTTATGCGACGATTGACCCTACGTGCCATCCTTGCTCTCTTTGTCCTCTCGATGGTTGGGGCCGTGGGGACGGCGTCGGCCCAGTACTTCGGGCAGAATAAGGTCCAGTACGAGCAATTCAACTTCAAAACATTCGAGACGGACCAGTTTGACATCTATTTTTACCCGTCCGAACGGCAGGCCGTTGAAGATGCGGCCCGGATGGCGGAGCGGTGGTACGATCGCCACTCGCGCACCTTCCTTCGGGAGTTTCAGCAGAGAAAGCCGCTGATTTTTTATGCCAACAGCCCGGACTTTCAGCAGACCAACGCTGTGCAGGGGCAACTGGGGCAGGGCACGGGCGGTGTGACGGAAAGCCTCAAGGAGCGGGTTATCATGCCGCTCACGGGGAGCTACGCGGAGACCGACCACGTCCTGGGACACGAGTTGGTCCACTCCTTCCAGTACGACATCGCCCTTCGCAAAAACAATGAGGGCTTTTCGCTCCGCAACATGCCGCT
>CAZBIB010000108.1:0-5673 GCA_964491575.1 uncultured Salinivenus sp. | reverse complement strand
GACGCTGATTTCCAGCAGACCAACGTCGTGCAGGGGATCGGTCAGGGCACCGGCGGGGTCACCGAAGCGCTCCGTGAGCGGGTCATAATGCCTTTTACCGGCAGTTACGGCGAGTTCGACCACGTGCTGGGCCACGAGCTCGTGCACTCGTTCCAGTACGACCTCGCGCTCAACGTGGACACCCCGCGCATCCGGCTGCAACAGCTGCCGCTCTGGCTCGTCGAGGGCATGGCCGAGTACCTGTCGGTGGGGCGCAAGGACTCGCACACGGCCATGTGGATGCGGGACGCGGCCCTGCGCGAGGACCTGCCGACGATCCGACAGCTGACGCGCAGCCAGGAATACTTCCCCTACCGGTACGGGCAGGCCTATATGGCCTACATCGGCGGCAAGTACGGCGACGCGGCCGTGACGGACCTTTACAAGATGAGCGGCCGCGTGGGCGTGGACTCGGCCTTTGTGTACACGCTGGGCATCACGGCCGACTCGCTCTCGAATGAGTGGAAGCAGGCCATCCGGAATTCCTTCCTGCCCGAAGCCAAGAGGCGAACCCCGGTCGACTCCATCGGCAATGCGGTGATTGGGAATCCCGGGGACGAGAACCAGCTCAACATCTCTCCGGCGGTGAGCCCGGACGGGCGGTACGTGGCCTTCATCTCGCGACGCAATCTCTTCAACACCAATCTCTTCGTTGCCGACGCCGAGACCGGCGAGATCGTGCAGCAGCTCGAAGGCACCCGGTCGAACCCCCACTTCGACGCGCTTCGGTTCATCGACTCGGCGGGATCGTGGTCGCCCGACGGGCGGAGATTTGCGTTTGTCACGTTCGCGGAAGGCCGCAACGAGATCAACACGTTTAACGTCAAGACGGGCGAGATTAAGACGCGCACGGTGGTCGAGAACGTGGGGGCGATCCATCACCTGGCATGGTCGCCCGACGGGCAGCACATCGCGTTTTCGGGCCTCGAAGGGGGGCTGAGCGACCTGTACGTCTACGATCTCGAGGCGGAAGCGGTGCGCCAGCTTACCAACGACCGCTACGCGGACCTGCAGCCCACGTGGTCGCCCGATGGGGAGACTCTTGCCTTTATGACCGACCGCGGGCCGAACGGCACCAACTTCGAAACCCTCGAATACGGCGAGGAGCGCATCGGGCTGATTGACGTGGAGTCCGGCGAGACTCGGACGATCCGGCCCTTCACCACGGGCATGCAGCACAATCCCCAGTTCAGTCCGGACGGCCGCAGCATCTACTTTATCGCCGACCAGGATGGGTTCAAGGACGTGTACCGCTACGATCTGGACGAGAAGGCCACGTACCGCGTCACCAAGATCCAGACCGGCGTAAGTGGCATCACGGCCCTGTCGCCAGCCCTGTCGGTGGCTCGCCGGAGCGGGCGGATGATGTTTTCGGTGTTCTCGAACGGCGGCTACTCAATCGTGGGACTTCCGGAGGAGAAGACGGGGGGCGAGCGGGTGACGCCCAAGGGAGAGGCGAGCACGGCCGCGGTGCTTCCGCCCGCGCAGCCGGCGGGAGGGGGACTGGTGGGCAGTTACCTGGACAGTCCGCTGACGGGACTGGAGGACATTGGGTCCCCCGAAGCGGACAAGGCCAGTGATCGGCTCTATCTCGACCGGATTGTGCCGCCCTCCGTCGGGGCGTCGGTTGGGGGCACGTTTGGGCCGCAGGTGGCCGGCGGGGTCGGCTTTATGTTCAGTGACATTCTCGGGCACCAGAACTTGAGCGTGTTCCTCCAGGCCAATGGGACGGTTAAGGATGTCGGGGGTGGGGTTTTCTATACCAACCAGCGGAACCGCTTAAACTACGGAGTGGGAGCGTCGCATCAGCCGTCAGCGTTTGGGCAGTTGGGCCGCACGGCCAACGGAAACCTCGTGCAGATCATACAGCGTATTTTCCGGACGCAGGTGGGCACGCAGGCGAGCTATCCGTTCTCGCAGACGAACCGGTTAGAGCTGGGCGTGGGTGGGACGCGCTACGGATTCGACGTGACGGCGCGCATGTTTGATCGGTTTGGGCGGTCGCGGCAGATAGACTTGCCGGGGGCGGGACGGGATCCCCTCTACTTGGGGCAGGCGAGTATTGCGTACGTCGGAGACTATTCGAACTCCGGGTTCACCTCGCCCCTGCAGGGCGGGCGCTACCGCTTTCAGGTGACGCCCCAGTTCGGTTCCCGAAACTACGTGTCCGTCCTGGCCGACTACCGCCGCTACTTCTTCCGAGAGCCGGTGACGTTCGCCTTTCGCGGGCTTCACCGGGGCAACTACGGCGCGGGTCAGTTTCAGGGAGGCGTGACGGACCTCTTTGTTCGGGAGACCCTCGGCGATCCCTATCAGATCGGCTTCGTTCGGGGCTATAGCTTCAACTCGATTTTTGAGGAGCCGAAGTGCCAGCGTCAGGGCATCTGCCGAATCGGACGGCTGTATGGGACGCGGATGGCGCTTGGCAGTGCCGAAATTCGGGTTCCGCTTCTCGGACCAGAGATCTTGAGCCTCGCCACCTTCAAGTACCTGCCGACCGATCTAGTGCTCTTCGCCGACGCGGGGGTGGCGTGGACGAGCGAGGATCTGGCGGAGTTCTCCTTCTCGTCGAACACAATCGGACAGATGGGGTCGAGCGGGAGCACCTCGGTGCCGGCTCAGCCGGTGACGAGTGCCGGCGTCTCGGCCCGCGTAAATGTGCTGGGGGCGATCATTCTCGAAGCCTTCTACGCCCGCACGTTTCAGCGCTCCAAGAACTGGGACTTCGGCGTCATCCTGCGGCCGGGGTGGTAGGGCATGGTCGTGGGAAGAGTCGAAGGGCACGGGAATTAGAGATCGAGCCGGCCGCGGAGGACAGTGACGGCGTGCCCGGCGAGAGTGACCCGGTCGGCGTCGGGAGCATCGAGATGGACGCGCACTGTGCCGCCCCGACCTGAGACCTGCTGGCCCGTGAGCGAGGTACGTCCTGTGCGGCCAGCCCAGTATGGCCCGAGGGCACAGTGCGCCGAGCCGGTCACGGGATCTTCCGGGACGCCCACGCGGGGGGCAAAAAAGCGGGACACGAAATCAGCGTCATCGGTGTCGGCTGTGGCAGTGACAATTATGCCCCGCGTGTCGTCGAGGGTCTCCAGTGTCGCAAGGTCCGGGCGGAGCGTGCGCACGGCCTCCGCACTCCGGAGACGAACGAGGTAGTCCCGTCCACTCCAGTTCACCTCGCCCGGAGTCGCATCGTCAAGACCGTCGAGAAGAGCAGCGGGGGGATCGGTCGGTTCCACCGGGTCTGCAGGGAAATCCATCTGAATCCACCCGTCCTCACGCTGGGCCGTGAGGGGGCCGCTCGTGGTGTCGAAGTGAAGAGGGGCCTCGGTGGGCGCAATTCCCTCCGACCAGAGCACGTGCGCGCTCGCAAGAGTGGCATGGCCGCACAGGTCAACCTCGTGGGTGGGCGTAAACCAACGCAATTGATATGAGCCGTCCTTCTGCGAGCGAAGAAAGGCTGTTTCCGACAGGTTCATCTCGCTGGCCACGCGTTGCATCCAGTCGGCCTCCTGAGGCTCCGGGAGCAGGCACACGGCGGCCGGGTTGCCGGTGAGCGGAGTTGTGGTGAACGCGTCCACCTGGTAGAAGGGAGCGGACATGAGGCGCTTCGAAGCGGGTACGAACAGGTGCGTAGAGGATCGGGAAACGAAGCGTCCTGCATACAGGTCCAATGGAACAGCTTCTTTCCCGCCTCCCTCTGGCCGACGGCTCCCACCCCAATGTACCGCCTTCTCCGCCCGCTGCTCTTTCGAATGAACGCCGAGCGCGCACATGCGGCCAGTCTTCGCGCCGCCGAGACCCTCCAGCGCACGGCGCTTCCCCTCGTCAAATCGCGGTACCGATTTGAGGACGAGCGGCTCAAGCAGCGGCTCTGGGGAAAGACATTTCCCAATCCGGTGGGGCTGGCCGCCGGGGCCGATAAGAACGCCCGGCTCGTTCCGTTTTGGGAGGCGGTGGGGTTCGGCTTCGCGGAGGTCGGATCCGTGAGTGCCCAACCTGCGTCCGGAAATCCGACGCCGCGGGCCTTTCGGCTGCCGGACGATCGCGCCCTCATCAACCGACTGGGGCTCAACAACGACGGTGCCGAGGCGGTAGCGGAGCGGCTGGAACGGAGCCGATCGGACCGGTCCCGGCCCCTGGGCATCAACCTGGCCAAGACTCACGATCCCGACATCATGGGAGCGGCGGCCCTGGACGATTATCGGACGAGCTTCCGGACGCTGGTGTCGGAGGCGGACTACGTGACGCTCAATGTCTCATGTCCGAATACGGCGGACGGACGCACCTTTGAAGACCCAGAGGCCCTCGACGAGTTGCTCAGCGTGATCGCGTCGGAGCAGAAGGCCCCCGGGCTGGCCGTGCCCGTATTGGTGAAGTTGAGCCCGCCCCTGAGTGACCAGGTTCTGTTTGACACCCAACTGGAAGAGATTGTCGCTGTGGCGGAGGCGCAGGAGGTGGACGGGTTCGTCGCCACGAACACGGCCCCGGACCGAGAAGGCCTCCGGACCTCCCCAGAGCGGCTGTCGGAGATTGGGGACGGGGGGCTCAGCGGACGGCCTTTGGAGACCCGATCGACCCAGTTGGTGCGCTACCTCTATCAGACAACCGACGGCGACATTCCGATCATTGGGGTGGGAGGGGTGCACGATGCCGACTCGGCCTACGCCAAAATCCGGGCTGGGGCATCGCTGGTTCAGCTCTACACCGCCCTCACCTACGAGGGGCCGGCGCTTGTGCGCGAGATCAAGGAAGGCCTCGTGGAACGGCTGAGCGAGGACGGGTACGTGTCTGTCGACGGGGCGGTGGGCGTAGACGTGTGAGGAGGGGGGAAGGGCGAGGGGCGAGAGGGGAGGGGGAATTATGAGAATCGGGCGTTCGTGTCCTCAGAAACAGCCCTTCGGCTTGTGGGTAGGGCTGCGTGCCCAATGGTCTTCTTACTGCCCGGAACCCCTTCATGCCCGCTCAGGTCGAGTTCGACACCATTCCCCAGCTGTTTCGGCGCCTCTGGGATCGGTATCGGGGACAGGAGCGGCCTGTGCTGCGGCACAAAGTACGGGGGGAGGGCTGGCACGACATCACGTGGGAGGAGCTCGAAGACCGCGTCCAGGCCTTGGCTGGGTATCTGCACCGCCAGAGCGTACGGAAAGGCGACCGCGTGGCCCTCCTCTCAGAAAACCGGCCGGAGTGGGCAATCAGTGACCTGGGCACCCAGCTCATCGGCGCGGTCAACGTCTCAATCTACACTTCCCTGCCTCCGGCCAAGGTGGCCTACATCCTCCGCGACGCTGGGGCGAAGGTGTGCATCGTGTCCGTTCCCGTCCAGCGCAAGAAGATCGAAGAGATCGCCGACGAATGCCCGGCGCTCGAAGAGGTCATCGTGATGAGTGAGACCCCGGACGCCTCGCCCGTGCCCATGACGCAGTGGGACGAGGCGTTGGAGGCGGGGCGAAACTACTGGACCGATCACGAGGACGAGCTTGTCGACATTGCTGAGGGCATAGCGCCCGAGGACACGAGTGCTCTCATCTACACGAGCGGTACCACCGGCGAGCCAAAGGGGGTTGTGCTCACGAACCGCAACTTCTGCTCGAACGTGAAGGCGGCCCTCCAGCGGGTGCCGTTTGGCGAAGACGA
>CAZBIB010000107.1:0-10551 GCA_964491575.1 uncultured Salinivenus sp. | reverse complement strand
TCCTGGCCGTGCTCGAAGCGCTCCGCTCCGAAACGTTCGCCCAAGAGCACTTGAATCGAAGCGAGCCGGTGGGAGAGATCGACATGGACCGGCTCAACACCCGCGGCGGGTCGCTCTCCCTGTGCCACCCCTTCGGAGCTACGGGCGCCCGCCTCGTGATGAGCGCCGTGAACCGTCTCCACGACGAAGACGGCCGCTGGGCCCTCGTCTCGGCCTGCGCTGCCGGCGGCCAGGGCCACGCGATGCTGATCGAGCGGATGGCGGAATAGTGCGTATTGCGTATTTCGTCGTGGCGATCCTGTCCAGATGCCCCCCGCAGAACGCTCAACTCCCAACGCTTAACGCCCATGTCTGAACAACTCGACGTACCGACGGACTTGCTCTCCCTGACAGTTGACGACACCGGCGTGGCGACCCTTGAACTCGATGACCCCAACGCATCGGTCAACAAAATCTCGTGGGAGACGCTGGAGGCGTTCTCCGATGCGCTAAGTGTGCTTGAAACCCACTCGGACCTGTCGGGGCTCGTCTTCACCAGCGGCAAGCCCGAGTCGTTCATCGTGGGGGCCGACCTGGAGATGGTGCAGAACTTTGAGAGGCCGATCGAAGCGCGTCGATTGAGCCGGGAGGCCCACGTCCTGGGTAAGCGAGTCCGCACCCTCTCGATGCCCACCGTCGCCGCACTGCACGGCCCGGTGATGGGCGGCGGTCTGGAGATGGCGCTGAACTGCGACTACCGCATCGCCTCCACCGCCGACGCCACGAAAATGGCCCTCCCCGAGGTGCAGCTGGGCCTCCTGCCTGGAGGTGGCGGGACCCAGCTCCTGCCCCGCCTTATCGGTGTGCAGCAGGCCCTGACGCTCATGCTCACCGGCAAGAACACGTACCCGGAAAAGGCGAAGCAGGTCGGCCTCGTCGACGCCCTCATCCATCCCCCCGGCCTTCCCGACGCCGCCCGTCGCGCCGCGCGTCAGCTGGCGAGCGGCGACCTGAAGGTCGAGCGGGACACGCAGTCGTGGGACGATCAGCTCCTGGAGAGCAATCCTGTGAGTCGCCGCGTGATTTACCGGCAGGCGCTCAAGCAGACCGAGAAGCGGACGCGGGGCAACTACGTAGCTCCCCCCCTCATCGTCGACGCCGTTCGAACCGGCATGGAGGACGGATTGGAGGCCGGGCTGGAGACGGAGCGCGAGTACTTCGGCGACCTCGTCTTCACGCCCGAGTCGCAGGCGCTCGTGTCCCTCTTCTTCGCGAAGCAGCAGGCCGAGACGAATCCGAGGCCCGATAAGGCACAGCCTGTGGAAACGGTCGGCGTGCTCGGGGCCGGCCTCATGGGCAGCGGCATCGCACAGATCACGGCCGAGAACGGTACGGACGTGGTGCTGAAGGACCAGACGCTGGAACTGGCCGCCAAGGGCAAGAAGGTGGTGTGGTCTGCCCTAACTGCGCAAAAAGAGAAGGGCATCATCAACACGTTTACGCGGGACCAGATTTCCGAACGGGTTGTCCCCACTGCCGACTACGGCCCGCTGCGCCCGTGCGACCTCGTGATCGAGGCGGTGCCGGAGGACCTGTCGATCAAGCATCAGGTGCTCTCCGAGGTGGAAGAGGTCGTGTCGGACGATACCGTTCTGGCGTCGAACACCTCCGCTCTCCCCATCTCGAAGATCGCCGAGGGCGTGGACGATCCATCTCGCGTGCTCGGCATGCACTACTTCTCCCCCGTCCCGGACATTCCGCTGCTGGAGATCGTGATGACCGAAGAGACATCCGACGTGGCGCTGGCCACGGCCTACGCCGCTGGACTCGCCCAGAACAAAACGGTGATCGTGGTGCGGGACGGGCCGGGCTTTTACACCACCCGCATCCTGGCCCTCTACATGAACGAGGCCCTGTTGCTCTTCGACGCCGGAGCCGACGTTGAGGAGGTCGACGAGGCGATGAAGGACGCCGGGTTTCCAATGGGTCCATTCGAGCTGTTCGACCTCGTGGGGCTGGACGTGGCCGCCAAAATTACGGACATCATGGGAGATGCCCTCTCCGCCGAGCGCGTCGACATCAGCGATACTGCCTCACGCCTCGCCGAGGCCGACCTGCTCGGCCAAAAGACCGACCTCGGCTTTTACGAGTACGAGGCGGACGATGACCAGGACGACAAGGACCCGGAGGACGTGAACGAGGCCGTTTACCACTACGCCGACGCTCCCGCTCGCTCCACGCCCCCTGCAGAGGTGGTGCAGGACCGCTTCCTCTTCATGATGGTCAACGAGGCCGTGCGCTGCCTGGAGGACGAGGTGCTCCGTGCCCCCATTGACGGCGACCTCGGGGCCGTGTTTGGCCTCGGGTTTCCGCCGTTCCTGGGCGGCCCGTTCCGGCACGTGGACCACAAAGGAGCAGGGGCGATTGTCCATTCCCTGGAGCGCCTCGCGGACCGGCACGGGGATCGATTCCGTCCCGCCGATCTGCTCCACACCCACGCCTCGAAGGACACCACTTTCTACGAGTAACGCATGCCTCCCTCCTCTTCGATTGCCTCCCTGCAAGACGCCCTTTCGACATCCGACGCCTACCCGCACGACCCGGAGCGGATCGAGTTTGAGCATACCCACATCTCGCTGGTCGCGCTCGTGCCGCCTCGGGTGTACAAGATCAAGAAGCCGGTCTCGCTCGCCTACCTCGACTTCTCAACCCTGGAGCGCCGTCGGCACTTCTGCGAGGAGGAGGTGCGGCTCAACCACCGCCTCGCCCCAAACACCTATGAGGGCGTGGTGCCCATCGTCCGAACCGACGAGGGCCTCCGCGTGGAGGGCGACCCGGACGCGGGCGAGGTGGTGGAGGTGGCCGTGAAGATGCGCTACCTCGAACCGAGTCAGTTTCTGGACGCCCGCCTGGCGCGGGGTGCAGCGTCTGCCACCGACATCGATCGGCTCGTCCGCACCCTCTCTGAGTTTTACCAGTCGCGTCCCTCAACGCCCGAGGTGGCCGAGGCGGGGCGCATCGGTCGGCTGCGGGCGGTAACGGAGGAGAACTTCGATGAAGCTGAGGGGCACGTCGGCTCGCTCCTCTCCCGCCCCGCCCACGAGGCCCTCCAATTTTACGCCGACCTGTTCTACGACCAGTACGCCTCCCTCTTGCACCGACGCCGAGCCGGAGGCTTCATCGTGGAGGGACACGGCGACCTTCGGCTGGAGCACGTCCACCTGACCGACGGGCGGGTGGCGATCTTCGACTGCATTGAGTTCAATGAGGAGTTTCGGCACCTCGACGTGGCGAACGACGTGGCCTTCCTGGCGATGGACCTCGACGTTCACGGTCATCCGGGGCTGTCGCGCCGCTTCGTGGACCGGATGGCAAAAGGCCTGGGCGATCCGGATCTGCACCGACTGATCGACTTCTACAAAAGCCAGCGGGCGCAGGTGCGGGGCAAGGTCGGTGGCCTCCGGGCGGCGGAGGCCGAGGTGCCCCTCCGAGAGCGGGCCCGCAGTCGAGCTGAGGCCCGGCACCACTACCAGTGGGCGCTCCGCTACGCCGTCGCGGGCAGCGATCCGTTCGTAGTGGTGATTATGGGGCGCCCCGGCACCGGCAAGAGCACACAGGCCGAGGCGGTGGCGCGTGCGCTGGGCTGGCCCCATCTCTCCTCCGACCGCATCCGAAAAACGCATGCGGACGTGCCCCTCCACGGTCGTGCCGATGCCGAGACCCGCGAGCGTCTCTACACTGATGCCATGACGAAGACAACCTACGCCACGCTCCGCACTCGTGCCCTCCAGCAGGCCCACCGGCATCGCGGGACGGTGCTCGACGCGACGTACAGTCGCTTTGCCCAGCGGGAGCAGCTGCGGTCCGCCCTCCACGCCGCGGACGTGCCGTACATCTTCGTGGAGCTGACGGCCGAGGACGAGGTCTTGAAGCGACGCCTGCGCCGTCGCTCTACCGAGGACGCTACGGCCTCGGATGCACGGGCAAGTGACTTTGAGATGCTCACCGAGCGCTACGAGGCGCCCGACGCCCTGGAAGACCCGTGGCACGTGCAAATTGACACCGAGGGCGCACCCGACGAGACGACTCTTGAGATTCTGAAGACGCTGATTCGGCAGAAGGACTGAGCCCGCGGCCTCCGAGGAACCGCATCGGTGCGAAGCTCGCAGCGGGCCGGCGCAATGACCCTTGATCGATTTTGTTTGGATTGACCTGTAAATATAAAATCACTACGATGTAGACATCCGCGATTCGGTCGGCATAAGATATTTATGGCGCTTCCAGAGAACCCACCTTTTCGTTAGCGTTCGTTGAAGAGTTTCCGCCAAGCGAATGAGCGCCATAACAAGTTACGCCACCGCCAAATCCAGCGCGGCCTCCGAGGAGACGACCTGCACGCCGGCCTCGTTCATTTCCTCCCACGCCTGCGCCAGCGAGCCGTCCTGGTCAATGCCCCGGGTCGCATCTTCAATTACGTACACGTCGAACCCTTCCTCCCGCCCGTCCACGGCCGACCACTTCACGCAGAAGTCCGTGGCGAGGCCGCAGAGGTAAAGCGTGTCAATGCCCCGCTCGCGCAGGTAGCCTGCGAGGCCGGTCGGGGTCTCGCCGTCGTTTTCGTAGAAGGCCGAGTACGAATCGATCTCCGGCCGAAATCCTTTCCGGATGATCATCTCAGAATGGGTCGTGTCGAGGTCCGGATGAAACGCGGCGCCTTCCGTGCCCTGCACGCAATGGTCCGGCCACAGGACCTGCTCGCCGTAGTCCACCTCAATCACGTCCATCGGATCGTGCTCGGGGTGGGACGAAGCAAAGGACTGGTGACCGGCCGGGTGCCAGTCCTGGGTCTGCAGGACGTGCTCGAAACCCTCGGCCAGCTCGTTCACGGTTGGCACGATGGCGTCCCCCTCCGGCACCGCCAGGGCGCCGCCGGGGCAAAAGTCGTTCTGAAGGTCGACGATCAGAAGTGCATCCATGGTCGTCAGGAATGGGCTTGTCGAACAGAAAAACCGGACGATCTTGACGACAATCCTCGTGTCATTGATGGTACGCTCCATTCCGTGGGGTTGTTTGCAATTCCGTAGAGGTCAGGACCACTGGGATCAGGGAGGGGGTTTAGAAAAGAGACCATTCATTGCATCCCTTCCTCTCCCGTGAGCACTTCGCCCCCCTCCGCCGTGCCCAACTCCCCGTCCTCGACCTCGAAGGCCGAGATTCGGCGGCGCTTCGCGGCCCTAAAAGATCACATTCCCACTGTTCGACAGACCTCCGCCGCACATCGAAAAGCCAAGCTTCAGCGCCTCGCCGACGCTCTCCTGGACCGGCGACAAACCTTTTACAACGCCCTGCAAGCCGACTTCCAGAAGGCCCCGGTCGAAGTTGACCTAACCGAGATCAAGGCGGTCACGAAAGAGGCCGAACACGCCATTGCCCACCTTGAGGACTGGATGGCGCCCGACCGCGTGAACTCCCCTCTGCTATTCACAGGCACCCGGTCGGAGATCCACTACGAGCCGAAGGGCGTGGTCCTCATCATGGCGCCCTGGAACTACCCGGTCAACCTGACGCTCGGACCTCTCATCGGGGCGATCGCCGCAGGCAATTGTGTTGCCCTTAAGCCCTCCGAACATGCCCCCCATACGACTGCCGTCCTGAAGGAGTTGATCGCAGACCTGTACGAGGAGCGCGAAGTGACGGTGTTCACAGGCGGGCCGGACGTAGCCCAAACGCTGACCGCTCAACCCTTCGACCACATCTACTTTACCGGCAGTCCGGCCGTGGGCCGGCTCGTGATGAAGGCCGCGGCGGAGCATCTTACCTCCGTGACGCTCGAGCTCGGTGGGAAGTCGCCCACCGTCGTCGACGCCACCGCCGACCTGGACCAGGCCGCAGGGCGGATCGCCTGGGCCAAGTTCATGAACGCGGGGCAAACCTGCATCGCGCCCGACTACGTCCTAGTGGAGGACCGCGTACACGATGCCCTCATCGAGCGGCTTCAAGCGAACATTCACCAGTTCTACGGGGACACGCCGGAGGCCCAGCAGGCAAGCGACGACTACGCCCGTCTCGTCCACGAGGATCACTACGAACGCGTTATTGCCCTCCTCACGGACGCCGTGGAGGCGGGAGCGACCATCGCCAGCGGCGGAGCACACGACGCCGAGACGAATTACGTGGCCCCCACGGTCCTCACCGACGTCCCGCTGGACGCCGACATCATGCAGAAGGAGATCTTCGGTCCCTTGCTCCCTGTGATCGCTTATGAGTCGCTAGACGAGGCCCTCCAGGTCATCAACGACCGGCCCGATCCATTGTCGTTCTACGTGTTTTCCGAGCGCGACTCAACCGTCGATACGGTCCTCAGTCAGACGACGGCCGGAAGCACCTGCGTGAATGAGGCTCTCCTTCATTTCATCCATCCCTATCTGCCCTTTGGCGGGAAGGGCGAGAGCGGCATCGGCCGGGGACATGGCCGGAGGAGCTTCCGGGAATTCTCCAACGAGCGGTCCGTTCTGCGCCGGTCGTATGGCTCGGATCTGCTTCGACCCCTCTATCCTCCCTACGACCGACTCACGAATCGCGTGGCGGACTGGGTGCTGCGCTTCTTCTGACTCCCTCGGGGAGATGTAAGATTACTATTGGTCGGGAGAGGAGTCGCCCTCAAGAACTGCCAGAAGCCGCTCAAAGTCCGCCTCCGTCAGCTTCTGCTCGCCGCGGAGGCGCTGCAGGGCCTCCCGCACCGCGGCCACGTCAGTTGCATCCGGCTCCGCGACGGGGGTAAAGTCGATGTCCTCCATCATTGCCGTGTCCAGAAATCCGGCCACGTACGAGGCCGCTTCCGGCGCCCCCGAGAAGTCCATCGTCAACTCAAACGTGGCCCGCCCCCGATTCACCGTGAGCATCACCACCTTGCCTCCGAGCCCGAGCCACCGGCTCTCCGCCTCTACCCCCACGAGGTCCGAGTACCGGACGGTCTGCGTCGACTGCAGGTTGTTGTTCTGAAAGACGAACCGATCGCGCGTAAAGACGGCTCCGTCGCCCCCCGTCCCACTGAGGGTGGCGTCGTAGAGCGCAAGCACCTCGTCCCGCTCCACGTCCGTTGCGTAGTCGGTCAGCGCATTCTCCAGCCGGTCTGCCGGAACGTTCGGCGTCACGAACAAACCCATCTGCGGGGCGTGGGGAAGCCGGTCGCGAAGGAGATCTTCCATCTGCGTTGGGACGTTGGGTAGCACCTCAAGTCTGTGAGTCGGGATTTCAGGACTGCTTCCACTCGGGAAGACGACCGATGGCGGACCACGGACCGCCGTTTCTCGGGTCTCATCCACTCTCAGGTCTCATTCGCGGTCTGCCGTCTGCCGACCGCAGTCGTCGCAATCCAGGAAAACTGTTCTTCGGTCAACTCACAGAATTGACCTGCGACCGAACGTTGAACGTTCAACGAATCACGGTGCTGCTGCCATTTTGGACGCCTCGAAGAAGCCCGCCGTGGCTTCGAGGACCCCGCCAAAGAAGACGCCGAGGACGACGAGGGCGACCGCGCAGACCACCACTGTCCCCATCGCCGCCGTCGTCGCGCACGGAAAGGCCGCCTCCGTCACCGGATCGGTCGCGTCCACCTCGTCGGCGGACTGCATCCAGAAGACGTACACGACGCGGAGGTAGTAGTAGGCGCTGAGGGCGCTCATCAACACCCCAATCACCACAAGCCACGTGAGGCCCGCGTTCACCGCCGGGGCAAACACGAAGTACTTGCCCACAAAGCCCCCGAGTGGAGGAAAGCCGATCAGACTGAACATGAAGACACCCATCGCGGTGCTGAGGACAGGCCGCTGGTTTCCAATTCCGGCAAGCGAGGACAGCGTTTGCTCGCGGCCCTCCTTCCCGTCCCACTCCAGCAGTGCCATCACGCCGAAGGCGCCCACGTTCATCAGGGAGTAGACGAGCAGGTAGAAGAGCGCCCCGGAGTAGCCAGCCTCTGTCCCCGCCGCGAGGCCCACGAGGACGTACCCGGCATGGGCGATTGAGGAGTAGGCGAGAAGGCGCTTGACGTTGCTCTGGGCAAGCGCCATCACATTGCCGATCACCATCGTCAGAACCGCCACTGCGGCGAGGGCGAGCTGCCACTCGCCCCCCGGCACGGCGTGGACGAGCACGAGGATGAGCGCGGCAAAGGCCGCGGCCTTCGTGGCTGTCGACATGTAGCCAGTGAGAGGCGTGGGGGCGCCCTGGTACACGTCCGGCGCCCACATGTGGAACGGCGCCGCACTGACTTTGAAGAAGAAGCCTACCAGGAAGAGCGCAGATCCGCCCCAGAACAGAAGCTGGGTCGAGGTCGTGGCGAGCTCTGCCGTCGCCATCGCGGGCAGCACCATCGAGCCGGTGGCCCCATACATCAGCGCAATGCCGTAGAGGAAGAAGCCGGTCGAGAAGGCCCCGAGCAGAAAGTACTTGAGCGCACTCTCTACCGCCCCCTCGTCCTCCCGCACGAGACCGGTCAGAATGTAGAGACAGACGGACATGGTCTCCAATCCGAGGAAGATGCTGATCATGTGGTTGGCCGAGCCGAGCATGATCATGCCCACCGTGGCGTACAGGAGGAGGGCGTAGACCTCTCCGTAGTCGTGCCGCAACTGATTCAGATACGGGATGCACACGAGCGTCGTGGCCAGCCCCGTCAGCAAAATAATCAGATTGATAAACGCCACGAAGCCCCCCGTGCGGAGGGTCTCGAAAAACACCGTCCCCTGCGCCGCACCGAGCTGGGTGATCTCCCAGATCGACGAGACCGTAAAGGCCGCCGCCGCGATCCACGGGATGGCCGGATGGTCGTTGCGAAAGGCATCGAGGACAATGATCACGAGCCCCACGAGCCCCACCACCGTCATCGAAAAGACGGCGGGCAACTCGGCCACGATGGTCGAAAATGCGCTGGATAAGTCCATAGGCAAAAAACCGTACCTCGCTCAGAAAACACCCGCCCTTTGTAGTGGAGGCGTCCGGCTCGGACGCCTCCACCTCAGACCCACGACAAATTCTCGATTTCCTTCGCCAGCTCCACGTCCCTCTCCGTCACCTTTCCTCCCTCGTCGTGCGTTGTGAGGGCGACGGAGACAGTGTTGTAGACGTTTTCCAGCTCGGGATGATGGTTCATCTCCTCGGCGTAAAACGACAGCCGGACGATGAAACTGATGGCCGCCCGGAAGTCGGAGAACTCGTAGGTCTTCTGGAGCTTGTCGTCGTCGTACGTCCAGCCGTCCAGATTAGAAAGGGCATCCTTGATCGCGGCGTCGGAAAGTGGATCGGATGAAGGCATGGAAAGAAAGATGAGTTGTGAGAAAGAGATGTGAGAGGATGAAAACTACGGCACGCGGTCGGGCGGCGAGATGGTCACTTCCTCCGCCTCCAGCGGTGCAGCAGGAACTTCCGTCGGCTGCTCGGCGGTGGCGGGCTGGTCTTCGGATTGAGACCGAATGGCGGCCCGCTTCTCCTCGACCGTTTCTAAGAGAAACTCCGTCGTCGGCGCCGATTGCTGGAGGAACGGATTCGGGTAAAAGCCCAGAACGAACATGAGAACGATCAGCGGCGCCATCAGTCCGAACTCGCGAGCGTTCATATCGGGCATCCGAGCATTGGCCTCATCGGTCAGCTCCCCGAAGAAAGTGCGGTACACCATGTGAAGCAGGTAGACGGCCGCCAGAATGACGCCGGTCGTGGCCAGGGCCACGAGCACCGGACTGTTTAGCACCGTGCTCTGGAACGCCCCGAGCAGAATCAGAAACTCCCCGACAAATCCATTCAGGCCCGGCAGCCCCGCCGAGGCGAGCACGCTGATCACCATGAAGGTGGTGAGGACGGGGACGGACGTGGCCAGTCCGCCGTAGTCCTCCATCAGTCGCGTGTGACGCCGCTCGTACAGCATCCCCACCAGCAGGAAGAGCGCCCCGGTGGAGAGCCCGTGATTGATCATCTGGATGACGGCCCCCTGCATCGCTTCCGTCGTGAACGCAAACAGGCCGAGCACCACGAAGCCGAGGTGACTGATCGACGAGTAGGCCACGAGGCTCTTGGCGTCCTCCTGCACGCGAGCCACCAGCGCCCCGTAGATGATGCCGATGATGGCGATCATCGCGAAGAAGACGGCGTAGCTCTGCGCCACATTCGGAAAGAGCGGCAGGCAGAAGCGCAGCAGCCCGTAGGTCCCCATCTTCAGCAACACGCCCGCCAGGATGACCGAGCCGCCCGTCGGCGCCTGCACGTGGGCATCCGGCAGCCAGGTGTGGAGCGGGAAGAGGGGCACCTTGATCGCGAAGGAAAACGCGAAGACCGCAAACAGCCAGCCCTGCGTGGCGAGGGGCACGTTGTACTCCAGGAGCGTGTACCAGTCCGTCGTAAACACGCTGTTGTTCACAGCGTCCCCCGCGGCATAGCCCAGGTACAGGATGCCCACCAGCATCAGCAGCGAGCCCACAAGCGTGTAAATCACGAACTTGACCGCCGCGTAGATGCGCTCTGTGCCGCCCCAGATCCCGATGATGAAGTACATCGGAATGAGCGTGAGCTCGAAGAAGATGT
>CAZBIB010000106.1:8919-10596 GCA_964491575.1 uncultured Salinivenus sp. | reverse complement strand
AAAGATCCAGCGGGTGGTGTTCTCATAGAGTGTTCACGCCGGATCGAGATTCGCACTACGACGACGCCGCGGCGACCTCAATTTCGGAAAGAGCTGCTTCGGGGTTGAGGTGGAAAAAGTGGTTCGTGGGCCCGCGTCCGTGTCCCAGCGACAGCGCGTGACGGATGGCCCCTGTCACGTAGCGCTTGGCTCGCTCGACGGCCGGTACCAGGACGTGTCCCTTCGCCAAGTTAGCAGCGATGGCGGAGGCGTAGGTGCAGCCGGTCCCGTGGGTGTGCTTCGTGTCGATGCGCGGCGCCGCAAAGGTCCGCGACGTGTCCCCATCTACGAGCACGTCCACTGCCTCCTCGGTCCCAGAGAGGTGCCCGCCCTTCACGAGTACCGCGTCAGGGCCGTAGTCCAGAAGTGCCTCTGCAGCCGGTCGGAGGTCGTCGGGCGTCTCGATTGGGGTATCGGTCAGGTGCTCGGCCTCGTGGACGTTCGGTGTGACGACCGTGGCGAGGGGCAGAAGCTCGTCGACCAGGGTGTCAATCGCTGCATCCTGAAGCAGCTGGAATCCTGTCTTCGAGATCATGACTGGGTCCACGACGAACGGGAACAGGTCGTGGGCCGCTACGCGGTCGGCCACCGTTTCAATGATCTCCGGCGCCGAGAGCATGCCCGTCTTGGCCGCCTGCACGTCCATGTCCTCGGCTACAGCATCAACCTGTGCGGCCACGAGTGCGGGTGGCAGGTCGTGAGCCTGTGCCACTTCTTCGGTGTTTTGGGCCGTCACGGCGGTGAGGGCAGAGGTACCAAAGACGCCGTTGGCCTCCATCGACTTGAGGTCGGCCTGAATGCCGGCGCCACCGCCCGAGTCGCTGCCGGCAATGGTGAGAGCAACCGGCTTATCGGACATGGGAAGCAAGCGTGATTTCTGAAACGAGGAAAACGAAGAGACCGATCTTTCTACGCGTGCCCGGTCAGAGCACGGAGGTAGGCGCGAGCTGCCGCGCGAGGCGTGTCCACGTCCATAATGCCCGAGAGCACAGCAACTCCTCGGGCGCCCGCTTCCCGACAGACCGACACGCGCTCGGGCGTGATGCCCCCGAGGGCGAGGACGGGCACCGGCGACGCCGTCTGACAGAAGGCGCGCAGCGGCCCCACGCCAGTGGACGGCTGGTCGGGCTTACTCGAAGTGGGGAAGACCGGACTGAAGAAATAGTAGTCGACTCCCTGCGTCCGATCTCCCTCTGCCTCCACATGCTCGTGGGCGGAGTAGCCGATGAGCGCGTCCGGGCCGAGCAGTTCCCGAGCCTCCGGCACCGAGGGTCCTCGCCATCCCACATGCGCTCCGAGTCCAAGGGCGTCGGCCACGTCGACGTGACTGTTGATCGTAATCGTGACGTCCTCAGCCGCAGCCCGGAGCCGAGGAACGAGGGCGTGGGCCGCCTCCCGGAAGGCGTCCGGACCTGCATCGTGATCCCGAAGGTGTACCCAGCGCACCCCGGCCTCCACCGCCTCCACGGCCCGGTCGGCCCGAGTATCGTTCTGGAAGCCGTCGGCAATGAGTGCGAGGCGTGGATACGGCAGGTCCACCATAGAGATCGTCTCCGAGTTTGTAGCTTTAGCGTCGCGTGGGGCTTGATTCAGTTGCTAAAACCATGTTGCCCTACATCCTGATGCGTGAAGAGTGAT
>CAZBIB010000106.1:4192-8819 GCA_964491575.1 uncultured Salinivenus sp. | reverse complement strand
AAGAGTGATGCGTGAGATCATCTCACGATTCACGTTTCACGCATTACTGGACCGCCCAAGGAACTGATGTTGACTACGAATCCAGATTCGGACATGAACCTGGACAGTGTTCTACGTTCCAACCCGCCCTTCCGTCGGGGACGACGCCTCGGCGTAGAGGCGACGTGGAACGCGCCCGGCGCGGTGCGCCTTTCGACCGGCCTCTACCGCCAGCCGCATCGCATGTGCCATCTTCACCGGATGCTGGGCCTGCGCGATGGCGGTGTTTAGCAGGATGCCGTCGTAGCCCAGCTCCATGGCCGTCACCGCGTCGCTGGCGGTGCCAATGCCCGCGTCGACGATTAGGGGCGTGTCGTCGATGGTCTCGCGGATGATGCGCAGGTTATACGGATTGACGATGCCCATGCCGCTGCCGATGGGTGAGCCGAGCGGCATGACGGCCGCACACCCGAGGTCGGCGAGCTTGCGGCACGTAATGGGATCGTCGTTGGCATAGGCCAGCACCGTAAATCCGTCGTCGACGAGCGTCTCGGCCGCGTCGAGCAGCTGCTCCACGTCGGGCATGAGCGTCTCGTCGTCGCCGACGACCTCGAGCTTGATGAGATCAGTGTCGAGCGCCTCCCGGGCGAGCTGGGCCACGAGCACGGCCTCGCGAGCCGTGTAGCAGCCCGCTGTATTCGGCAGCACCTCGTATCCGCCATTTCGGATCAGGTCGAGGTGACTCTCGGGCGCGGGATCTTCGACGTTGACGCGCCGGATTGCCACCGTCACCATCTCCGTGTCGGTCGCCTCCAGAGCTTCGAGCATGACCTGTGGATTCGGATAGCGGCTCGTCCCCACGATGAGGCGAGACGAAAACGTACGGTCCCCAATTACGAGGGCATCCTCTGCCTCGCTCTCCACAGCCCCGTTGGTGTGCACGTTGTCACTCATAATCAGGATTTTGAACGCGATAACGCCGGTGATTTCCCCCAATACTTCGACCATTCCCCCGCCTCCCACTCCCCATTCTTCCCTTCCCCATCATCCCCCCGGCTGCGCCTGAATTACCTCGATCGTGTCTTCCTCGGCGAGCCGCACGTCGTCCCAGTCCTGGCGGCGCACCACGCTGTCGTTGAGGGCCACGGCTACACCGGACGTTTCCCGGTCATGATCCGGATCGATCTCCAGATCCCGAAGCAGCTCCGTGAGCGGGTAGCCCTCGGGCACGGTGCGGTCGTCACCGTTGACCGTGATCGGAATGGACGTGTCGGTGGGGGAACTCATGCCGAATAGGTTGGCGATCCAGCCTCTGAGAAGCGGAGGGGAGAAAACGGCTTGAGCCAGTCGGAGGTTTCCCCTGTGCGGATCAATCGGGCGATTTCTTCGGCCGTAATTGGTGTGAGGAGGATGCCGTGCCGGTAGTGCCCCGTCGCCATGAGGACGCCGGGGGCCGTCGTCTTGCCCAGGAGCGGAGCGTGGTCGCGGCTCGCAGGACGGAGGCCGGCCCAGGTCTCGTCGACGGGCAGGTCGCGAATGCCCGGCACCACCTCCCACCCGCCTTCGAGCAGATCGTAGAGCCCGCCCGCCGTAACCGTCGTGTCAAAGCCCATTTCCCCGGTCGTGGCTCCAAGCACAATGCGCCCGTTGCTCTTCGGGGCCAGATACGCCTCGGGGCCGCGCACCACGTGCTGAAGGTCGAACGGCCTCTTTCGTTGAAGCTGAATCATCTGCCCCTTCACCGGCCGCACTGGGGGCACGGCGTCGGGAGGCAGGCCGTCGATCTCGCGGGACCACACGCCCGCCGCCACCACGACCCGATCGGCCGATACGCGCTCACCGCCCACCGTCCGCACCGCCGGGGCCTCCGCACCCGGAATCACAGCCTCGACGGGGGTATTCTCGTGCAGCGTGCCCCCCTCGGCTTCAAACGCCATGCGCAGAGCGTCGACGAGGCGACGGTTGTCGACCTGGTGGTCCGACGGCGCAAACACGGCGGCGGACAGGCGCGGAGCAACGAACGGCTCGATCTCGCGTGCCTCCTCCCCGGTTAGCCACTCCACATTCAGTCCCTGCTCCTGTTGGAACGTGTAGAGGCGCTCCAGGGCCTCGGCGCTGTCGCGGTCGTCGGCGACGATGAGGGTCCCCTCGTCGCGGTAGTCCACCGACTGGCCGCCGGCCGATTCCACCCGGTCGGCGAAGTCGGGCCAGCGGCGCAAGCTCTCCCGGTTGAAGTCGTAGAGCGCCCGTTCCTCGAACTCGATCTCGGCGTCGGGGGCCAGCATGCCGGCGGCCTGGTACGACGTGCCCCGGCCCGCCTCGTCCCGCTCAAAGATCGTCACGGGCGTCCCGCGACGCACAAGTTCGAAGCCCGTGGCGAGGCCAATGGTCCCGGCTCCGACGATGAGTACGTCTTGGTCCATGTCGCTACGGATGACATTGCCATGAAGAGCGAGCGGGGCAATGCGCCTACGCAAGGTCGAGCTTGGACCGCACGTCGAGCAGGCGCGGGAGCGGCCGCTGCCAGAACCACTCCGCCCGCATCCTTAGGCCGACGCGGACCTCAGACTCGAAAGGTCGTTCCAGTTCCTCCACGCCCATCAAAGAATGTCCCATCGGCGAAGGACGTCCAGGATGGGAGGAAGTTCGTTCTGCCAGAGCCAGTTGGCCTCAATCCAGAATCCGTCCGCCACGGCCGATTCCGCTCGTCCATCACGCCCCTCGAATACCGTCTGGTACCGACCGTCCTGCAACCGGTAGACGAGAAGCTGTTCCCGATCCGGATCGACCAACCAGTACTCCGGGACGCCGGCCGCTTCGTACTCGTAAAACTTCTCGCCGCGATCCCGGGGACCACTTTCAGGCGAAACGACCTCCACGGCCATGTCGGCCGGCCCGTCGATGTAGGTGCCGGTCATGCGGTCCCGGTGCTCCTCGCGCAGATACACAATGTCCGGCTCCCGCCCACTCGGAATCACGTCGAGCTTCATCTGGAAGGTAGAGCTCCGCACCCAACCTTCCTCATGATGCTCTACATGGAGCCGGAGGAGGGTGAGAAAGAACTCGACGATGTCCTGATGTAGATCTGAAATTGGGCTCATAAAAATGATTTCCCCGTCCACCCACTCTGCACGGGTATCCTCGTCGGCCCAGTCCAAAAACTCGTCGTAGGACACCGGGGGCTCGGGAGGCGCCTCGCGGGTCGGCGTAGGAGCACGCATCTCAGTCATGAAAAGGGCTAAGGTGGTCAGGGTCGCTGAAATCCGGGTGGTATTAACGGGCGTCGGCTCCAAGATGTCCCGAACGCTGACGCACGCAACCCGTGTGGCCCTCTCCCCTCGCAGCAATCCCTATCCGACACTCGATGCACCACGACGCCGACATCATCATCGTCGGGGCCGGACTCGCGGGGGCCTGTGCGGCCTTCACGCTTAGCGCCCATCACCGCGTGCAGGTGCTGGAGGCGGACGAGCCCGCGTCTGGGGCCTCCGGCGCTGCGGCAGGACTCGTGAATCCGTTCATGGGCCGACGAGCCCGGCCCGTCTGGCGCCTGCGGGAGGCACTCGATGCAGTGCCTACGCTTCTGGAGAGAGCGGATGCGTTCGATCTCTTCCCCAACACCGGCGTGCTCCGCCCTGCCGTGGAGCCCGGTCAGGTCAAGCCCTTTCGAGAGGCTGCCGAGGAGCATCCGGATCTCGCCACGTGGCTATCCCCGGCAGCGGTCCGGGAGCGCTATCCCGCTGTGCAACCCGACCGGGGCGCGCTCTTCATTCCACGGGGCGGGGCCGTGGACGTGGGGGCGATGGTGCGGGCTTTATTGCGCGCAGCCGAAAAGCAGGGAGCCGTGGTGGAAACGCAGGCCCCGGTTCTCTATTGGCGCGAGACGCCCGACGCTGCGGTGGTGGAGGTGGATCGCGGCGCCGACACGGAAGAGCTCCGGGCCGAGCGCGTCCTCCTGGCCCTCGGGCAAGGCTTCCCGTCGTTCCCGGAGCTGCGGCGGCTGGGCCTCGACGGCGTCAAGGGACAAACCGTTCGGGTCCGCCGCCCGGACAGCCTTCCAGGTCCCCTTCCACCGATGTCGGGCCGCGGCTATGTCGTGCCCGACGGCGACACCCTCGTGCTGGGCAGCAACTATGACAACAACTTCGATGACCTCAGCCCCGATCCCGACGCCACGGCCTACATTCGGGAGAAGACGAGCACGATGATTTCGGGACTGATGCAGACTGACGTGCTCGGTGAAACAGCGGGCGTCCGCGTGATGCATTCGGACACAAACTTGCCCCTCCTCGGCCCCCTCCCGCGACGCGATCGCCTCTGGACGTTCACGGCTCTCGGCTCAAAGGGACTCCTCACGGCTCCGCTCCTCGCACTCGACCTTCCGGACTTTCTTGAGGATCCAAGCCGTCCCCCCGATCCCATTCGGCCCTCGGAGTGAGCCGTTCCTCCTCCGACTTTCGCTTCTCAACACGAATGACCTGGCACCCAGCCGGCAGGAAATGTCCCGTCCCGCAAAAAAAAACGACATCGGACCGCAGTCTCCCTCCCCGCTACAATAGGCCGCGACGAGCGCGCTCCAGGGCCGCAGAGGCAAAGAGCTCTTTGTTCAGAGCCCGGTCCTCCACGAACTGGTATCGGCGGGCCTGCG
>CAZBIB010000106.1:0-4092 GCA_964491575.1 uncultured Salinivenus sp. | reverse complement strand
CCGAGGAAATAGTCCGAAGACCCCGAAACACCGGTGAGGCGGTGCCCAATGAGACCGCCCGTCGCGCTTTCCGCCGCGGCAATCGTGGCGTCGTGGTCCCGCAACAGGTCGCCGAGCACCTCTTCCAGCGTCACGTCGCCTGTGCCGATGACGTGGTCCCCCGCCCGCTCTCGAATTGCTGCCTCCACCTCGTCGAGACGGTCGCCGGCTTGGGTCTCGTCCGTGTCTGCGGAGAGGCGCAGGCGCACCCCGCTCGTGGACGGCAGGTAGGCCAGGTGCACGTCCGTGCCCAGCACGTCGGACAGGTCGCCGAGTCGCTCCTGGAGCACCGTCTCCGCGATGCCCGCCGTCACGAGCGTCCGGTGGTGCACCTCCCCCACGCCCGGCTGGACTTCAAGTAGAGGCTCTACCGACGCGTCAAAAATGGCTTTCATCTCCTCCGGGATGCCGGGCAGGAGAGCGACCAGTCGCCCGGACGCGTCCTCGTGCCACAGCCCCACGGCGGCTCCCACCGGATTTTCGAGCGGCTCAAAGCCCTCGGGCCGCTGCACCAGGGCACGGCTGGAGGCCGGCATCTCCCGGTCGCGCTGCTTGTAATATTGGCGAACGCGGGCGAGCAGGTCGTCGTCCGTCTGGAGGGGGGCGCCGAAGTACTCGGACACGACCTCCCGCGTCAGATCGTCGTGGGTGGGGCCGAGACCGCCCGTGCACACCACGAGGCGGGCGTCCTCGTAGGCCCGATCCAGCTCCTTCAGGATAGCCTCGCGCGTGTCCCCCACCGTCACCGTCCGTCCCATTCGGATGCCAAGTTCGCTCAGACGCCGCCCAAGCCACGCCGCGTTCGTATTCGTCGTCTGCCCAATGAGGAGTTCATCGCCGATGGTGAGGAGATGAGCTTTCATAGCAGGGAAGAGAATCTTGAGTAGAGCCGTCCTGACGGGACGGCTGTACACGCCTCTCACTGGAAACAAACGCCTGAAACTCCTGCGTCGCCGAGATGGGTTTTGGCGTGCGAAATTGAAAATGCCCACACGCCATCACGCCCACACGCCTACCCGCCATGTTCGCGCGACCATGCCTTGGGGTCAGCCTGCCACTCTCCGAGGAGCGCTCGCGCCTCGTCCGACAGATCGTGGTGGCGGTGCGCCACGTCGAGCAACACTGGGAATGTCGTGAGCACGTGGCGCGTCACCTCTGCGTCCCGAAACGCCGCGTCGGCCGCGTCGAGCCCGTACGAGAAGATGGCCAGCACCGCCCGTACGGACGCTCCCGTGTCCCGAAGAGCCGACACCGCCTCGAGTGCCGACCCACCGGTGGAGATGAGGTCTTCTACCACAACTACGTCGTCCCCGGACTCCAGCCGCGCCCCCTCAATCCGCCGCCCCTGCCCGTGCCCCTTGGCCTCGGAGCGGACGTAGGCCATGGGCGCGTCGAGTCGCTCGGCCAGCCAAGCCGCGTGTGGGATGCCTGCCGTGGCCGTGCCGGCAACCGTGAGCGGTCTCCAGTCCTGCCGCCGGACCACCTCGGCGAACCCGTCCGCGATGGCCCGTCGAACGGAGGGATGCGCGAGAGTTCGCCGATTGTCGCAGTAGAGGGGTGCCCGGAGCCCCGAGGACCACGTGAATGGGTCGTGAGGGCGGAGCGACACGGCGCCAATGTCGAGGAGCGCGTTCGCCAGCGACTGGGCGAGATCAGCAGCTTGAGGATCGGTCGGCGAGGTCGACTCGAGCATGCAGATTACGGACCTGAACCAGAAGAGCCGGACGCTGCGCCCAAAGAGATGACTCACTCCAAATCCATTTTCTCCTTCACGGGAGCAATCACGTAGAGCACGCCAGTTGCCAGCGTAAAGCCCACGACGAAGGTGAGGGCCAGTCCCGGCAGGCCGCTGTCATACAGGAGCCATTCGGCTGCGCCGCGAAACGGCGGAGAAAGGTACGTCGTCGCCCGGAGCGCAAGAATCCCGAACAGGAAGGCCACCTGGATCATCGTCTTCCCCTTCGCCATGCGGTAGGTGTGAAGCGTCTGGCCATTGACTTGGGCCCAGGAGCGCAGGACAGTCACGACGAAATCGCGCAGCGCGATGGCCACGACGGCCCACCACGGGACGAGGTCCGGCGCCTCCAGCGCCAGGGCGATGAACGTGCCCAGGATGAGCACCTTGTCGGCCAGCGGATCCAGGTACTGCCCCAGGCGCGATCGCACGCCGAAGCGCCGGGCGAGCGCCCCATCGTAGTAGTCCGACAGCGAGGCCAGTACGAACAGAAAGACTGCGCTCATCTGGCCGGCCTGACTCTGCACGGACAGCAGCAGAAGCAGCAACGGAGTCACAAGGATGCGACCGACCGTCAGGAGATTGGGAATGTATCGGAGGGCTGCCGAGGTGTACATATCAATATAATGATAACCACGAGCCCTGAGGATGTGTCGGAGGCAAGACGGTATTGGCAAAAATTTGCACGGACGGCAGGGAGGCCGGTTGCAGGACTTGTCGCCACGGCTCCCGAGTCTGCAAAGTTTTCAGTGCGAGCGGAAGGCTTCGCCGTCCGTGACGCGCCGTCAGGAAGATTCCGGGCCCCAGCCGTGCATGTCTGTCATTGTGACGGACTGACACCGGGACCACCCGGCCCGGCACTGTTCTTGATGACCAGTAGTAATGCTAATGTAGAGCAGGGCAGCGGCGAGAACTTGACGCCTTCGACGACACGCCTTCGACATTCGAACTGATCCGAATCAACGCACACACGAACATTATGGGTAAAGTTATAGGAATTGACCTTGGCACGACGAACTCCGTCGTGGCGGTGATGGAAGGGGACGACCCCGAAGTCATCGAAAACGCGGAAGGCTCGCGCACCACGCCGTCCGTCGTGGCCTACAAAGACGACGGCGAGCGCCTCGTGGGCGCCCCCGCGAAGCGCCAGGCCATCACGAATCCCGAGCGCACCGTGTCCTCGATCAAGCGGTTCATGGGCCGCTTCTACAACGAGGTCGAGGACGAGATTGAAGAGGTCCCCTACGAGATCGTCCGGGGCGAAAACGACACCGCGCGCGTCAAGATTGACGACCGGCAGTACACCCCACAGGAGATCTCGGCCGTGGTGCTGCAGAAGCTGAAGCAGACGGCCGAGGACTACCTGGGCCAGGAGGTCACCGACGCGGTGATCACCGTGCCGGCCTACTTCAACGACGCACAGCGGAAGGCCACGCAGGAGGCCGGCGAGATCGCGGGCCTGAACGTGCAGCGCATCATTAACGAGCCGACCGCGGCCTCCCTCGCCTACGGCCTTGACGACGAGAGTGACCAGGTCGTAGCCGTGTACGACCTCGGTGGAGGCACCTTCGACATCTCCATCCTGGAGCTCGGCGACGGGGTCTTCGAGGTAAACGCCACGTACGGCGACACGCACCTTGGGGGCGACAACTTCGACAAGCGTCTCATCGACCACATCGCCGACGAGTTCAAGAAGGACTCGGGCATCGATCTCCGCGACGACCCGATGGCCCTGCAGCGCCTGAAGGAGGCCGCCGAGAAGGCCAAGATTGAGCTGTCGAGCGCCACGACGACCACGATCAACCTGCCGTTCATCACGGCCACGGACGAGGGTCCGCAACACCTGAACATGGACATCAACCGGTCCACGTTCGAGCAGTTGATCGACGACCTGGTCGAGAAGACGGTGCCGCAGATGGAGAAGGCCCTCGACGAGTCGGGCCACTCAAAGAACGATGTCGACGAGGTCATCCTGGTCGGTGGCTCCACGCGTGTGCCGCTCGTTCAGGAAACGGTCGAGGACTTCTTCGGCAAGTCGGCCAACAAGTCCGTGAACCCGGACGAGGTGGTGTCCCTCGGTGCAGCCATTCAGGGCGGCGTGCTCAGCGGCGACGTCGACGACGTGCTGCTGCTGGATGTGACGCCGCTGAACCTCGGCATCGAGACGCTCGGCGGCGTAATGACGACGCTGATCGAGGCGAACACGACGATCCCGACCAAGGAGAGCGAGATCTTCTCCACCGCCGCCGACAACCAGACTTCGGTCGAGGTGCACGTCCTCCAGGGCGATCGCGAGATGGCCAAGGACAACCGCACGC
>CAZBIB010000105.1:0-10601 GCA_964491575.1 uncultured Salinivenus sp. | reverse complement strand
AGATGGGGGAGGAGCGGGCGTAGGCGATCGAGTCGGTCTGCGGGTTGTTGAGAATGTTGGAGGTGTAGGTGTCGTTGTAGTGGGCCCAGTCGGTGACGGAGCGCAGGGCCGCGCCGCCCCCGAACGCATCGGGCGCTGTGAAGAGGCCCATCAGCGTCATGAAGCCGCCGTACGAGCCGCCGTAGATGAACTGCCGCTCCGGATCGATGTCATACTCATCGGCGAGGTAGCCGGACACGTCGACGTAGTCCTGGAGGTCGCGCCCACCCATGTGGCGGTAGATGGCCGTCCGCCAGTCGCGCCCGTATCCCGCCGAGCCACGGTAGTCGACGTTGACGACGGTGTACCCGAGGTCGGTCAGCATGTTGTGAAACATGTACTCGCGGAAGTAATGGGTCCAGCCCTTCACGACGTTCTGTATGTAGCCGGCGCCGTGGACGAACAGCACAGCCGCCCCGTTCGGGCTTTCGGGGCGGAAGATCTGCATCGGCACCTGCACCCCGTCGGACGCCTCGTAGCGGACGATTTCAGGGTCGCGCCAGTCGTAGGACTGCCACTCCTCGGTGGTCGACTGCGTGACGCGCGTCTTGGAAGCCTGTGCGGTGGCGTCCTGCAGGTACACCTCCGGCGGTGCGTTCGTGAACTCGTACAGCATGCCGAGCCGGTCGCCATCGGGGCTCACCTGTGCCGCGTACATGCCCGCCTCGCTCGTTAGCCGCGTGCGCGTGCCGCCGTCGGCCGGCATGCGGTAGACGTGCCGCTCGTGAGGTGACATTTCGGTGCTGGTGAGCGTCCAGGTGGAGCCGTCGCGGGAGAGGTGCACGTCGGACACCTCGAACTCGCCGCTCGTGAGCTGGGTCGTCTCGCCGGTTTCGACGTTTACGGTGTAGAGGTGGCTCCAGCCGGTCGCCTCGCTCTGGAAGTAGAAGCGATCCCCGCCGGGCATCCAACCCACGGTGCCGGGCCCGCCGTAGGCGCTGATGCCGGGCCCGCCGATCCAGGCGTCGTCGTGTTGACGATCGAGAACCGTGAGGTCGCCGGTCTCAGGGTTGAGGCGCGCGATCCAGCGGTCCTTGTTGTCGTTGGCTCGCACCACGAGCACTGCGTGGTCCCCGTTCGAACTCCAGTACGGTCCGTAGCTGTAGAGGGACCGCTTCGCCTCGCTGGAGTCCTGCTCCACGCCTTTTTCCTTCAGGTATTCCGGCACGTCGTAGGCGCCCGGAAGCTGATGCAGATTCACCTCGTAGGTCGTGTCCCGCTGTAGATCCTGGACGTGGAGGGAGAACTCCTCGGGTGGGATGCCCACCTTGGAGCGAGCGCGTTCCATGTCGGCGAAGCCGGAGAGTGTGACGTAGTCCGCAACGACCGTTTGCTCGGCCTCCGGCGGCTCGATCTCCTGCGTGAACGTCACGAACTGCTCTCGCGGTCCCATCTGGAGCTGCTGGGGCGCCTGGTCACCGTAGTGGTAGGTGGGCGGAGGATTGTCGGCCTTGCGCTCCCGCTCTTCGGCAGCCTCCGCCTTTTCCTCCATTTGCTTCTCTTTCTTCAACGTCTCGAAGAGGGCCGTCTGCTGCTCCTTTAGGAACTTCTCCTGGGCCGTCGGCTCCTCCTCGTCGGGCGCACTGCCCGATCGCAGATCCGTGAGTTGGCGCACGAGCCCGGTCGAGAGCGTGAGTGCGAACAGGTTGTCGTCGCGTTTAAAGAGCACGCGCTCGCCTGCAGGATCGAAGCGCGGATCGGACTCGCGAGCGCGGGTATCCGTCAGGCGCGTTTGCGTGTCCGACTCGTGGTCGTAGAGGTACAGGTCGCCGTCTGCGGCGTACACCTTCCGCTGAAAGTCGTCGGTGTACACGTGCTCGCCGTGGTGCCAGCCGTCGAACGTAGGCGGGTTCGACCGACGCTCCTCGGGAGACACTTTTTGCGGCTTTTCGCCGCTGCGCGGCACCTTGTAGAGCGAGTCGCTGGGGAATTTCCCGTCGGGGTTCCAGTCGAAGTAGAGCGCCTGACCGTTCTCGTGCCAGCGGACGTTTTCGGGCCAGTCGCCGATCCAGGTCTCGGGGTCCTGCATGATCTGCTCCACCGAGAGGGGAGAGGTCTGCTCGGCGGGTTGGCCCTCTGCGACGAGCGGACTGAGGACCACGACGACGAGGAGGGACACGAAGGAGGAAACGCGGTGCATGTTGGTGGGGGACGGTGAAGCAGGTGCGCGTTGAGCCCAACCTATGGGTTGGGAGGACCAATGTCGATGGTGGGTCTGAACGTGTGGGCTCCGTTTTTCACTGGGCACAGACTCGCCCCGATCTCATCCAAATAGACAGGGGGGAGTCGTCCAAGTCGGCTGGATTCCCTGGGACGTGGATGGCATTATTAGCGCCCACCAAGTTTCTCATTTTGGAATCGCCAGTCCTCCTATGCCTGTTCCTGAATTTCGTGTTTGGGACGGTGAGGAAATGATCTACCTTAGCGACAGCGATTTTTGGTCGTTGAGCATTGAAGCATCTGCGGAGTGGATGCTCTACTACAAAGGCCGGATCCACTGCCGGAAGTCCTCAGAGACGGGACTCATGCAGTATATTGACATGAAAGACGTGGAGGGCGAGCAGATTTTCGAGGGAGACATTTTGCGGAATGAGGATGGGACGCTCGGTCTGGTGTGGTGGAATCCGGAAGAGGGGCGCTACTACCTGTTATCCCCTGAGGGCGATGCAGTGGGGCTTTCACGAGAGACGGTAAAATGGGAGTCGTGGCGCATCGAGGGCGACATCTACGAAACGCCCCAAATTATGAATCCCGACTTCGGTCGGCTTCTCCGACATCTGAGGGGATACGTGGATGAGGTGGAGTGCCCGGTCTGCGGGGGCACTGACTTCACGGCCAAGCACGTCTCCCTTTCACGGAGGGTCGAGAACGGGGGGCACCCCCTTGCGGTCGACTGCACCCGGTGCCACCACGTGATGCTGTTTCACATGGATGCCATCGCGTAGCCCCGTCGCACGGGCTCTCGATGGGCTTGACGATGAGAAGAAGGATCCTCATATTTGCAGGTAATGCGAGTTTAAAATTGACACAAACTCGAAGGGCCCGCACCTTCGTTGTTCGTTGGCCTCCCACTCACCAAATTGTGCCATGCCTCCCCTCAACCGCTCCTCCTCTTCTTATCGGGATGCCCTTTTCGCCATTTTCTTCATGGGCTTGTTCGGGATTACGTTCTCGGGATGCTTTTTCGTTGAGTCAGCCGTCGAGACCGGGGGTCAACTCCGCAGCGAGTGCGGCGGGGGAGGAGGTGGGAAAAGCCGTTGGCCAGCAGCTCGCTCCGGCGGTTCAGCTCCCCGCGTATGGGACAGGGGCCTGGAACCAGTTCATGGTCAGTCAAGCTCAGATTTTGTTTAGCCGAGCCTTTGCGGCGGGGGGCATGTGGCCAGCGCAGGCTTCCTATGCGCCGGGCGAGTGGGCACGGTATCGATCCACGGTGTCGGGCGAGAGCGAAGCGGCCCTCGACACCCTCGGACGAGCATATCTCAAGGAGACGGAGGACGGAAATCAGTGGTGGCGCGTCCGAGGCCTCCAAGGGGGAGAGTCCTGGATTTACGAAGCCCTCGTGGACCCGGAGCGGGGCGAGGTGGTTCGGCTCCGCGCCAAAGATCCGGAGGGCAATGTCGGAGAGGTGCCCGTGACAGAAAACACAGTGTATCAGTCGCCTCAGCGCTTGACGCAAGAAAGCGTAGAGGGGGCCACGGTGGGAACCAACAGCATTGAGACGCCCGCCGGGACCTTTTCGGCGCGTCACGTCGAGTATCAGGGAGGTACCGGGAGTGGGACAATCACCTGGTACCTTTCCGACGAAGTGCCGGGGCACGTCGTCAAATATCGGGTCGAGAACCAGCAGCAGGGGTCTGCGTGGACAAGTACCCTCGCAACCTACGGCACGGACGCCACGACGATGCTGGACTCGTACTAAAACGGCTGGTGCTACAGTGTGCGATATGGACGATCCCACGAATTCAACTGTGACTCCAACAGAAGCAGGGTCCTCGTCGCTCCAGATGCCGATGGGAATCGTGCACAGGCTGTGACAGGCAAGGCGGCGTTTTCGTGCGAAGAGCGCGGCCCGGTTTTCGGCCTCGAGACCGAGCCCCCAAGTGACTCGTAGCGCCGGGTCGACCGCTTACAAGCGTCTCTTCTCATTCCACGTCTTCATCCCATGACGTTTGCTCGCTCCGCTCTTGCTCGCTTCGTCAAAGTGACGAATTCCGTACCCCTTCATGCTGGGTCCTGTATTTCAGACTTCAGGTGATCCTCAGCCTCATCCGTCGTTTCCGTCCCGGCTCGCCGTTTGCGGGTTGGTTGCTTGGCTCAACTCGTCCATGGCCTGATCGAGCTCTGTGTTCAGTGCGGCCACAGCCTCCGCCACTTCCGATCTCATCTCCTTGAACTCCTGGCTTCCGGCCTGTTCCAGTTCATTGAGGGTCTTCTTCAGCTTCTTTCGCTCATCCTGGATGGTGGTAAGTTTCTCCTCGTACTTCGTCTGGAGGTTCTTCTCTGCTCCTTCCAGCTCCTGGTCCAGGCGATTTATATGTTGATCAATTTTGTTGAGCTCTGTCTGGACAAACTGCACGAATTTCTCTTTCGGTTCGATGGTCTCAAGCCGAGCCACCTGTAGGTCCATTAGGTCGCGTTCGATTTTACTTATTTGAGATTGCAGGTCCTCTCGCGCCTGCTGGAATTCCCCCCTTCCCGACGCATTCAGATTTTCCAGCCGACGCCCAAGTTTCTGCCGACGCTGGCGAAGATCTTTGAGCTCATTCTGCATCTCTGCCTGAGCTCCCTCGCCCGTGGTGTCAATGTTCTGGGCTAGTTGGTCGAGTTCTTGGTCGACCTCGCTGAGCGAGGATTGGAAGTCGCTTCTGAACTCCGACAGTTCAGTTTCTAGCGCCTGTTCCGTCTCTTCTGCCTGCTGTTGTTGCTGGTCCGTACAGGCACTGAACACCAACAGCAGTGCGGGAACCAGAAGAAGAGAAAAGCCTCTCGCAATCCGGTGTGTGTTCATCGGTCGTGGACTCGTTCAATTCAGAGATGTGGACGGTACCTTGGGGTAGTCGCCATCAAACAAACTAACCTGTAACATCATCACTCGGATTCTTCTTATTCGTTCACAGTCGCAAGAAGGTCGTGACTTGCCCGCAGACGCTCCATCCGCCGGAGGAGGCGATTCGGCTTCTGGACATCAATGTCTCTTCACTCCCGGTGGGAAAGAGGCCGGAAAGCAACTGTCACTGGAATCCAGCGTGGAGGATTTGAAACGAACGGCCTGACTTGAACGGTTCGAAAGCGTGATCAAGAGCGGCGGCGCCTCCAGCTTCGACGGAAGCCTTCGAAAAGAGTAGCAACTTGTCCCTCCAGAACCACCGATGACAAAAGACGAGATCATCCGGACTGAGCCCAGCTTGCTTCCGGCCGGATCAGCTTCATCGAGCAGGAGGGAGGCTTGGCAAGGCTATTACGTCCAGTTCAAAGCATAGTGGGGCTCAAGCGACCGTTCAGCCGAGAAACGAGGAACATGACTTCGTTTCTCAGTCGCCCATAGATAAATGCTACATCACTCCTCCTGCAGAGAGTACACCGCCGCCAGCACTGGTGGGAGGTGCTTTTTGAGGATCTCTGGATTGTCTAGGCCGGCGAGCGACACGAGTTGCAGTTGAAGCGCGCGACGGTGCTCCACGGCCATTAGCCTGCGGGCTACGAGCGGGTGCATATGGCGCGGGGCGCTTTTTTGGAAGCATGCGATCGAAAAGACCATCGCTGGCTCTCTGATCCAAAACAAAGGCTCTATGACCGCCGATTGCATGCTCTTTTCCCCTACCGGCCCCATCTCCTGAGAATGTTATCGGTATTTCCCGAGCGTCTCGTTTGCCAGCGGCCGGCTCCGCCGCAGGCCGCAAGCCTTCTGACGATCATAGCGATTGCGAGGAGGACGACGTGCGTCGGAAAGAACGATCGATGACTCATGGGAGGAGTGAGCACTCGTCCTGGATGAGAGGTCGAGTTCCGATCCAGATCGACCATAATATATCCAGGATACCCCTGGGCATCGGTGAAGCCAAAGAGGGGCCGACTTTGCGCCGAGGAGGTAGCGACAATCGGATCTTTAGGGGATGGGAGAACTAGATCTGGCCTGACAATAGGGAAATTTCCGGCCGACCCCTGCGATCTCTGAAATCTGCCCTTAGCGGCTGCAGACATAGAAAAAGGCCCGCTCGGCGGGGTGCCAAGCAGGCCTTGCAAATCGTGCGCTCGGTAGGATTCGCACGAATAAGATCCGGTAAGTACCTGTAGTGCAAACACTTAAGACCTATTGTGGTCATCGGTTAACCGTGCTAAATCGCATGATTTCGCAACCCAGTCCTGACAGTACGCTGACAGTTTCTTGCCGGAAGTCTCAGCGATGAATGGCTCCCCTAGCCCCTGCTAAGTGCGCTGTCTCGGGCACTCGTCGACGGAGCGCTGGGGGCTTGAAGGGATCCGACTGGAGAACTGTTTGAGGACGTCAACGAACAGAACGAGGTCCTCCTCGCCGAGGCGGTTCCAATCGACGCTACCTCGTCTCTACTCGGGGAGATCTTGGCTCAGGATACGCTCGCTGGCAGGAGTGCGCATCCACGCTGTGTACGGACGCAAAGGAGACTATTCCAGGGGGAGACTCGGGCGGGAGAATGACCGCGAGCTTGCAGGGATTCCAGTCCTGCGCAGATTGTTATAGTGTGGTTCGCCGTATGCAGAGCGTGTGGGCTAAGCATCAGCATAGGGGACAACAGTGCTCATGCTGGCTCGGCAACAGGTAGGGCTCGAACGCGTGGCTGACAGCTATTGACCGGGGACTCCTCCGATGCTCGGTACTTCGATCTCATGACGAATGCACTGCTCGCGCACCGTTGACTCATTGACGTCCAGGCGGCGCGCGGCCCCTGCAATACTGCCCTCTTCTTCGACGGCTCTCCGATAGTCTTCAGGTTCGAATCCGCGACGTCCACCCCCACCACCGCCTTCGTCTTTTCGGGCGGGCACTGAGAGCGTTTCTTCCTCATCTCCATCGATGAGTCGGGGCGGTTCATCGGGGTCGAACCACCACGCGGGGATGGAGTTTTCGTTCTGCGCCGAACTGGAGCGTTCTGGGAGCTTTTCCTTCAGGTTCTCCGGAAGTGTAAGCCCCATCGACTGAGCCGCCTCTTCCATGTTTGTGGTCTCCTCGACTTCGTGGCGCGCGTACATCATCGATTGGGCCCCGCGGCTGTGGCCGAGACGGCCCTGGAGTCCGGCGATGGACCCACCGCCCTTCATGTAGTGGACCGCAAAGGTGTGGCGCTGGTCTTTGAGGCGAACGCCGTTTTCAAATCCTTCCTCGGGAGTGAGGTCTGCGTTCTTGCGGGCCTTTCGCCACCGGTAGTCGAGTTGGCTTTTCCGCAGGTCGAAGGCTGTGTCTCCGGAAGTGTTCTCAAACAGCAGTTTGAGAGCAAACAGGGCCACGGGAGCCAGCTGCAGGCTGCGCCGCCGAGACTTCGTTTTTGTATCGCGAACGAAGAGGGTCCACTCGTCGAAATCTACGTCCCGGTGCTGGATGCGGAGGGCAGGCGTTTTGTCGATTCCCGTGGAAGTAGTTAGCACCAAGAACATGCGCACCTCCCACTCGCTTGCCGAGACGACGCGGCGCACGTCGTCGGACGTGAGCCACACCTCCCGTCGGTCGTCTTCGTTCGGGCGGCTCACTTCGGCGAGGATTTGATGGGCGTCCGCCTCGCCGAGCCGGTGGCGAAGGAACTTCGAGATAAACCCGTAGGGCTCGTTGCGGACCGTGTTGACCGCGTACCCGTCCTCGTGGATCATGTGTTGGAGAAGGCGATCGATGTGGCCGGGGTCGTAGAGCCATGACAGGCGAGCCTCTTCCCCAGCGAGAAGGGGGCCCGTTAGTTCGGTCGCCGTGCGAAGAATATGACGGGCGCCACGGCGGTGGTTGTCATAGTCGAGCCTTCGGGCATACTTCCGAATGGCCTTCGCTAGCGGCGGGTCGTTCAGCCGTCGCTCGAGGGACTGTAGGGCATCTTGTCGCCACGCGTGGTAGAGGGTGGGCAGTTCGATGCGCCCGCCCTGGCCTTTGCCTTGCGGTTCGAGAGCCTCGATCAGGTCGTGTCGCCCATCCTCCCAAATGTAGTGGAGAGCATTTTCCATTTTTCGGGCGAGCGCCTTGCGCTTCGTTTTGGTGGAGAGGCGCGGGGTTTTGCCGTAGCCTGGGAGCGTGATTTCGACCTTGTAGTATGGCGAGTTGCTGGCTATGAAGGGCATGGTTACAGCTTCGGAAGTTTTCCACTGTAGTTCGATTCTGCGGTGCCGCTGCCGGACTCGGGCGGACGGTCGGGCTCGCTGCTGACTTCTTCAGCTTGAAGGATGGGGGCTTCTTGGTGTACACCTTCCTCTTGAGAGACAGGCTCCTCGCGATCGAGGTCGACTCCTTCATAACGGAGGATGTCGATGCCGCGGTAGCGGACCCCGGTTCCATGCCAGTCGGCGCGAGGCAGCTTCTCGTCGCTCCTCCGGTAGATCGTGTCGGGCGAGACCTCCCATCGCTCGGCCAAAAACTTGACGCTGTAGAGGGCATGAGGGTCGATGCCGAGGATCTCTCCGTGTTCAGGGTCGGAGACGAGGGGCCTCCAGTCGGGCAATTTGGCATGGACGACCTCGGCGAGCCGGTCGGATAGACGGTCTAGATCATCGTCAGAAAAAGTCATCTGCATAGTTCTGGATACCCGTTCGCGGATGATTATTTGTAAGAGCAGTGAGGGGGAGCCTACCCGTCGGTCGAGTAGGGCTGGTCAATCAGTCGGAATCGCTTACTTCCGGCTTTGCCGGCGGACGAATGCGTCCAGTGTTTCTCGGTGGTAAAGCACGCGGCCCCGAATGCGAATGGCGCCAATTTCTCCGGCGTCCTTGAGGGGGTCCAGTGTTCGGACGGAGATGCGAAGGTGCTCAGCGGCCTCCTCTCGGGTCAGTAGTTGAGGGTCTATCGGGCGATCGACCAATTCTTTACGGAGGGCCCGAATGTCGTCCCTGATCTCGGAAATCAGAGACCGGAGGCCCGAAAGAGGCCGGTCCGTGTTTTCGTGTTGGCTGGAGGCACACATCGGCGGAAAACGTTTGTGAGTAGTAGGAGAATGTTTATGGCTGCGCTAAGGCTCTGGCCGGTACTTCTCCTTCAGGCGGAGACGCGCGCCCGGGACGATCTCGATGTCGCCATTGGGGAAGCGCACAGCTTGATTCCGGTTGCGGCCCCGAAGCACACGCCCAGACCCGTCCCCCCGGAGCACTGCGTCGCAGAGGACTCCGCAGCGCTCCGGGTGGTAGAGCCGGTCGAAGGTATCGCCGAGGTAGACATAGCGCTCCTCGTCGAACTCGACGTGTGGCCACTGAGCATCGGAGTGAGGCATGACTCTGTAGGGGTTAACCTAGGAGTTTTGACCGAAGTCGCAGAAGCTGCTCCTCGGAGGTATTGAGCTTCTCGCTAAGCTTCCGAGCATGGCGGCGCGCCTGACGGGTTTTGCGCCGAACCTTGTACTTTCCCTTGGTTGGCCCGTCCTCAGACGCTGCGGCCCGCTCAAGGGCGTCTACGAGCTGGTCTGGGTCCGGGTGGGTGGCGAGGAGAAGGGGCCAAAGGGCGCGGCTTAGGGCATGGCAATTCTCTCCGTGCTCCGAGCGGATCTCTTCTAAAAATTGCCGGATTTGATCGCTTGTGATCTCTCCTGAGTTTTCTTCCTCACACGCGTCGTCGGCAGAAGCGTCTGTTGCTACCTCAGATATTGAGTCCTCATCGTCGCTGTCAGCTGAGGGTTCAGGAAAGAGTTCCTCCACAATCAGGCGAAAGGCCGACCGCACAACACCGAGGTCCTCGCAGAGGTCGTCTGTGGTGTAGCTGCCTAGCTTCGAGTCGACGACTCGCTTCCGTTGAAGTCGGTACTCGAGACGCTGAATGTGGGGATCTTTGAGGCCAGCTTCCTCAGATTTGTTGTAGAAGGTGACTTCTCGTTCGGATGAACGTCCCTTCTGCAGGCTGACCCATTTCACGCCGTCAAACCCATTGTCCCGTGCCTGAAGGTAAGGGGCATCCAGGCGTTTGAGGAGTGGTTCTAGGTCCGCAAGTGGCGTGTCGGTGCGAACGTTGCGACAGAGGTCTACACGACCGACTGGCTGACCGCTCAAAGAGCAATCAATACCGCGTTGGCTAGTTGCTCCTCAAGCGTATCGAGTGCCCGCTGAACGTCTTCAGGTGTGGTTGCCGGGCGGACGTTGTTGCCGTGGAGGAATTTGGGGAGCGAGGTCTGCACGGACATGAAGTCAATACCCCGGACAGTCACTTGAAAGAGAGGCGTATTAAGAACAGCACAATCACCTTCGATGACTGTCCCATCTGACTCTGTCCACAGCGGGACGCGCTGGGTTTCTCCCGTCGAGTAGTCCGACTGCTCGTGGATGCTGAAGTCGGCGGTGTTCTCCACGGCAAAGTCTTCGAGGTGAACCCGTACCGTGTCAATGCCTATGGGAGATACGTTCGTATTATT
>CAZBIB010000104.1:0-10609 GCA_964491575.1 uncultured Salinivenus sp. | reverse complement strand
GGCACCGCCGGCGCCGTCAACTTCCGCAGCCGCACCGACGAGGAGATCGGCGGCAGCATCATCAATCTCCGGGTGTCGTTCTAGCCCGCGTCCTCGAAGGCTGGCAGGCCGCTCCGCCCCGCCCGAACTCTAGGGTGCCATGGTCCCCTTCGCCTCCCCCCTCGACGACGCCGAACGGCGCCGCCACCGGCTTCGCAACGTCCTGCATACCTGGCTCCTGATCCTCGGGTCGGGCGCCCTGGTGGCGCTCATCGCGTGGATCCTGTTCGGCACCGTGGGGCTCGTATGGGCCGCGGTCCTCACGGGCTTCGGGCTATGGTCGGCCGGCCAGGTGTCGCCGAGGATGGTGCTCGGGCTCTATCGCGCCCGGCCGCTGCACGCCCGTGAGCTTCCCGAGCTGCACGCCATCGTGCGCCAGCTCGCGGTGCGCGCCGAGCTGCCGGCGGTGCCGGAGCTGTTCTATGTCCCGAGCCGCATGATGAACGCCTTCGCCGTGGGCCGCCCCGAGGACTCGGCAATCGCCGTCACCGACGGTCTGCTGCGGGGCCTGAACCTGCGCCAGGTCACCGGCGTGCTCGCCCACGAGATGAGCCACATCCGCAACGGCGACCTCAAGGTCATGGCGCTCGGCGACGTGCTCACCCGCCTCACCAGCCTGATGTCGATGACCGGTCTGCTGGTGTTGGCAGTCATGCTGCCGGCGATGTTGGCGGAGGGCATTTCGGTGCCGTGGCTGGCGATTGTGCTGCTGATCTTTGCCCCGACCTGGGGCTGGATCGCCCTCGGCAACGTCCTGCTCGGGGTCAACCAGGGCATCGCCTGGAGCATGAGCATGATCTCGAAGATCGAGCTGGCCGGTCCGGGCGAGCGGGGCCTGGCCGCCGGAATCGACGAGGCGTTCGGCTACGGCGGCGTGGCCATAGGCGCGTGGCTGACTGGCGTGATCGCCGCTCACTACAGCCTCCGCCCGGAGCCGTTCTACTTCCTGATGGGCGTCGTCGTCCTGGCTCTGCTCGTCGCCGTCTTCTGGATCGAAGAGACGCTCCCCTACGCGAAGGCCGAGGCCGCCAACGGCGAGGCGTCTTCGGGCCGAGACGATGGGGACCTCCCATTCTGGGAGATTGTCAAGCGCGCCACCTACGAAGATTCCACGCTGTTCGCCGCCGCCCAGGCGGGGCACGTCGAGAACTTTGTCGACACGCTCGTGTGGATCGGAGTCCCGCTTTTTCTCGCGGCACAGGGCCTGGGTCCCGCCCAGATCGGGGTCGTCGTCGGCGTGCACAGCGGGGCCTATTTCCTGCAGGTGTACACCGGGCGCCTCGGCGATCAGATCGGGCGCAAGCCGCCGATCGTGGTGGGACTCTTCCTTGCCGGCGCCGGCATCCTCGGAATGGTGCTCGTGGACGGATATTATCTGTGGATTCTCTTCTCCGGCCTCTCGGGCGTGGGGATGGCCCTGCACTACCCCAACCTGATTTCCGTTGCGAGTGACGCGGCGCATCCGCTCTGGCGGTCGACCGGGCTCGGCGTCTACCGGATGTGGCGCGACCTGGGATACGCGGTCGGGGCTGTCCTCATCGGCCTGACCGTCGACCTCCTCTCGATCGAGGCGGCCTTCTACGGCGTAGCCGGGGCGATGCTCGTCTCGGGCGCCTACGTCCTGCTTCGCATGGAGGAGACGCATCCGGAATTCGGAACGCACGCCTCCATGACGTCGCCCCAGCCCTCCGGATCCGTGCCCGATTAACCGATCACGTCCACTTTTCCTTTCTCATTCAGCCCAGCACCGTCATGTCCTCAGACGCCTCCTCTCCGACCAACCTCACGCGCTGGTGGAACCGCACCCGCTACCAACTCTACGCCCCGATCTACGACTGGGTGGCCCGGCCGATGGAGCGCGGCCGCGGGCGCGCCATCGAACAGCTCGACCTCACCCCAGAAGACCGGATCTTGCTCCTCGGCTCCGGCCCCGGCTCCGACCTGCCACATCTCCCGTCCGACGCGTCCATCACGGCCGTCGACGCCGTCCCGGCCATGGTGCGCCGCGCCGAAAAGAAGGCTGAGGCGCTCGGCATGGACGTGAGTGCCCGAGTCGGCGACGCGCAGGACCTGCCGTTCGAGGACAATTCGTTCGACGTCGTGCTCCTCCATCTCATCCTCTCGGTGGTGCCGGACCCGGAGGCCGTCGCCGCCGAGACAGCCCGCGTGCTCGCTCCGGGCGGCCGCGTGTCGATCTACGACAAGTTCGTCCCGGAAGGCACAGAACCGTCACTGCTTCGGCGCGCCCTGAATCCGGTGGCCCGGTTCCTGTTTTCCGACCTGACGCGCCGGCTGGATCCGCTTCTAGGCGAAGCCGGTCTCGAGGTCGTCGAGCCCCGGGACTCGGCGCTCGGCGGCCTGTACACCATTGCCCAGGCCCGTCCTCGAACCGAAGAGATGAGGACGGGCCCATCGTCTTCTCCCGGCACGCCCGCCCAGACCGCGCGCTGACGGCGGGCCCAACGTCTCGCGCAGAGAGGAGAGCCTTTTCCAGGAGACGTTCTGTTTTCCCCCAGTACTCATCATGAGTCCCAACCTGAACTTACTTCTTCCGGCCCCACGCCTGATCGGACTCGCCCTTCTCGCTGGCGGGGCCCTCATGACGACAACAATCTGCTTCCTCGACGCCCCGACCGCGGCCTGCGAGGAGGCCGCCCGGATTCTCCGGCCCGGCGGCGTATTCGTGGTCGGCTTCCTCGACCGCGACAGTCCGCTTGTAGCACGGTACGAGGAACGACGGGCTGAGAGCCCCTTCTACCAAAAGGCACAGTTCCACCCTGTAGAAGAGGTCCTTCGACTCCTCAAAACCGCGGGCTTCGACCGCCTCACAAGCCGCCAGACTCTCTTTCCCGATCCGAAGCGCACGACCGAGCCGGATCCGGTCCGCCCTGGACACGGGGACGGCGACTTCGTGGTGCTACGGGACGTGCATGCTCAGTAATTTCTGCCGCACTCTCAACGAGCTCCTGTTTCCTTATGGACTGCTGCTCCCACTGCGAAGAAGCTGGCGATCTGTTTGATCAGACCAAGGCGAAGAAGGAACTGCGCCAGTACCGAAAGAACGGCCCGCCCCAAAAATCGACGCGCCTGCTCATCGACGCACTAAAAACGCTGGACATCGACGGTCGGACGCTCCTAGACGTGGGCGGCGGCGTCGGCATGATCCCCCTGGAGCTTCTGGAGGAGGGACTCTCTGAGTCGACGCTCGTGGAGGCCTCGCCTCCGTACCTGGAGGTAGCCAAAAATGAAGCCCAGCGGCGGGGATTCGGAGCCCGAACCTCCCACAAGTACGGAGACTTCGTGGACCTGGCGCCCGAGCTTCCGGGGGCCGATCTCGTGACGCTCGATCGGGTCTTCTGCTGCTACCCCCACATGGAGCGGCTTGTCGAGGCCTCCACCTCAAAAGCCTCCCGGTGGTACGGCGTCACCTATCCGCGGGAGACGTGGTACAATCAAGCGATTGGCCAACTCGCGGACGTGTACTGTTGGGTACGAGAGATGGACTTCCGAATGTACATCCATACCGGGGTTCGGGAGACAATTCGGGAGGAAGGATTTGTGCCGTTCTATCAGGTGAATACGATTCTGTGGAACGTCGAGCTGTACGAACGGGAGACTTTTGGATAGGAGCGGGTTGTCTCAAAAACCCTAAATTGACTTTCCAGAAGTCAAAGAACGACCAGCTCGACGCGCCGGTTGGTCTGCCGACCCTCCGGCGTCTCGTTGTCGGCGGCAGGCCGGGCGGCTCCGTGGCCTACTGCTTCAAGTCGATCGGCCGCGATGCCTTTCGTACCTACAAGATAATCGACGACCGCCCGGGCGCGCTCCTCGCTTAGCCGTTGATTGACGTCGGCGGGCCCGACGTTGTCCGTGTGGCCCTCAATGCGCAGGCGCAAGTCGGAGTGGGCCTCCATCATCCGCCCAATCTCCTCGAGCGTCGGCGTCGACTCGGGGCGAAGGTGGTCGCTTCCGATGTTGAAGAGAACCCCTCGGGTGGCAAGTCGGCCGTCGGCGCGCAGCTCTTTGTAGATCCGCGTCCGGCCGCCCTCCGCCACGCGGATTGGGCCAATGTAGATCTGATCCCGCACGTCCCTGAGCACAAACTGCAGCCGGTCGGTCCGCCCGAGGTCGGCGTTCGGCACATTGGCGACCCGTTCCTCGGCGACATACACTTTTACGTAGGACCCGTCAACGGCAATGCGAATGGGCAACATTTCGTCTTTGAGCCGGTCTTGGCGCTGCCGCGACTCGATGCCGCCGCGGGCGTAGGAGACAATCCCGACTCCCTCATACGGATCAACGCTGACATACTGCGTCCCGGCGCGCTCGCCCTCAGCGTCGACGACGCGAACCTGGATGTCGTTCGCGTTGTCAGCCGCATAGAAATCGAACTCGATGGTAAATTGCTCGGGAAGCGTCTCCGGAAGACCAACGTTGAACGCGCCTTTCGTTTTTCCGCGGAGCGCCCGGCCGCCATCCCATTCGACCAGTTCCATCGTGCCCCTGCGGAACTGCAGGCGCCTCGGAAAATCGCCAATGTACTCGCTGCCGTAGTCGTCGTAGAAGAGAACGCGATGTCCGGGCACGAAGTCGTAGTTGGCCCACGTCCCTTCCCCAGGGGCGAGGGTCGCTTCCGTGCCGGTCGCTTGGGCGCGGGCAACGTCGGGATCGGTCACGACCTCGCCATTCTCGTCGCGAATGACCTCCCCGGTTTCTTCGTCGGTCATGACGACGGTCTTTCCGTCGTTCTGGGCTTCTTCGATGCACGTCTCGTCAGTGACGGCACAGGCGACGGCATCTTCGAAGCCGTCGAGGGCCGCTTCCAGGGCCGCGTCTGTTTTCTGATCGGCCCGCTGTTCGAGCTTTTCTTTTGCTTTGTTTTTGACCCGCTTCCACACCTGCGCCTCCGTTGGCAAGGGTGCCAAGAGCGCGATCAGAAGAATGCAAAGTACGGAGAGAAAAGCTGGTCGGGCGGCCATGGGCGGAGGAGGTGTGTGGAGAGGAGGAAGAACGCCCCCGGCAGGAGAGAAAGCAGACGGTGCCACCAGGCCAGAGGTGCAGCGTTACAAGGAAATTGGAGGCGTGGCCCCTCTACGACCCTGTGCTCCCTTCTGCAGTTCCCGAAGAATACAAGATAACTTCGAACGCTCGGGGTCGGAGGGGGAGCGCGTGAGAACCCATCTGGCACACGGCGCAAGGAAGGTCGGGGGAGAAAGCCGTCGGCGAAGGGGGAAGCGCTGCGCTACCGGCCAAGCGGAGGCGGATGGTCACGTCACTCACATTCATAATGCCGATGTATCAAAAACGGTCTTTAAACGCTCATCATCGGGCGAAAATCGCTCTCTAGCTTCAGCCGGTTGGCGGTTCTGTCCACAACAGCCAGCTCGATGGGGGCGGGCCAGGCGACACCGTGATTCCCGACAATGTAATTGATGCTGCGCGCAGGAGCACGGGGTCTCTGCTGTCTGAGGAGCGGGGCGTGACCTCACCGAATCATTAGCCGGCGCTCAGACAATTCTCAGCTTCTCCCCTTAACCGTGTGAGGTTCCACTCGTACCGTCTCGCTGGATGTCTCCATGGGAATCCCCCGATCCTCACCCCGGCCACGTTGTGGAGGCCGGGGAGGGGGATCGGCTTCAGTGGAAACGTTTCCTTCATTTCGTCCCCTACCGATTTTGGCGCGCCCAAGTCCACTGGCGTCAGAGCGGTAGGAGAGAATCAACGTCGACCGTTCCGATTCGCTGGTCTTCACCGGACACCTCACCGATGCTGTTTCCCAGTTTTGTGCGCAAAACCATACTGTCACCAGGCCTACTGGTCCTCCTCGCGGGCCTTTTGGTTGGGGGGCTGACGTCTCCTGCGCACGCACAGTCGACGCGTCCTGGGAACGTCTTCTACGGCAAACTCGGGGGTGGCATTTCGGACTACACCGGCGACTTTCCGCCCCGGCAGGTGGGGGCTCCGCTCGATCTGCAGGCGTTTACCCAAGGCTCGGGGCTTCCGTTCGTGGGAGCCGGGGAGCTGGGATACCAGTTTTCCCCTAGGTGGGCCCTCGCACTTGGGTTTCAGGGGGGCAACTACCCGATTACGGAGTACAGCGGTGGACAGAGCGGAATTTCAGATACGTACCGCTACACACCTCAGCTCTTGGGGCGCTATACTTTTGCCGGCGGATCCGTTGCCCCGTACGTCGACGTTGGGGTTAACGCTACCTTTGGGGGAAACCGTCCCCCGACGAACCCGGGAGTCGGGCCCTCGATGGGGGGCGGGCTGGACATTCTGCTCAGCCGAACGGTGTCATTCTACGTCGAATCGCGCTTCAACCTGACCTTTCCGAACGAGGCGGTGGACGGGGCGGAGTCCGGGGACCCGTTCGATTTGACGGGTCAACTTCTTGGCTTTGGTCTGAAGGTCAACTTTGCGGCGCCGACCCCTCCGCGGATCGTCCGGCTTGACGGGCCGACCACGGTAACGACCGACACGTCAGTCACGTTTGCGGCGACGATCAATGAGAGGGCGGACCGCCCGCTGGACTCCCAGTGGGACTTTGGGGACGGGGGGGCAGGGTCTGGCCTCACGGCAACCCATACCTACGAGCAGCCGGGGACCTACGAGGTCTCGTTCTCCGCGAGCAACGAGGCCGGGACAGCGAGCCGGTCGATCACAGTGACGGCCAAGCGCCCCCCGAAACCAGCCCAAATCACATCCGTCACCGCCGTTCCCAATCCGGTCGACGCAAGAAGCCCCGTTCAGTTTCTCAGCGCTGCGGAGGGAAGTGGAGCTCTGACCTACGAGTGGAGTTTTGGCGACGGGTCGAGCGCGACGGGCCAATCTCCGATCCACACCTACACGACGCGAGGGGAGTACGCCGCCCGGCTTCGCGTCTCCAACGAAGCCGGGACAGATGTCCGAACGGTGACCGTTCGCGTGACCCACCCTGCGAGAAAGAACGAGGCGGATCAAAAGCAAGCGGATTCGAGCGAGGAGAGGCAGAGACAAACGGAGGAGCAGCCGGGCCAGAAACAACCGAACCAGAAACAAGAGGACCGGTGGGGGATCGTGGTCGCGTCGACGCGTGCGGAGAGCACTGCAAAGACCATGGTCCAGCGATACCGGGATCGGTTTTCCGCTGCGTCCATGCCTGTCAGCACTGTCGAGGCCGAGACCGATCTCGGCCTGCGGTATCGAGTCGTCGTCGGGGAATTTGAGGACAAGGAGGCAGCCCGACAGGCCATCAGGGAGTACGAAGAGGGCCTTCCGCCGATGGAGTGGATTCTTCGACTTGATGAGAGAGGAGCGCTCTGACTTTCTCCTTGTACTGAGGAGTGCGATCCTCTCTGCCAAAGGCCCGCGGTGCGCTGGCCGAGCTGAGCCGAGGGCGTCGAGGACTGCCCGCCTGGAAATCCGTGGCCAAAGCGTAGGGCCCTCATGATTGGCATTTCTTGCCTGGATCCTCGACTCGGCTGTACTCCTTGGCTGGGGACCTGCGTCCTCTGCTGGATCTCTCTCAGGAAGGGGACATCTCAGCACTCTCTCAGCCCGTTACCGTTGCGAAGCGGCGATACCAGGTGTAGGAAAAACAGTAGACGGCATAGGCAACGAGCCCCAGAGCAACAAAGCCAAGGAGCCACGGCCCGTATGGCTGTTGAGCGAGCACTTCGAGAGCCCCTCCGAGCCCTCTTGTCTCGCTGGGATCAGCTTGCGCGGCAGCCTGGATCAGAAAAATGCCGATGATAATGAAAACAATGCCCCGCGCAGTCAGCCCCCATTGCCCGATGCGTCTGGCCCATTTTCGAGTCCGGTAGTCCATGGCCTCCGCCTTGTAGTGCTTCATAAACGTCGCATTCTTCGCTCGGTAAAAGTGGTACAACCCAACTCCCACGACGATGCCCCCTGCAATGCCAACCAGCCACAGCCCGAAGGGCTGGCTCATCAGTTGCGCCGTCAGCTCCCGCTTTGAGGAGCCACCGCCACCAGAGCCCACAAGGATTTGTGCCGCGAAGAGAGCCAGGCCTAGGTTGACGAGCCCGCTAACCGCAAAGCCGATTCGTTGTACCAGTCCTTTAGCATCGGAGCCCTTGTTCCTGGGGTCCAAGGCCGCCAGTAACAACCGCCAAACAGCGTAGCACGCCAGTCCAAGGGCCGTCAATCCCAGGGCGATTTGACCAAAAGACCCTGAACCGATTTCTCGAACGGCCCCTCGGGTTCCTGTGGCGGAGCCGCCAGCTCCAAAGGCGAGTTGCGCGGTCAGCGCCCCCACTACGGCGTAAACGGCCCCCTTGGCGGCGTAACCAGCGCGGCCAAAGGTCTCCATCCAATCGCTCGATCTAGCTTCGCTTGCTCTATTCGTTGACCGGATTCGTGCACTCATTCCGTCTTTGACCTTTGAGCTAATGAAAAGAATGTTGTGGAATTATATGCGCTACCATGCGAAATGTGTGGCAGATAGCAAGCAAATAAGAGACGATACACCTAGTTGTTACATGTGAGAAGATTGTTTCTGAGGGCCCATACACGTCTTGATCCACTTCCCCGGCTTTGCCTCGTAGGAGCGCTTTTCGAGCAGCCGGGGGAGCGTCAAGTTTGCGAAGGACGTCGACGTGATCGTTTTGCTCTTCGCGCACTCCACTCGAAACTGTAAGTAAAGTGTAATCTTCGGGGCCGGGATAGAAGCACCCTGCCAAAGGGACCGTTAAACGAAGACGCAATCCCTGCTCACTCAAATGGAATGGGCCGCCGTGGCCTGAAGAACCTGCATTGATTTACGCATCGAGCTCCAAGCGGTCTATCCTGTTGAGAGCAGAGTCTACTTTGCCTTTACTACCTTCCTGCAGATCGCACCTGAGCGGTAATGGCTGACAATTCCCAGCACCAACACAAGGGGATGGGAAAGCGAGGCGTGACCCGTCCCATGGCCGAGATGGAGTCCCATGGCAAGGGCGGAAACGGAGAGCACGGAGCGCCCTACAGCGAAGGGCGCTACCAGATGCTCCACATGCACCACCGGCAGACGCTATGGATCTATTGGACGTTGATTCTGCTGGGCGTCTGGGTCGCAGTGGCGCCTTTTTCGTTAGGTTATCTGAACGAAAGCCTTTGGGTTGATCCGAGCGGGGGACGAGGCGTCTGGTTCGGAGATCAGCCGCGGACTCAGCTTCGAGCTTGGCTCATGACGGGGAGCGATATTTTAAGCGGTCTCCTACTGATTTTCTTTGGTTGGCGCTCGCTGAAGCCCAATCGGCCCGTCAGTCTGTGGATCTGCTGCTTCGTCGGCGTCTGGCTCAGCTTTGCCCCTGTCGTCTTCTGGGCCCCCACCGCAGCGGCATACGTCAGTGACACGGCCGTCGGCATGCTGGTGATCGCCTTGACGGTGCTCATCCCCGGCATGCCCAACATGGTCCTGTACATGAAGATGGGCCCGCCCACCCCAGCGGGCTGGAGCTACAATCCCTCCAGCTGGCCGCAGCGCTGGATCATGATCGTGCTCGGCTTTCTCGGACTCGTTGTGTCCAGATATCTTGGGGTCTTCCAGCTCGGGTACATTGAGTCGGTCTGGGACCCCTTCTTTGGAGAGAGCAGTGAGCGCGTCCTCAACTCCGACATGTCCCACATGTGGCCCGTCTCCGACGCAGCCCTCGGCGCACTGGCCTATACGTTCGAGTTTCTGATGGGCTACATGGGGAGCCCGAAGCGGTGGCGGACAATGCCGTGGATGGTCACCTTTTTCGGCATCCTGGTCATCCCGCTGGGACTGGCTCACATTGCACTGGTCATTTCTCAGCCGGTGGTCGTCGGCTCCTGGTGTACCTTTTGCCTCCTGGCGGCTGCCATCATGCTGCCAATGATTCCCCTCGAAGTCGACGAAGTGGTTGCCATGGGCCAGCACCTCGTGCAGGCCACCCGCAAGGGGACGTCAGTCTGGGAGGCCTTTTGGAAGGGCGGTCCCCCGGACGAAGGCGCTTCTCCGGACGAACGGTCTCCGCAGCTCATGAGCCTTCCCGATCAACCCGGACGGGTCTTCGAGGCGTCCCTCTGGGGGATGAGCTATCCGTGGACCCTCGTCCTCTCGACCGTGCTGGGGGTCCTGCTGATGGCCGTTCCTGGCACCCTTGGGGTGCAGTCGCCTGCCTCCTCCGTCTTTCACCTCGGCGGTTCGCTCATTGTCGTGACGTCGGTCATTTGCATGGGAGAGGTGCTGCGGGCCGGGCGCTACCTGAACGTCCTGCTCGGTCTGGCGGTGGCCGTGCTGCCGTGGGTGATGACCGGGGGAGCTCTCCTTGCGCAGCTCACGGGCCTGATCCTCGGCCTCGCAGTGGTCGCGTTGGCCATGCCGAGAGGCCAGAAAACGGAGACTTATGGCCCCTGGGATAGATACGTCATATGAGACAGCAAAAGGAAGAAAGTAGATCGATCCTTCCGGCGTGACTCAATCCAGGACCTCGAATACGACAAATCAAGCCCTCTCAGGACCGATAGACCCACGTGGCTGGGAAGGATTCAGGACAGACGGAAGGGGGAGAAGTAGAAAAGCCCGTCCTCTGGGACGAGCCTTGTGGTGGGACCGTGGTGT
>CAZBIB010000103.1:0-10664 GCA_964491575.1 uncultured Salinivenus sp. | reverse complement strand
CGAAAAAGATCGGCGTAACGGAAAAAGCAGGCACAACGACCGAACCCCCCGACGGAGCGTCGGGGGGCGGTCGCTTTCGAGAAAAAGGAACGCAACGCCGGGTCGTCTACCGCACCACCGTCACACGCTGGGTGGTCGTCTGTTCACCGGCCTGGAGGCGCAGGAAGTACACGCCGCTGGCCAGCCCCGACAACTGTCGGGAGTCGAGCCGGACGGTTTGCTGTTCACCAGCCGGCGGGGTACCGCGATAGACCGTGGCGACCTGCTGGCCGAGCGTGTTGAAGAGCTGGAGGGTGGTTTCCTTCGCCTCCCGCACCGCGAACCGGACGGCCGCGTCGCCTCGCACCGGATTCGGCGCCGGCGGGGTAAGGCGGAGTGCCTCCTGCATCTGTACCTCCACGGTGACCGGGTCGTGGGCGTGGGGCGTGCCGTTCAGGTCCACCTGCTGGAGGCGGAACTGATGCGTGCCAACACCCAGCTCCTCGGCGGTAAACCGGTAGGTGAGTGCCTCGGTGGAGGAGCCCCCCTCGGCTTTCGAGTCGACAAAGCCTACCTTGGTCCAGGATCCTCCGCGCTTTCCGTCGCGGCGCGCCCCAGGAGCACTTGCTACGCGGCGCTGGACGCGGAAGCCGGCGTTATTCTGCTCAGAGGCGGTTTCCCAGGTGAGGCGGACCGTCCCCGTGCCCGATTGCTGCGCCTCAAAGTTCGCCAGCTCCACCGGGAGCTGCTGGCCGGGTGGACCGAAGAACTCCGACGTGTTGCCGTTGGCGTCCGTGGCCGTGGCGACGAAGTAGTCCTCCGAGTCCACGTTCGAGAAGGTGCTCAGGTCGAAGGAGATGCTCGAAGTCGTGTTGGCAGTGCTGTAGTCCTGCGAACCAAGGTAGATCTTCCCTTCGCTGCTCTGCTCGGAGTCGGCGGCGTAGAAATCGACCGTCAACGGATAGTTCGAGCCCGTGTCGTTGGTCTTGACCTCGTAGTCGATCGTGACGGTGCTGTTCGAGGAATTGTAGTTGACCGACTGGATCGACGGGAAGTTCTGAAGGCCGTTCGGACCGGAATCGCCGTCTCCGGCGTCGTTCGACGTCTGGCCGGAGTTGCCGAGATCGATGCCGACCTTGGTGTTGTTCGCGGCACCGTTCTGGTAGACAATGTTGCCGCGCACGGGAACGCCGCTCACGTCGGTCGACGACTCGCTGGAGCCCAGCGAGATGCCGTCGCCGCTGTTAAACGCGACGACGTTGCCTTCTCCTCCATTAGCCGGATCCGGGCTGGAGAACGACGAGCTTCCGCTGTAGCCGATGTAATGGCCGGTGGACGCGTTTCCATTGCCGACGATGCGGATCCCGTCGCCGCCGGAACCGGTGGCACCAGAGCCGTTGCCGAGATCGGCGCCGCTCGGGTTGGTGCCAATGTAGTTTTCCTCGATAACGATGTCCGTCGCGTTGCCCTGAACGAGGACCCCGTCGGCGCGGTTGTTGCCAATCACGTTGCCCGTGCCGTTCGGGGTGCTGTTCCCGGCAGCGTTGCCGTCGCCCGGAATACTACTTTGGGAGAACCCGCCGATGATTGTATTAACGAGAGACGAGCTGCCGTTGTCGAGGACGATGCCCCGGCCCTGATCGTTGACACCGTTACCGATGTCACTACCGTCCGGGGCCACGCCGACGTAGTTGTTCGCCACGTCGTAGTAGCTGCCACGGATGTCGATTCCGTCGTTGTCGTTGTTGCCGACGATGTTGTCGGTGACCTGAATGCGGGCGGTAACGCCCGGGTTGGGCTTCACCTGAATGCCGTCGTAGGCGTTGCCCAGGCCGGTGTCGAAGTTACGGTTGGTGCCGACGACATTGTCAAAGATGTCGACGCTGTTGCCGTTGAAGATGATGATGCCCTGCCCGGCATTGCCGGCCACCACGTTGCTGTCAATCACGGCGTTGTTCGTGAGGCTGCCGACGATGCCGCCGTCCACATCCGTGTCGGCGCCGTTGGGGAGCTTGGCATCCCGGCTCTGGTTGAGCCCGATCACGTTGTTCCGGAGAGTATCCTGCGAGGAGGCCTGGCCTTGAGCGTCGTTGCCGAGGGCGATGCCGTTCTTCGCGTTGCCGGAAATGAGATTCCGGTCCGCTCCGACGTCATCAACGGTGATTGTGGTGCCTGTGCCCGGAGCGTTCTGTCCAATGAGGTTGTTCTGGGCGGCGCTGCTTCCGGTCCCTGTGCCTGTCACCTCGATGCCGTTGTTCTGATTGCCGAGCGAGTTGCCGCCGGTGCCAGTGGCGGTGGAGCCGTCAGCGCTCGTGCCGATCTCATTGGCGGACACCTGGTTGCCGTCCCCGCGGACGAAGATGCCATTCTGTCCGTTGGCGGAGACGACGTTCCCGTTGTCAGTGGTCTGGAACGTATCCGTGAGAAGGTATGCATTCCCGATCAGGTTGTCGTTCCCCTCGACATCAATGCCGTGCCCGGCGTTGCCCTTCGCGGCGTCGCCGTCGTGGTCGAGGCCGACGATGTTGTTGATGACTGTGTGGCTATTGCCGAGGACCACGATTCCGGAGCCACCATTGCCCGATACGAGGTTATTGTTTACGGTATCGTCGGAGGAAACGTCCGTTACGATACCGGCATCGCTGTTGCCCTGCGTCGTGGTTCCGTCCACGTCCATGCCGAGGAAGCAGTCCTCGACCGTCACATTGCCGGCGAACAATTCGATCCCATCATCCGGCGCATTTACGATCGCGAGGCCTTTCACTGCACTATTGGCCGCTCTGATTTCGAGGACGTCGGCAGAGGTCCCCGAAATGTTGGACCCGTCGATTTTGACAATCGGACCGTTGGCCGAGGAGCTTGGGTAGTTCGGCGCCGTTTTTCCGGCGATGTTGATCTCTTCGGTCGCCGAGAGCTCACTGTTGAGCGAAATCGTGGCGAAGCCGTTCGTCGTCGGGATACTCGAGAAGTCGACCTTGTCGCGGTTGGTGTCGTTGTTGGCTTCCTCGATGGCCGCGCGGAGCGTGCAAGCCCCGTTGCTAGTGGCACAGGTGCCGTCGCCGACGTTAGCGTCGCCAGCGTCGGCGGGTGAGGTGACGGTGAACGTCTGATCCTGTGCCGACGCGGGGTGAGAGGACAGCCCCGCCGCTGCGAGGCACATTCCCAGAAGGAGCGCACCCACAAACTGGATTGGGGGGCGATGAAGAATGGACGACAGGGAGGAAAAGCGATTCGGAGCAAAATGCATAGGTGATACGTGTTGAGTCGGAAAGAGTCTAAAAGTGAATGCCTGGGTAGTCTTTCTGGAGCGGCGCACCGTCCCGCTCCTCGTCCCGCGGCCCGATGAGCGAAGACATTCGGGCCCACCCGGTCCGGGAAGGACCGGGACCTATGGACCGGGCAGAGTCAGGCTGTCTGAATCGCAACAAACAAGCCAAACTGTCTGGCCGAAAAGGAAGTGCGGGATCTTCTCGCTCTGCAGTTGTTCGATTGCTCCGAATCGAGGCGACGTGAGGAGGCACGATCGGACCGCAGCGTTCGCCTACCAGTGATACCTCGGAAACATGGAGATTTTCTCCGATCGAAAGGGGGACTGCACCGCCCTAATGCCACTCGGCGCGGTATTGTGTGAAATTAGAGTTAAACAAAAGTGCGGTGGCAATTTCGCTTGGCTTGAGTGGCCACTAGTTGTGAAAATGATTCGTCCGCCTGTACACAATTTCTTCTCTGTCTCCGCTTCGGACTCTCGTTCCGGGTGGACGCTCGTAGGAAGAAAGAGAGTCCCTGCCAAGTAGTGGCGCACATCCCTGGGGTGGGGTCGAATTTCCCAAATGAGTTGCGTGCGTCCTGAGAGGGAACGCCAGTCTGATTGACACTCCGCAGTATTTGGTGACTGTCTCGATGCGCTTCTCCACTCTTCTTCGCACCGGGGTGTTGGTTCTGTCCATCCTCGCGGTGGGCATCGGAGGGGGCCTGTCGGCGCAGGCCCAGCAGCGAGAGGTGCCCGATTCTGTTCGGAAGGAACTGGAGGCCCGAAACCTGACACCGGAGCAGGCGCGGCGTCAGGCCAGGCAGCTCGGCATCGACCTTTCCAATCCGGAGCGCGCCGCCGAACAGGCCCGGCGGCTCGGCATCCCGGAGGCTCGCGTGCAGGCACTCCTGCAGGCGGTTCAGCGAGAGCAGACCCCGGATACCACGGCTCAGTCGATCTCTCCCACGGATGTGGCCCGGGAAGGCATGGCTCCCCCGGACACCATGCCCACGGACACCATTTCTGCCTCGCCCGACACGGCTGCGTCGGACACCGCAGCGGCTCCCGACCGGGACGCCGGGCTCGGCTACTTTGGCTACAACACATTTGACACCGTGCCCGACGCCTTCAAGCCGAGCCGGAGGGGTCCCGTCGACGACAGCTACGTCGTGGGTCCCGGCGACGAGCTGCGCCTCGTGGTGTGGGGCGCGCCAGAGTTTCAGTACGACCTCACCGTCGACCGGCAGGGGCGCGTCTTCGTCCCGGATCACGGCCAGTTTACCGCGGTGGGCAAACAACTCGACGCGCTTCGAGCAGACATGAAACAATGGCTCTCCCGAAGGCACTCGGGCCTCGCGGAGGACCCGCAGACGGTGTTCATGGATCTGTCGGTCACGCGCATTCGGCCCCTCCGCATCTTCGTCCTCGGGGAGGTGGCCCAACCCGGTGGCTACACGGTAAGCGCCACCTCGAACGCGTTTAATGCGCTCTACAGCGTCGGGGGGCCGCTGCAGCGCGGAAGCCTGCGCCAGATTCATGTGATCCGGGACGGCGCGGTCGTCGACACCGTCGATCTGTACGACTACCTGACCGAGGGGGCCATTCCCGATCCCGTCGGCCTGCAGAGCGGGGATTATCTCCGCGTGCCGGTCCGGGGGAAAACGGTCGCGATTACCGGGGCCGTGGAGCGGCCGGCCTACTACGAGATGACGGACGGGGAGACAGTGCGCGACCTGATCGAGTACGCCGGAGGGCTGGCGCCGGAGGCGTACACGGCGGACTTTGAGGTGAGCCGGCTCATTCCGCCAGGCGAGCGCGAGGACGACTCGTCGGTTCCCCGCAAGGACCTCAACTACGACCTCGGCGCCGTGATGGCAGGGGAGACGAGCGTCGCGCTGGCCGATGCCGACAGCGTGCACATCCGGGCGGTGCCGGATCGCGTCGATCCCGCCGCGGCCAGCAACGTCGCATCCGCGCAGATTACCGGGGCCGTCTACCAGCCCGGAATGTACGCGCTTGGCGACAGCATCCGCACTGTGCGCGACCTCATCCGCAGGGCCAACGGGCTCACTGACGACGCCTTTCGGAAGCAGGCCACCCTCATCCGTTTCGACGAAGATCTTGGCGAGGCTGAGCGCTCCCTCACCGTCGACAGCGCACTGGCCGGCGTGCCCCGGGCCGACGTGCCCCTCGTGCCGGGCGACAGCCTCCATATTCCCTCCGTCCAAAACCTGGAGGCGGCGCGCACGGTCCGCATTACCGGCCAAGTCCGCAATCCGGACACCTACCCGTACCGGACCGGCATGACGGTGCAGGACCTGTTGCTGCGCGGGGGCGGGCTCGCGGACAGCACGTACCTGAAAGACGTGCTCCGATCGCGCGCGGACCTGTACCGCGAGGCCGACGATGGCCGCTCTGAGCGGGTCATCCCGTTCAACCTCGCCCGCGCCCTCAACGGCAGCGGCATGGCAGACACGCCCCTCCGCCCCGGCGACGAGATTCGGATCTACCCCCTGCGGACGGAGGTAAACACGGACAAGTTCGTGGAAGTCAGCGGGGCGGTCAAAGAGCCGGGGCGGTACGAGTACCAGGAGAACCTGACGGTCAAGGACCTCGTCCTCAAGGCCAACGGTTTCGAGGAGGACGTCTACCTGAAGGAAATCCAGGTTGCGCGCCCGAAGGAGGGAGAGGAGGGCATGCGTACGCTGCGAGTTCCGCTTGGGGAGACCCTGGACGGACCCGAGGACGTGCGGTTCGCGGCGAACGACACCACCCGGGCCCTACGGGCGACCGCGGACGTGCAGTTGCATCACCGCGACCGCGTGCTCGTACGCTCGGACCCGGCCTACAGTGAGCGGAGCTTCGTGACGCTGCGTGGGGAGGTGCGCTTTCCGGGGGACTACGCCCTGAAGAAGGAGGGCGAGCCGCTGTCCTCGGTGCTCGAACGGGCCGGGGGGGTGACGCCGAACAGCTACCCGGGCGGCGGGCAGCTCGTGCGGGACGGGGAGCGGTTTATTCTCGACATCAAAGACGTGCTTCAGGACAACGGAGACCTAAAGCTCAAGGACGGCGACCGGATCGTCATCCCCACGGAACCGAACAGCGTGTCTGTGCGGGGGAACGTGGCCCAGGAGGGACGGATCAAGTACCGGGAGGGGGAAGACGTCGAGTACTATCTTGAGCGGGCCGGCGGCGTCCGCGACAGCACGAAAAATGTGTACCTGACCCAGGCCAGCGGGGCCACCTTCAAGGTGGAAGACGGATGGTTTTCGCGTTCGCCCGAGGTGACCGACGGGGCGGTGATTCGGGTCACCCGCGAGCAGCCGGCGCCGGACGAGGAGGGCGTCGACATCGGACAGGTCGTCACCGACGTGACCGGGATCGTTTCCAGCGCGCTCACGATTATCGTGCTCGCCACGCGAGCGTTCGACTAACTGACGCGTCTCCCGGAGTGCTACGACGCAAGGCTTTTCGAATCCGAAGAGTGTTTGATGGGTACCCCTCAAAGTCCATCACCGGAGAGCGACGGGCACAGGCGCCATGTGCCGTCTCGTGACGATGAGATCCTCCTGGTCAACCTGCTCCTCACGCTGAGCCGGGGGCGCGGGCTCATCGTGCTTTCCGTCCTGGCGTTTGGGCTTTTTGGCGTGTTGTACGCGACGCTGGCGCCATCGGAATACACCGCGCGGTCGAAGGTCGTCCGGGAAGCGGCGGGGGACGACGAGGGAAGGGGGCTTCCCTCAGGATTGCCTTCCGTCCAGGGGCTTGGGATCGACCTTGAAGGAGGCGGCAGTGCCGGACTGACGCCTGCGTCGTATCCCACGATCGCGACGAGTCGCGAGGTGCGCCTGGCCGTCGCACAGGACACCTTTTCCTTTCCGTCGACCGGCCAACGCACCACGTTCGTCGAGCACGTCAATCAGCCGACCGGCCTGTTCGATCGGGTGCTTCGGTACACGTTGTGGCTTCCGTGGACGGTTGCGGACGGGGTGGGAGGCCTTTTGCCCGACGCCGAGTCCCGTCCGGTCGAGTCCGATAGCATGGACGCATTGATCTATCCGACCGACGCGGAAGAACGAGCGATTGGGGCTCTCGGAGAAACGATCTCCGCCTCCGTGGGAGAATCCGGGGCGCTGGAGGGAGGAGGGAGCCTCATGACCATCTCGACGACGGCGACGACCCCAACCCTGGCAGCCCGGTTGAACGAGCGCGTCATCGAGCACCTCCGGACGCGGGTCCGCGAAATCCGGACCGAAACGACGCGGGAGAACCTGACGTTTGTCGAGAAGCAGTTCGAAAAGGCGCAACAGGAGCTCGACGCAGCGGAAGATCGGCTCGCGCAGTTTCTTGAACAAAACCGAAGCGTGCTCACGGGCGGAAATGAGCCCAAACTTCAGTTCCGGCGCGAGCGCCTCCGGCGAGAAGTCCGGTTCAAAGAGCAGCTGTACAGCCAGCTCCAGAAGCAGGTGACGCAGACGCGCCTCCAGCTGCAGCGTCAGCAGCCCGTGGTCACGATTGCCGAAAAGCCGGCGCCGCCAACTGCTCCAAGCGCTCCGGACTGGACGTTTACGATCGTGCTGAGCCTTTTTCTCGGCGCCCTGGTCGGTGTCGCGGCCACCTTCCTGCGAGCCGCCGTTCGACGGCAGGGGGATGGGGACGAGACGCAGGAGAAGATGCGGGAGGTCCAGACCTCCCTTCGGCCGAGAGGCATCGTGCAGGGGGTCCGGGAGGAGTTGGGACTCCGGAAGAACAACTGAGGAGAAGAGGAGCAGCACATTGAACCAAAGTTGCGAGGTACAACTGTATTGCCGCAATGACGGCGGACCACCGACGGCGGACCGCCGAAAAGCTCCGCGGTCTGGGGCCGTAGGTCATCCCGTGTGGTGGTCTGCCGTCCGCCGTCTTTTTGTTTGGTTTGGGGTACCAGATCATGGAGATCATCCGCACATTTTTTGACCTGCTCACTCCCCGCGAGCGGCGCAACCTGTATCTGCTCTTCGGGGCGGTCCTCGTGATGGCGGGGCTGGAGGTCGTGAGCGTCGGGTCCATCCTGCCGTTTCTGCAGGTGGCGGCCGATCCGGCGAGCGTGCACGAGAGTGCCTACCTGAGCTGGGCGTATGAGACGTTTGGCTTCACCGACACCAACTCCTTCCTCATCGCGCTGGGACTGACGGCCTTCGCCGCGCTCGTGCTGAGCAATGCATTCATCGTAGTCACCACGTGGGCGCTCTATCGCTACGTGTGGGGGCGAAACCACAGCCTCTCGCGCCGCCTCCTGCACAGCTACCTGCATCGGCCCTACGAGTACTTTCTGACGCGCAACAGCGCGGAGCTGGGCAAAAACGTCCTCGAAGAGGTGAAGGAGGTGACGGCCACCATGTTGTATCCGGCCTTGCGGGGCGGCGCCAAGGCCATCGTGGCGCTCTTCATTATCGGCTTTCTGTTCGTCGTCAATCCGATCGTTGCCAGCATTCTGGCGTTCGTGCTGGGCGGAGCGTACGCCGCGGTGCACTTCACCGTGCGGGCCTGGCTCGATCGGGCCGGCGCGGAGCGTGTGGAGGCGAACACGGCCCGATACCAGCTCGTGAATGAGGCGTTCGGCGGCATCAAGCAGGTGAAGCTACGGGGCAGCGAAGAGACCCTGTTGGAGCAGTTCGACCCGCCCTCGAGACGATATGCTCGCCTGCAGTCTCACGCCCGGGTCATTCGGAAAACCCCGCGCTACGTTCTGGAAGCCGTGGCCTTTGGCGGCATCATTCTGATTGCCGTCTATCTGATTGTTGTGCAGGACACCATCCGGCAGGTGATTCCCATGCTGGGCCTCTACGCGTTTGCGGGGCACCGGCTCATGCCCGCCCTTCAGAAGGCCTTTAGTGGCATTGCGAGTGCGCGCTACAACAGCGCTGCGCTGGAGGCCCTGCACCGCGATCTCCAACAGCGAGCCGTCGGGGGGACTGGCGCCTCCAGCGACGAACGGCGCGATCCGGCGACCTCCCCGCTGGCCCTGGACGATCGCCTCGTGCTCGACGGCGTTTCCTTTTCCTATCCCGACGCCGAGACGCCCGCCATCAAGGACCTCTCCCTGGAGATCCCATCGCACACTACGGTCGGATTTGTGGGCAAAACGGGGTCCGGGAAGACGACCACGGTCGACCTCATCCTGGGCCTCCTCCGGCCACAGGAGGGCACCATTGCGGTCGACGGGACGCCCCTCCGAGAGGGCAACATTCGGCGGTGGCAACAGAACATCGGCTACGTGCCGCAGCAGACGTTCCTGTCGGACGACACCATTGCGCGCAACATCGCCTTCGGGGTGCCGCAGGAGGAGATCGACATGGAGGCCGTGGTAGACGCGGCCAGGCGTGCTCAGATCTACGAGTTTGTGATGCACGAACTCCCCAACCGGTGGGAGACGATCGTGGGCGAGCGCGGCGTAAAACTCTCGGGAGGGCAGCGCCAGCGCGTGAGCATTGCCCGGGCGCTGTATCACCGCCCGAGCGTGCTCGTCTTTGACGAGGCGACGAGTGCCCTGGATCAGGCCACGGAGGCGAGCGTGATGCAGGCCATCTACGAGCTGGACGGCAACCACACGATGCTCGTGATTGCGCATCGGCTCAGCACCGTGGAGAAAGCCGACAACATTATCATGCTCGAGCAGGGGCGAAAGGTCGGCGAGGGGAGGTACGAGGAGCTCGCCCACGAGCACGCGAAGTTTCAGTCGATGGCGTTTTCTTGAGAGAAGGGTGTTTTCGAGCCCAGATTATTACTGAGGACTCCTGTGTAGCCTCCTCAACCGTGGGAAGATCATCCCATGAGCCACGTCAGCGTGATCATCACATGCTACAACCAGGAAGAGTATATTGGCGACGCGATCGGGAGCGTGGTGGCACAGACCCGCTACGATGCGATCACGGAAATCATCGTCGTGGACGACGGGTCGACGGATGATTCTGAGGCGGTAATTCGGAGGTGGGCTGATCGCTGCGAAGAGATTCGGTATGTCTGGCAGGAGAACCAAGGGGTTTCGGCCGCACGCAACGCGGGGATTCGACGCTCCTCTGGGGACTACGTTGCATTTCTGGACGGAGATGACTTGTGGTGCGAAGACCGGCTGAAACACCAGCTTACGCACGCAGAAAAGCACCCGGAGGTCGGACTTTTCTATGGGGACGTGTACTCCTTTGAGACGGACCCGAATGATCGGACACGTGGCTACTGCACCCGCTTTGAGCAAGATGATGAAGATGTATTGCCGGAGCTCTATCTTCACGGCGCTCCCATCCTGACCCCGACGACGCTAATCCGGTCTGATTGCTTCGATGAAGTGGGAATCTTCGACCGTTCTCTCAGGCAGGCGGAAGATAGAGATATGTGGCAGAGGGTCGCAGCGGAGTATCCGATTCATCACGTTGGAGAACCGGTAGCGATGGTCAGG
>CAZBIB010000102.1:0-10868 GCA_964491575.1 uncultured Salinivenus sp. | reverse complement strand
ATGCTCCTGCCCACCGTGGCCAGCGCTATCGTCATGTGGTACCGCATCGCCGACGAGTTCGACGTGTCGCTGGGCCGAAAGGGCATCAACAAGGAGATTGGCCACTCCGAGATGGTGGGCCTCGACCACGTGCACGACACGATCGAGGAGCTGGACAACGAGATGATGCACCACACCCACCTCAACAGCCAGGGCTACAACGACGGCATCACGATGGGCGGGCCCGGCCGGTTCGACATCGACCAAGGGACGCGCATCAACGGCATGAACGTCGCGATCGCCGGGCTCCTGCAGGACGCTGGGTTTGACCGCTGGAAGGGCCACGACATTCAAGCCCGCCCCTACGATAACACCAATCAGGCGCTCGACCGCGCCGTGCGCAGCATCCTGAGTTGGGAGGCGTGCGAGCACGCCGCCCGTGAGCTCGACACCGAGCAGCTGCGCACCCACCTCGCGAACCGCCACACGGCGAAGGCCGAGGACCTGATGCGGGCCGCCGTCGTCGATGCACAGCAGTGGTTCGACGAGCACTTTACGCCTGTCGCGGGATGATTCCTGCGCCGCGTCCGGCTGTACCGGCAAATGGATTTGCCCGCCCCCGCCCTGCGAGCGCTGCGGGATGGTCGGGCCGGCTCCTGCCCCATCAAGACGACGCACCCCATGCGCATCCGATTGTTATCGATCCTTCTCGTATCCATGGTGCTCCTCGCCGCGTGCGACAGTGGCGGCGGAGGCCCCAGCGAGCCACCCGTCCTGGAGGGCGTGTACCAGTTTGAGTCGCCGCCAGGTGGGGGCGTCTCCGACGCGGTCAACGGACAAATCTACATCGCCGAGCAGGCAGACTCTTTAGTCGGGAACGGCGAGGTCCGGTTTCTCGACAGCGACAACACGGTGATGGCGGCATTCTCCATCACCGACGTGGAGGGGACGCACACCCACCCCGACGTGTCGATGCGGTGGGAAATCGACGGCGAGGGCCCCTATTCGGACGTTGGCCCCTGGACCATCGATGCCACCGCCAACGACGCCGGAGACGCCATCAATGGCACGCTGACTCGCAACGAGGACGATACGTTCGAGATCGTGCTGAGGCGCCTATGAGCAGCCCCCACCGGTGCGCCTCGTTTTCTACATCGACGACCGTGGAGAGCAAACCCGCTCGCGCTTCCCCCCGCGGCCAAAACACTCAGCGCAACTCACAACCGCTTTCACAACACTGAATCTCGACTCATGGCATTAGGCACGCTCGACTGGCTCGTCGTCGCCGGTTATTTTCTCGTCATCTTGGGACTGGCCTGGTGGGTCATCAAGCAGCAGGAAGACAACACCGAGGACTACTTCCTGGCCGGCCGGCACCTCGGGTGGCTTATCGTGGGAACCTCCATCTTCGCCTCCAACATCGGGTCGGAGCACCTCGTGGGCCTCGCCGGCAGCGGCGCCACCGACGGGGTGGCCATGGCTCACTACGAGCTACACGCCTGGTGCCTGCTCGTGCTCGGCTGGATCATGGCCCCCTTCTACATGCGCTCGCAGGTCTACACGATGCCGGAGTTTTTGGAAAAGCGCTTCTCGCCGATGGCCCGGACGGTCCTCTCATTCATCTCGCTGGTCGCCTACGTGCTCACAAAAATTGCCGTGGGCATCTTCGCGGGGGGCATCGTCTTCAGCGTGCTGCTGCCCGAGATCAATTTCCTCGGGATGAACAGCTTCTGGATCGGCTCGATTCTCGTGATCGTCCTGACCGGCGCGTACACCATCCTCGGCGGGCTTCGGGCGGTGGCCTACACTGAGGCGCTCCAGACGCTCGTCCTCGTGTTTGGCTCTCTGCTCGTCCTGGTCTACGGGCTCGATGCCATCGGCGGGTGGGACCGCCTCTACGAGATTACCGGCTCGGAGATGTTCAACCTCTGGAAACCGATCGTGCCAGCCGGCTACGAGGCGACCTGGGCCCCCGTCCAGACCGAAGAGCAAATGGCCTGGTACTTCAACACCAACTACCCCTGGCCAGCGATGCTCTTTGCGGCGCCCATCGTGGGGCTCTGGTACTGGACGACCGACCAGTACATCGTGCAGCGCGCGCTGGGGGCACCCGACGAGCAGCAGGCGCGCCGCGGCTCGATCGCGGCGGCGGCCTTGAAGCTGTTGCCGGTCTTCATCTTTATCATCCCCGGCATCATCACCTTCGCCCTCGCCAAGAGCGGCCAGGTGCCAGCCATGACGAATGAACTGATGAACGCCCAGGGCGAGCTCATCACCGAAGAGGCCCAGTCGGCTTTCCCGATGCTGGTCATGCACGTGCTGCCAGTTGGGATTCGCGGCATCGTCGTGGCGGGGCTACTGGCAGCCCTGATGAGCTCGCTGGCCGGTGTCTTTAACGCCTCGGCCACCCTCTTCACGATGGACTTCTACAGCCGGTTTGCGCCGGAGGCCTCCGAGGAACATCTCGTGTGGATGGGGCGGATCGCCACGACGGTGATGGTCATCATCGGTATTTTGTGGATTCCGGTCATTCAGGGCAGCCGCGGCCTCTACGACTACCTGCAGGGAGTGCAGTCGTACCTTGCCCCGCCGATTTTCGTGGTCTTCTTCCTCGGCGTCTTCTACAAGCGCCTCAACAAGGAGGGCTGCCTGGCGGCCCTGGGCGTGGGCTTTGCGATGGGCGTGTTCCGACTGTCGATCGACACTCCGGTCGCGCTCAGCGAGAGTTTTGCCTACACAGAGGGCTCGTTCCTCTGGGTCATTAGTAACGTGTTTTTCCCCTACTACAGCCTGCTCATCTTCCTCGTCTGCGTCGCCGTGATGGTGGGAGTCAGCTACATGACCGAGCCGCCGCCCTACGAAAAGATCAGCGGACTGACCTACGGCACACTCACGGAAGAGGACCGGGCCGAGTCGCGGGCGAGCTGGAACTGGGTCGACGTGGCATCCACCGTGCTCGTGCTGGGGATGATTGCGGCGGCGTACTTCTACTTTTCGGGAGCATGAGACGCCAGAAACACAGTGTACGAACGAGCACCGACAGCCGTCGGTGGATGCCGGACGAGTGCCGAACCCGGGCTGCGCTGGAAGCGAAGTGCTGGAAGCAAAGCGACCGAATGCTTTCAGAGTGCGACCGAGTAGTCTCCAGGCTGGCACAGTCCGCCAATCAACTTCTTCACGCACAACCGTTCCGATCATCCGACGGCGCGCTTGATTCACGAGCGCGCCGTCTTTTATTTATTGATAATATGACTTTGTCAATGCTCTTCATCCTCTATGCGACAGCTTCTTTCCCGTCTCTCCGTGTCTCAGTGTGCGGTGGGACTCGCTTTCCTCTTTTTTGGAACCGTTTCCATCCTGACGGTGCCGACTGCCGTCGCACAGGAGTCTCCGTCGTACATTATCTCGGAAGACGGCCCCAACCGCTTCCCCCTCGCGACCGACGGGCAGCCGGTGCCACTGTACGTGAGCAGCGATGACCACGCGGGCGTCGTCCGAGCGGCGCGGGACCTGCAGGGCGACCTGGGCCGCGTCACGGGCACGGAGCCATCGCTCTCGACCGAGACGGCTCCCCAGAAGGAGACCATGGTGATTGTGGGGACCGTTGGCAAGAGCCCGCTCATTCAGCGGCTCGTGCGCAACGGCACGCTGAACGTGGGAGGCGTGGCCGGGCGGTGGGAAACCTTCCTGATTGAGACGGTGGAGAACCCGCTGCCGGGCGTGGAGCGCGCGCTGGTCATCGCCGGGAGCGACAAGCGGGGCACGATCTACGGCCTCTACGACCTCGCCGAAGAGATCGGAGTCTCGCCGTGGCACTACTGGGCCGACGTGCCGGTGCAGCAGCAGTCCGAGCTCTACGTGCTGCCCGAGCGCCACACCGAAAGCCCCGCCGTAAAGTACCGCGGCCTCTTCATCAACGACGAGAACCCCGCGCTCTACGGGTGGGTCAACGAGACCTTCGGCGGCTTCAACCACGAGTTTTACGCGCGGGTCTACGAACTCCTGCTGCGCCAGAAGGGCAACTACCTGTGGCCTGCCATGTGGGGCAAGTCGCTCTTCGACGACGACTCGCTCAGCTACCCGCTTGCTGACAAGTACGGCGTCGTGATGGGCACCACGCACCACGAGCCGATGATGCGCTCGCACGTGGAGTGGGACCGGTACGGCAGTGGTCCGTGGAACTACCGCGAGAACGCTGACACGCTCCGGCAATTCTGGCGGAAAGGCATCGAGCGCATGAACGGCTACGAGAGCATCGTGAGCGTGGGCATGCGCGGGGACGGCGACAAGCCGATGACTCAGGGGACGGCCATTGACCTGCTCGAACGGATCGTGTCCGACCAGCGCGACATCATCGAGGATGTGACCGGGAAAGAGGCCTCCGAGGTGCCGCAGGTATGGGCGCTCTACAAAGAAGTGCAGGAGTACTATGATCAGGGCATGCGCGTGCCTGAGGACATCACCCTTCTCTTCGCCGACGACAACTGGGGTAACATCCGCCGCCTGCCGCCCCCCGACAGCTCGCGCGAAGGCGGATACGGCGTCTACTACCACTTCGACTACGTGGGCGGTCCCAATAGCTACAAGTGGATCAACACCACACAGAACGAGCGGGTGTGGGAGCAGATGCGCCTCGCCCACCGGCACGGCGCCAACCGCATCTGGATCGCGAACGTGGGCGACCTCAAGCCCATGGAGTTCCCCATCAGCTTCTTCCTCGACTACGCCTGGAATCCCGACCAGTGGTCGGCCGGCGATCTGCCCGGGTATTCTCGGCAGTGGGCCCGCAAGCAATTTGGAAGCGAGTATGCGCCGGAGATTGCGGACATTATGGACACCTACACGAAGTACAACAGCCGCCGCAAGCCGGAAATGCTCTCGCCCGGCACCTACAGCCTCACCAACTACCGGGAGGCCGAGCGGGTCGTCACTAGTTACAACGATCTGGCCGACCGAGCCCGCCACATCTACGACGAATTGCCGGAGGCGAAGCAGGCCGCCTTCTATCAGCTCGTGCTCTACCCAGTGGCCGCGAGTGCGAACCTGAACGATCTCTACGTCACGACGGCCCGAAACCGCCTCTACGCCGAGCAGGGCCGCGCCGCCACGAATGCCCTCGCCGACAGCGTGGAGGCGCTCTTCGATCGGGACGCCGAGCTCACACGCCACTACCACGAGGACATGGCCGACGGCAAGTGGACAAACATGATGTCGCAGGCCCACATCGGCGACACCGGCGACTGGCGCGCGCCGAGCGAGAATGAGATGCTGGAGACCCAGACGATCGATCTTCCCGCCGCTGCTGACATGGGCGTGGCCATCGAGGGGTCGAAGGCCTGGTGGCCGCACGCCGATAGCGCGGCGGTGCTCCCTCCGCTTCACCGGTACGGCGCGCACAGCCGCTACGTCGAGGTCTTCAACCGCGGGCAGCAGTCGTTCGAGTACACGGCGGAAACCGATGCGTCTTGGCTCATGGTCACGCCGAGTTCCGGCCGGGTCGACACGCAGCAGCGCCTGCAAGTCCAGGTGGATTGGAGCGAGGCGCCTGCGGGTCGCCAGCAGGTGCCCATCACGATCGAGGGCCCCTACGAGACCGTGACTGTGCAGGCGGAGGTCGTCGTTCCGTCGGACACAGCACAGATCAGTGGATTCATGGAGACGAACGGCTACGTCTCGATGGACGCCGCCCACTACACGGAGGCCGTGGGCGTGAGCCCTGTCGAATGGCAGGAAATTCCGAACCTCGGCCGCACGGGCTCCTCGATGACCACGACGCCGGTGACCGCCGAGCCCTCCGATCCCGGCGGCGACTCGCCCCACCTCGCCTACCGCGTGCACCTGTCGTCCGCCGACTCGATTGCAGTGCGGGCCCACCTCTCCCCCACGCTCGACTATCAAGACCGGGGCGGGTTGCGCTACGGCGTGTCCATCGACGACGGCCCCATCAAAATCGTGAACATGAACGCCGACAGCTCGCACCAGGCTTGGCAGCAATGGGTGGCCAACAATATCAACGTGCAAACGACCCAGCATCACGTCGACCAGCCGGGCTCGCACACCGTCAAGTTCTGGTGCGTCGACCCCGGCGTCGTACTGCAGAAGCTGGTCGTCGACACCGGCGGCCTGCAGCCCAGCTACCTCGGCCCGCCGGAGAGCCCGTACCTGCCCGCCCCCTCGGTCGACGCCCGTACGGAAACTGCGATGAGCCCAAGCACCGCTCCGGGCGGCAACTAAGCATGTTTCTCCTTGAGCGACGCAACGGCCGTTTGCGATGGGGGCATGACGGCGGGAGCCTCCCCTCCAATCGAGCGGCTGCGCGTCCCAATGCGGACACCACGAGCCTCGGCCACGCCTTCCTCCCCGCCGCGCACAGAATTTCGCGCCGCCCCCTTACTCACCTGATTTCCCCAAAACGGCCCCTCCCCCGTGGAAACGAATAGCGAAGAATCGACCTTTTCCGAAATCGCCGACGACAACGTTGGCAAGATCCTCTTTCTCTCCTTCGTTGCGGCCCTCGGGGGATTCCTCTTCGGGTTCGACAGCGGGGTCATCAACGGCACCGTCGACGCCCTCCAGGCCGAGTTCAATTCCGACGATGTCGGCACGGGGTTCAACGTCGCCTCCATGCTGCTGGGGTGCGCCGTGGGCGCGTTCTTTGCCGGCAACCTCGCCGATAAGTTCGGACGGCGCCCGGCCATGATCCTGACGGGCATTGCCTTCATCATCAGTGCCTGGGGATCGGGCATTTCGGGCAGTTCGCCGGAGTTCGTCTTCTTTCGCATCACCGGCGGCCTCGCCGTCGGGGCCGCGAGCGTTCTCGCCCCCGCGTACATCAGCGAAATTGCGCCGCCGAGCATTCGGGGAAGCCTCGCGACCCTGCAGCAACTCATGATCGTGACCGGCCTGTTCATGGCCTTCGTGAGCAACTACCTCATCGCCGGGGCCGCCGGCAGCCCCCACGACGTGTTCTGGGCCGGGTTCGACGCCTGGCAGTGGATGTACTGGGTCGAAATCCTCCCGGCGTCGTTCTTCCTCATCTCCCTTTTCTTCATTCCGGAGTCGCCCCGGTACCTCGTTGCCGCGGGGGAGGAGGACGAGGCGCGATCGGTGATCAATTCGCTTTCGACCGCCCAGAATACCGACGAGAAGATTGCGGACATCCGCTCCACCTTGAAGGGCGGGCGGCCCAGCCTCTCCGACATCATCCAGGAACACACTGGGCGGATCCACCCGCTCGTGTGGGTCGGGATCGGCCTCGCGGCGCTGCAGCAGTTTACCGGCATCAACGTGGTGTTTTACTACGGGGCCACGCTCTGGCAGGCGGCAGGCTTTACCGAGTCGGTGTCCCTGCTCAGCAACGTCGTGACCGGCGTCGTGAACATCAGTTTCACGCTCGTTGCCATCTACCTCATCGACCGCCTGGGCCGGAAGCCGCTCCTTCTCATCGGGGCGCTGGGGCAGGCCGTGATGCTGGGAGTGTTGGCCTACACGTTCGGCACCGCCGGCCTGGGGCCGGACGGTAACCTGCAGCTCGGCGGCACGATGGGCACCGTCGCGCTGGTATCCGCGAATACGTACGTCGCCTTCTTCGCGCTCTCCTGGGGGCCGGTGATGTGGGTCATGCTCGGCGAAATGTTCCCCAACAACTTCCGGGGCGCGGCGCTCTCGCTGGCCGGCCTCGTGCAGTGGCTCTCCAACTTCGCCATCACGATGACCTTCCCCATCCTCCTCGACTCGATCGGTCTCGGCTTCTCGTACGCCATCTACTCGGCGTTCGGCGTGGTGGCCTTCTTCTTCGTCCGGGCGTTCGTACAGGAGACGAAGGGGCGCACGCTGGAAGACATGTCGCGGGAAGCCGCTGCGGAGGCGTAACCACATTGCTGCTGCCCCCCCGCCCCGTCGGCTTCGATGGTGCCAATCGCCGACTCTGAATTTGCTTCTCATTGAGAACGGTGTCCCCCATGCATCTACTGAACCAATCCACTCGCGCTCCGTCCCCGGTTCTGGTGGGACTCGTCGCCGTCGTGCTCCTCTGCGCAGGATCCGCGCAGACCCAATCGCCCCTGGAGCTCAACAATCAAGAGTACCTGGACTCCCCGGCGCTCGACGTGCTGGTGCACCACAACCACTACAGCCAGGGCTTCGGCGACCAGAAGCTGACCGGCATCGAATTTATCCACCACGACGCCCGCACCGTTACGAATGGCGACGTGCGGCTCTCCAATACGCCGGAGCAGTGGGACCCCGTGCCCGCGTTTGAGAAACGAACCGTCGACTCGACCGCGCAGCGGGTGTCGGCGACGCTCACGTACGAGCAGTTCGATTTCACCTACACAGTGAGCGCCGAGCCGGAGGGCGAGGGCGTGCTCGTGAGCGTCCAACTGGACGAGCCGGTGCCCGACACGCTACAAGGCCGCGCCGGCTTCAACATGGAGTTTCTGCCCTCGGCATACTTCGAGAAGACGTACGTGATCGGCGAACAAACCGGGATTTTCCCCCGCCACCCGACCGGCCCCATGCACCACTCCGACGCGACCAACCGCCTGGAGGCCTCCCCCATCGCCACCGGCTCCTCGCTCGTGCTGGCCCCGGGCGACCCGATGCATCGAATCCACATCGACGGGCGCGGGCATAAGCTCTCGCTGTACGACGGGCGCAACCGTGCGCAGAATGGATGGTACGTCGTCCGCAGCGAGCTGCCGACGGGCGAGACCGGCACCGTGCTGCAGTGGTACGTGGAGCCGCACCGGAAATCCGACTGGGTGCGCACACCCGTCATCTCCCACTCGCAACTGGGCTACCACCCGAGCCAGGACAAGGTGGCACTCCTGGAGATGAGCCCGCACGACGACGCCCCTGAAACGGCCCGCCTCCTCCGCCTCACCGAAAATGGAAAATACAAGGAGCAGATGCGCGGCCCGGCCGAGATGCGGGGGACGTACCAGCGCTATGAGTACGCAGAGTTCGACTTCAGCGACGTCACGCAGCCGGGGCTCTACGTGATCGAGTACGGCGACGTGCGCACCGAGCCGTTCCGAATTGGCGAGAACGTGTACGACGAGAAGGTCTGGTCCTCCACCCTGGACACGTTCATGCCGGTGCAGATGGATCACGTGCGCGTCAACGATCGCTACCGCGTGTGGCACGGCGCCTCCCACCTGGACGACGCCCGCCAAGCCCCCGCCGATCACACCCACTTCGACCTCTACGCGCAGGTAGGCAGCACCGACACGCAGTACGAAGGCGGAGAGCACATCCGCGGTCTCAACGTCGGCGGATGGTACGACGCGGGCGACTACGACATCCGCACCGGGAGCCAGGCATCAACCGTGGCGGACCTCGCCCTCGCCCACGAAACGTTCGACATTCAGTGGGACGAAACGACCGTTGAGCCCAACAACCGCTACGTGAACCTCAGAGCGCCGGATGGGATCCCCGACATTCTGCAGCAGATCCAGCACGGCACGCGCCAACTGCTGGCCCAATTCCGTGCGGTGGGACACGCCATCCCCGGCATCGTGGCACCCACCCTCGACCAGTACACGCACCTGGGCGACGGATCGACGAAGACCGATAACCTAATCTATGATCCGTCGCTCGACAGTTTGGAGGTGGAGGACAATCGCTCGGGCCGTCCAGACGATCGCTGGGCCTTTACCAACGAGTCGACCTCTCTCAACTACGAGTCGATTGCGGCGCTGGCGGCTGCGAGCCGGGTCCTTCCGCCCCACGACGACACCCTTGCACAGGAAGCGCAGCAGACCGCCGTCCGAATCTGGGAGATGGAGCAGGCTCGCGAGCCGGTCGACTACCAGTACGGCAACACAGGCGGAGGTCCTCTCAAGCCCACGGAGCTGGCCGCGACCGTCGAACTCCTCATCACGACCGATGGCGAGCAGCAGTATGCCGAGCGTTTGAACGAGATGTGGCCGTCGCTGCAGGAGAACTTTGCCCGCCACGCCGCTCCGCTCGTCCGGGCCATTCCCCACATGGACGACGCGTATGCAAAGAAGGTGGAGGCCGCGGTGCGGTCGATGGTGGAAACCCAGGAGGAAAACCGATTCGGCAACCCGTTCGGCGTGCCCATCTCGGAAGGAGGCTGGGGCAGCAGCGGCATCGTGTTGCGCACCGCCATGCAGAACTACATCCTGCACTCCGCCTTTCCGGACATCGTGGAGCCGGACGCCACCGTCAACGGCTTCCACTACGTGATGGGCCGGCACCCTGGCTCCAGCACGTCGCTCGTCTCCGGCATCGGCACGCACACGAAGACAAAAGCCTACGGCATCAACCGGGCGGACTTCTCCTTCATCCCCGGCGGCATTGTGCCCGGCCCCATCGTCGTAAACCCCGACTTTCCCGAGATGAAGGAGGAGTGGCCATACCACTGGTTCGACAGTGAGTACGTAATCCCGGAGGGCGCGCTCTACATCTACGTGGCCAACGCGATGGACGAAATCACAGGGGGGTGAGGCCCTCCCTTTCGCTGCCTCCTCCGTTCCGTTTTCTGCGGGAGATGACTGCGGACGGCCGACCGCCGTCCCGTAGCAACGAAGCTCTTTTCCCGAACAACGACGCCCGATGCGACTTTCGTTTTCAGGAACCATTTTTCTCGCCGGTCTGCTTCTTATTTCCTTCGGGAGCGCGTGCTCATCTGGAAATGAGCCTGCGTCCAGCACCGATTCCCCACCCAGCGCCGATCCTCAGTTTGAGTGGTTTGAGTATGAGGGCCGCGATCCAGTGTACGAGGAGAGATCGGCGGGCGACGGTGAATACCTGAATCCAATTCTCGCGGGCTTCCATCCGGACCCCAGCATCGTTCGGGTGAACGAGAACGACTACTACCTGGTGAACTCGTCGTTTGCCTATTTTCCTGGCCTCCCCCTCTA
>CAZBIB010000101.1:7455-10908 GCA_964491575.1 uncultured Salinivenus sp. | reverse complement strand
GCATGATGAGCGCGAAGGACGAGCCGAACGCCCTCTTCGCCACGCTCTGGTACACAATTGCTCACTTTTGCCTGCGCCCCTGGCCCTGGATCATCGTGGCCCTGGCTGCACTGGTGCTCTATCCCGACCTCGACGAGCCCCGTGCGGGCTTCGTTCTCGTGATGAAGGACGTGCTTCCGCCCGGGCTGCTCGGACTTCTCTTTGCGGCCTTCCTTGCGGCCTTCATGAGCACGGTGTCCACGCAGCTCAACTGGGGCGTCTCGTACCTCGTTAACGACTTCTGGGCGCGCTTCGTGCAGCCGGAGGCCAGCGAGGACCACTACGTGTTCGTCTCGCGGGTCCTTACCTTCGGAGTGGCCCTGCTGAGTCTCGTCGTCACGCTCTTTCTGGACACCATCGCCGAGGCGTGGGGGCTCCTGCTCTCGGCCTCCGCCGGGCTCGGGCTCGTCCTCATTCTGCGCTGGTACTGGTGGCGCGTGAACGCGTGGAGCGAGATGGCGGCGACCCTGGCCCCAATCGTGCTGACGGGGAGCGCCCTCGTGCTCAATGCCTTCGGCGTGCAGGTCCCCGGTCTCCAGGCCGACTTTCCCCTGAACCTTTACTCGGTGGTCGGGTTTACAACCGTCGTCTGGCTTGCGGCCACCTTCCTCACTCGCCCCACCGATGAGGAGACGCTCGACGCGTTCTACCGCACCGTTCACCCCGGCGGGCCCGGCTGGGCACCTGTGGCGGAACGCCACCCCGACGTGGAGCCAGACTCTGGACTCGGACGGCTCGCCCTCGACTGGCTCGTCGGTGTCGTGCTCGTGTATAGCACCCTCTTTGGTACCGGCTACCTGATCCTGGGCTGGACGCTCTGGGGCCTCGCGTGTGTCGCTGTGGCGCTGGCGGCGGCGGCGTATCTGTGGCAGGATCTGCAGCGGGACGAGGTCTCCTTGATCGAGATGGAAGAGGGGGAAGAGGTAAGGGGGAAGAGGTAAGGGTAGTTTTCTGGATGCTGTATTTCATGCTGTATTGCATCATGACGTTTTCGCTTCGACGCTCTTTGGTTGCTGCCGGTCTCACCTTCGTGCTCGCCGCGGTCCTCCTGGTCCTCGGCATGTCCGGCACGGTCTTCGTCCCGGCATACTCTCCGTCCTCGGAGGCCTCCACAGTTGACACGGCCGAGGCTCCGCCTGCTGACACGAGCGAGGCTTCGCCCACGGACACGGCCGAGGCTTCGTCCTCTTTGGCCTGGGCCGAGCGGCAGCTTCAGGAGATGACGCTGGACGAGAAGATTGCCCAGCTCTTCGTGGTTCGGCTGGATGCATTTTTCCAGAACGCCGACAGTCCGTCGTACCGCCGGACGGTGTCGCTCGTCGAGTCGTTTGGGGCCGGAGGGCTGGTGTTTGGACCGGGGACGCCGATGACCCAGATCACGATGGCGAACGATCTGCAAGAAAAGGCCGATCGGCCCCTCCTTGTGGCGCAGGACACCGAGTGGGGAGTGGGCATGCGCATCGACGAGGCTACCAGCTTCCCGCCGGCCATGGCCCTGGGAGCTGCACAGGACGCGTCATACGCCTTTCGCGTCGGCTACGTCACGGCCCAGGAAGCCCGCGCGCTCGGGGTGCATCAGCTTTACGCCCCAGTGGCGGACGTCAACAACAATCCGAAGAATCCGATCATCAACATCCGCTCGTTCGGCAGCTCGCCGTCCCTTGTGGGCACGATGGCGTCGGCGTTTGTGCGCGGCGCTCAACAGGGCGGGACCCTCGCCACGGTAAAGCATTTTCCCGGCCACGGCGACACGGACGTCGACTCGCACATCAATCTGCCCGTGCTCCGCTTCGGCCGGGCCCGCCTCGATACGCTCGAGCTGCCCCCATTCCGGCAGGCCCTCGACGCCGGAGCTCAGAGCGTGATGACCGGCCACCTCGCCCTGCCCAAACTTGCGACCGACAGCGTGCCCGCCACGCTCTCGCGCCCCCTCACCCACGACCTGCTGCGGGAGGACCTCGGCTTCGAGGGGCTCGTGGTGACCGACGCTCTGAACATGCAGGCTGTGACCCGCACGTTCGGGGTCGGTGAGACGGCCGTGCGCGTGCTGGAATCGGGGGCCGATCTCTTGCTCATGTCGACGAACCCGTGGGCGGCCCACAATGCGATTCGGACGGCCGTGGAAAACGGACGGCTCGACATGACCGAGATCAATAACTCGGTGCGGCGCCTGCTGCGAGAGAAGCAACAGCTCGGCCTCCACGAGGCCCAACAGGTGCCGCTCACGAGAACCCGACACCGGGTGTCGAGCCGGTCCCACGAGGTGCTCGCCCGCACGGTGGCCCGCGAGTCGCTCACCCTCATGTCCAATGAGAACGGCCTTCTCCCTCTCACGCCGCCGGAGCAGTACGACGCCCTAGTCGTCACGCTCAGCGACAGCGAATCGCCTGGCGTGGGAGACACGTTCGTCGACCGACTCCGGGACCAGCCCGCCATCGAGACGCTGGACACCCGTCGCCTCGACCCCCGCTCCGATTCTGAGGACGTGAACGACCATCTGGCGGCGGCCTCGGACTACGATGTGGTGATCGTGCCCTCCTTCCTCCGCGTGCGGGCCTGGAGCGGCTCCATCGGGCTGGCCGACATGCACCACAACTTTCTCGAAGACCTGGTGCGAAAGGCCAATTCGACGGACCTGTCGGTCGCGTTCGTCGCCTTCGGCAATCCTTACGCCCCGACCGGGTTGGACCCTGCGCCCAGTGCCATTCTGGCCGCCTACGGCTCGGGCGAGGCCTCGCAGCGGGCCGCCGCGCAGGCGCTGACCGGGACGGCTGGCACGCCCGGCCGCCTGCCCGTCACCATTCCAGGGGTCGCCAAGAAGGGGGATGGCATTTCCCTAGAACCGATATCGCCCCGCCAGAGTCTGCCCGAGTCGGTGGGCATGGACGGCCGACAGCTCGCCCGCCTCGACACGCTGCTCCGATCGGCCATGCTCGACCAGGCCTTCCCGGGCGCCACCGTTGCCGTGGGACGCGGGCCTGCCGTGGTAAAGCTCGATGGCCACGGATATCATACCTACGACCAGAAGAAGCCCGTACGGACGGACGCGCAGTACGACCTCGCATCGCTCACGAAGGTGGTGGCCACTACGACCGCCGCCATGCTCCTTTACGAGGAGGGCTCCCTGGAGCTGGACGCTCCGGTGGCTCGCTACCTGCCCGACTTCGCCCAGAACGGCAAAGAAGCCGTCACCGTGCGGCAGCTCCTCACGCATTCGTCAGGTCTGAAGCCGTACCTCGGCCCCGAAGAGCGAGGCCCCACCCGGGCGGCCATCCTCGACACCATCATGGCCCAACCGCTCGCGTACGAGCCTGGCAGCAAGTCGGAGTACAGCGGGCTCAACATGCTCACGCTCATGCACATCGTGGAGACAATCAGCGACCAGTCGTTCCGCACGTTCTGCCGGACGCGCAT
>CAZBIB010000101.1:0-7445 GCA_964491575.1 uncultured Salinivenus sp. | reverse complement strand
ACGTTTTGCGAGAAGAACATCTTCGAGCCGCTCGGCATGCACGACACGGGCTTCTACACCGCCGGCGGCACGCACGGCTGGGTCGTGCCCACGACTGACACGACGGGCACGCGCTTTCAAGGCACCGTGCACGACCCGATGGCGCGCGACATGGGCGGGGTGTCGGGAAATGCCGGGCTCTTCTCCACAGCCCCGGACCTGGCCCGCTTCGGCTACATGCTCACCCACGAGGGCCGGATCGACGGGCGGCAATTTCTGGATCCCGAGACGATCGAGACCTTCACCACCCAGACCGACGTGCCGAACAGTACCCGTGCCCTTGGCTGGGACACGAAGAGCCAGGAGGGATACTCCTCGGCCGGTGACGAATTTTCGATGTCGAGCTTCGGCCACACCGGTTACACGGGCACCTCCTTCTGGATCGACCCGGCAGAGGAGCTCTTCTTCATCCTGCTCACGAACCGCGTCTACCCCGACGACACCGACGGGCAGATCTCGCAGGTGCGCCCCCGCGCGGCCGACATCGTGCACCGAGCCATCGTGGAGCCGCCGCAACCAATGCTGCCCGGGCCGTCGCCGTCAGCATCCGAACAGTGACCGCTCGCCTTCCCCACTGGAGATCGCTTCCCGCTGCCGATCCCTCATTGGGAAGGGGACTACCTCGTCGTGACCGTCGACCTGCCGTTATACCATGTCCTCGCAAACGACCGGCAGGTGGTCATTAACTTCAATCATCTGCGCGTAGCCAACTGGTGACGCGGAGCCGCATCGAGAGAGCATATCTGGAAGCGATTCCACCTTGCGGAAAGATTCTCCAGCCCCGTTTTTCTAATACGCTGCACTGGAACTCGTAGCGAAGGAGAGCTCTGTTCGAGGGGGGGCACAGCAAGGCTCGCGGCGCAGTCTCTCCCGCGGTCACCGTTTTTCTCAATTTCGACGCTGGCGTTGCCCTCGTGTCTACCACTCACTTTTTTGCCGGCCTCGATGCCGGGGCCTCCAAGACGGTGCTTCTCGCAGAGTGCGCGGGCTGCTCGGAGCGGATTGATCGGCACGGCCCCGGCGCCAATCCTCAGCGGGTGGGCGTCGACCAGTCGGCCCGGACCCTCGCCACCCTGGCTCGGAAGACCCTCCAGCCCCACCGTCCCATCGATCACCTGTCGGTCTGTGCCGGGGTAGCGGGAGCCGGGCGGTCGGCGGAGCAGGAGGCCCTCGCCGATCGGCTCCGCCGGATTCTTGCATCCGACGCGGACTCCGTACATGTGCAGGTGGTGCACGATGCCTCCATTGCCCTGGATGCGGTCTTCGGCTCGGGGAGCGGCCTCGTCATCATTGCCGGGACGGGCTCCGTGGTGTTTGCCCGGGCGCGCGACGGCACGACGCGCAGGACCGGCGGATGGGGACATCTCCTGGGGGATGAGGGCGGCGGCTACGCCGTGGGCCGGGCGGGTCTCCAGGCCGTCGCAGAGGCCTTCGACGGCGGGGCCGATACGACGATTCGATCCCGCATTGCCGAGCGGTACGACATCACCGAGCGGGATGCCCTCATCCACTGGGTATACCAGGACGAGTTTGCGCTCCAGAACGTGGCGCCCCTCGTGATTGAGGCGGCGGCGGACGGCGACCCGGTGGCCTCCGAAATTCTCGCCTCCCAGGCCGACGAGCTCATGCAGCAGGTCGAGTGGCTGCTCGATGCGGTGGACGGCATTGCGCCCCGCATCGCGTTGCTCGGAGGCATGTTTCGGAACGAGCACTATGCGCGGGTTCTTCGCCGAACCCTTCGCGACCGGGTGCCGGACTGGTCCGTGGAGGTCCTTCGGCATGAGCCGGTGGTGGGGGCGCTCCGTCGCGCCCATCGACTGAGTGAGTAAGAATGTACTTCCTTTGTCATCCTCTCTGCACTCCAACCATGAATGACTACACCCGGCGCGAATTTCTCGGAACCGGTTCAGCCGCCCTTGCAGGCGCTGGACTTTCCTCATCCTCCTCTGCCCGGGCCGACTCCGTCTCCGTTCCCCCTGGCGATCGCCTCCGGTTCGGGGTCATCGGCGTGAATGGCATGGGGTGGAGCAACCTCAGCGCCCACCAGAAAATTGAGGGAGTCGACTGTGTGGCCCTCTGCGACGTGGACCGTTCCGTCCTCGAAAAACGCGCGTCACAACTTGAAGGGCAAACGGGCACGACTCCGGATCTGTACGAGGACTATCGCCGCATGCTGGAGGACGATGCTCTTGATTTTGTGATCATCGCTACCCCGGATCACTGGCACTGCCTGCAGATGGTGCATGCCTGCCAGGCGGGGAAAGACGTGTACGTGGAAAAGCCCCTGGGCAATACCATCGCTGAATGCGACGTCATGCGGAACGCGGCCGAAAAGACAGGACGCGTGGTACAGGTGGGCCAGTGGCAGCGGAGCAGTGATCACTGGCAGAACGCGGTGGAGTACCTGAATTCGGGGGCGCTGGGATCCATCCGCCACACGAAGGCCTGGGCGTACATCGGGTGGAAGGGCCGGCTCCCGAAGAAGTCGACCCAGGACCCGCCGGAGGGAGTGAACTACGACCTGTGGCTGGGCCCGGCACCCGAGCAGCCCTTTAATCCCAATCGGTTCCACTTTACCTTCCGATGGTACTGGGATTATGCTGGAGGACTGATGACCGACTGGGGGGTGCACCTGATCGACTACGTCCTGAAGGGGATGGACCTCGACAATCCACGGTCCGTCGCCTCGGAGGGAGGCAAATACGGATACTCGGACGATGCCCGCGAGACCCCCGATACGCAGCAAGCAGTCTATAAATTCGACGGGGTCAACATGATGTGGGAGCACGCCATTGGCATTGAGAATGGGCCCTACGACCGCGGGCACGGGGTTTCCTTCGTCGGCAACAACGGCACCCTCGTGATCGATCGCAGCGGGTGGGAAGTCATCCCGGAAGTGGAAGACGGCACGTACGAAACGGAGGCCCTGCCTCCCCGCGACGGGGAAGGCGGCCTCGATGCTCACGCCAAGAACTTTGTGGCTTCGATCCGAGGCGACGAAACCCCGAACGCCCCGGTCGATGCGGCGGCCAACACGGCCGTCAACGCCCATCTCGGCAACATCGCCTTCCGAGTGGGACAGGACGTCACGTGGGACGCTGAGCAACGGGAATTCGTAGACAGTGCGGAGGCCAACGACCTCGTGCGCCCCTCCTACCGAGATCCGTGGTCGCTGCCCCGCGTGTAGCCCGTCGACTGTATCTCATTCCCCCTACCGAACGCGCACCCCACCGTGGTGACCGGCCGCTCCTCGCTTCTTTCTCTTGCACTCCTTCTTCTGGGGCTCTCGCTTTCGACGCCGGCGAGCGCCCAGTCCCGAAATCCGGTCCACTGGGAGGTTCACGACACGACCCGGACTCCGTCGCCCGTCGTGGACCCCGGGCCAGCCCCTGCGACGCTCCAGCCCGCCCCTTCGGATGCCGTCGTTCTCTTCGACGGCGAGAGCCTCAGCGCGTGGGAGCATCCGGATGGATCGGCCCCCTCCTGGGTCGTGCGGGACGGGTCCTTTGCGGTGGAGCCGGGAAGCGGATCCTTACAGACCAAGAGAGGCTTCGGCGACGTGCAGTTGCACCTCGAATGGATGGTGCCGATCTCGGTAGAAGGGGAGGGGCAGAGTCGGGGCAACAGTGGCGTGTATCTCATGGGGACCTACGAGGTGCAGGTCCTTGACTCCCACAACAATTCGACCTATCCCGACGGCCAAGCGGCCGCCGTCTACGGTCAGTATCCCCCACTGGTAAATGCCACCCGGCCGCGGGGCGAGTGGCAAACGTACGACATCATCTTTCGACGCCCTCACTTCGATGAGAACGGGGAGGTGGTCAGCCCTGCCCACGTGATCGTCTATCACAACGGTGTGCTCGTGCAGGACCACGTCGAACTAACGGGCCCGACGGGCTACAAAGAGCGCCCGCCCTACGAGGCGCACGAATCTCGCCTTCCGCTCCGTCTGCAGGATCACGGCAATCCGGTTCGGTTCCGCAACGTCTGGTTGCGCAATCTTGAGTAGCTCCGGGACGGGTGGGGCGGAGACTCTCCTCTGTCATTCTCTTCGATCTGCGGGTTTTCCCCATGCTCACGACCCTCGATTACGTCGTCATCGCCGCGTACCTGCTCGGTGTGGCCGTCTTCGGCATCTGGGCTGGGGGGGGGCAGGAGTCGACCGACGACTATTTCCTCGGCGGGCGCGACCTGCCGTGGTGGGCGGTCTGTTTCTCGGTCGTGGCCACGGAGACGAGCACGCTCACTGTCGTGGGCATTCCGGCGGTGGCCTACGGGGGGGCGCTCACGTTTTTGCAGATCACGCTCGGATACTTGGTGGGCCGCATCCTCGTGGGCGTCTACTTCCTGCCCCGCTACTACGCGGGCAAGCTGGAGACGGCGTACGCCTTCCTTGGGGATCGCTACGGCAACACCATGCGGGGGTCCGCGTCGGTAACGTTCCTCGTCACGCGCTTGCTGGCCGACGGGGTGCGCCTCTTCGCTACGGCCATTCCGCTGAAGGTGATTGCCGACATGGCGGGCCTGGAAATGACCTACTTCCAGATTATCCTCATCATCGGCGTCGTGACGGCGATCTACACGCTCGTCGGGGGCATCAAGGCCGTGGTGTGGATGGACGTGGTGCAGATGCTGCTCTATGTGGGCGGGGCGCTGGTGGCCATCGGCTTTCTGCTGGGCGACGTGCCGGCGGAATGGTGGGGCACGGCGGTGGAGGCGGGCAAGACAAATCTCATTGACTTCGGCCTCGACCACTCGCTTGGGCGCTGGTTTACGATGCCCTATACGCTGGGCACGGCAGTCATTGCGGGCGCCATCTTCTCGATGGCCTCGCACGGCACCGATCAGCTCATTGTGCAGCGCTTGCTGGCCTGCCGCAACGTGGCCGACAGTCAGAAGGCGGTTATTGGGAGCGCCGTCATCGTGATGGTGCAGTTTGCCCTCTTCCTCGGTGTGGGCCTACTGCTCTGGGTGCACTACGACGGAGCGTCGATCGAGGCGCTTGGCCTCCAGCGCAGCGACGAGGTGTTTCCCCAGTACATCATCGAGGGCCTGCCGGCGGGCCTCTCGGGACTCATTCTGGCGGGCATCGTGGCGGCGGCTATGAGCTCGCTCTCCTCCTCGCTCAATGCGCTGGCTTCCTCCTCGGTGAACGACCTCTACGAGCGCATCTCGAGGCACTCGATGGACGCGGATCGGGGCCTGTTCGTCTCGCGCCTCCTCACGCTGTTCTGGGGTGTGGTCTTCATCGGGTTTGCGAGCCTGTTTCAGGATAGCAACAATCCCGTCGTGGAGCTCGGGCTGTCGATTGCTTCCTTCACGTACGGCGGCCTGCTGGGAGCCTTCCTGCTCGGACTTTGGCACGACGGGACGCGTCAGCTCGACGCGCTCGTCGCCTTCGTCGTGTCCATCGGCGCAATGGTCCTCATCATCTTCGGCGTGTGGCACAGTCCGTCGGAGGGGTGGGTTTTCGTACTCAATCCGTCGGACGCGTATGTTCAGGAAGCGAACCTGCGGACGATCGGGTGGCCCTGGTATACGGCTCTCGGAACGGCCATCAACCTGGCGGTGGGGAGCCTGCTGGCGCTGCGGCATCGTGTTGGTGCTGGGGAAGAGGTAGGGGAGAAGAGGTAAGGGGGATGGGGCTGCACGCAGCAGGCACGAGAACGGTCGGATTGTTGCTCGTTATTCTGCGTCCGTGCGGCTCTGCGGTTCAATCGGCAGTTCCCATGCGCCTTTTTCATCTCGGCTGGTGGGACGATCAGCTGTATCTCTGAAGCGAAACGTCCGACGACGAGGTTCAGGTCGACGGCTCCGAGTCGGCGATGCTGCTCCGGGCCTGCCGGGCCGAGATGCTCATTGATGCGCTCGAATCGATCTTCGAGGCCGCGTCTGCCGAGGGCATTGCCCTGTTTGAAATTGAGGAGACGCTACCGGACGAGTCGGAATGAGCGAACAGCGTTCCTCGGCGCGCACAATGTAGCGCAATTGCAACGAGTGCCACAACACTGGATCTCCCTTCCACATTGGATCGTATAAACTTCTCTACAGATCTGTGAGGGAGCTTTTGCCAAGTCGCGAAACAGGGTTCTGAATATTGTTTTCGGCAGGAGTCGGGAGGTGATGCCGACGGTGTGGGCGGTTGCGTCCCGAAGACCATCGCGGGCAGGTGGCAAGTCCTGCCCCCTGTCGGGGGTCAAGGGAATGGGAGAAACTCGCCCCTCCTTTCATGCGCACTCTCTGTTGGCCTCATTTCCCAGCAACCAGATCTCTTCATGATGAACAGCAAAGGGTGGATCTTTGGCGCCGGCGTGCTGGCACTCGCGTTCTCCCTTTACCTCTGGTTCAGTGGCAGCAAGCAGGCGGCCCTCTTCGTGGGCCTCTGGGTGCCCTCCCTCTGGATTCTCGCCGACCTCGCGGACCAGACCAAGACTGTCGCCCAATGAAGCTTTTCGCCGAGTACTTCGGATTGTTCATTTTCGGGTTTGTTGTCCTCATTGGGGGGCTCGTGGCGATTCCGGAGGTCGGGGGCTACGAGATGTCGCTCGGAGGCATGGTGAGGCTCCTCCTGGCATTCATTGTCATCGGGGGCGGTCTGGCGTGGTACTACAGCGCCGACCTGCCGTGGGGGGGAAGGTCGTCGTCTCGCGCGCGGCAAGACTCCGATTCGTCCACGTTCTAACGGTCTTCGCCGCCGGTCTCGACCCCCAGCATGAACTCTTCCCCACAGAAGTCGCACCGCAGCTTAATCGCCTTCTGGGGTCCATTCTCCATCTCTGTATCCTGAAACTCCGGCGTCCCGTCGGGGCGTGTGGTTTTGGGGGTCACGTCTTCGAATGTGAAGTCGCCGGTGAGCACGTTCGCGTGGCCGACCGTGCGATCGCACTCCGGGCAGGAGAAGGGCTGCTGGGCCGAGCCGTTGCCAGTCGAGGACTGTTGTGAGGGCGTCATGGGGATCGAAAAACGGATTTGGGAAAACGCATTCGGGGAGCGGGAGATCGGCCCGTTCAGGCGCGGTCCCTCAGTTCGTCCGGAGACGCACGGCCACCCCGTGTCGGGCCGGTGGCCGGAGGGACCGTGAGGCCGTATGGCGGTTCAGAAATGGTCTTGGCAGTCCTTCGGAGGGACGAACGCGACGCCCTCCTCGATTGCGCCGGTGTAGTCGGTCGCCGACGACCGCTCCCATTCGACTTGTCGGATGGATCGAGGCATGGAGGCTGCGCTACTGGGCGTGAGAGGGGGACGGGTTCGGAGCCTGGAGGAAACAGGGAGGGACAGGTCGCCGCTTCGGGCACCCGTGCGCACCGGCCCCTCACCCCCACTCAGGCTGGGGGCTTCGGGGGAGACCAACGGTGGGCCCGGCAGGACTCGAACCTGCGACCAGCCGATTATGAGTCGGCGGCTCT
>CAZBIB010000100.1:0-10944 GCA_964491575.1 uncultured Salinivenus sp. | reverse complement strand
TGGACACGTCCCCACCGGGCCGCCCACTGTTCCGGACGACCTGCGCACCTGCAACACGTCCCTGCAGCGCCTGGTCGATCGTGGTACTTGCGTCATTCTCCAGGTCCGCCGAGGAGACCGACGATACAGATCCGGTGACCTCGGCCTGGCTCCGCGTCCCGTATCCCACGACGACCACCTCATCGAGCGCCTGGGACGCCGACGCCATCTCCACGTTGATGGTGGTGCGGCCCTCCACGGGTATTTCTTGCGTCTCGTATCCCACGAAGGAGAAGACCAGTGTCGAAGTGTCGCTGGGGACCTCCAGGGAGTAGACCCCGTCCGGGTTCGTTGTCGTCCCGATCGTGGTCTCCTGAACGATCACGTTCACCCCGGGCAGCGACTCGTCGGTCTCCGCCTCCGTGACTCGGCCCGACACCTCCAGTTCTTGCGCCTGAGCGGAACTGCTCAAGGCAACCAGTCCCGCAAAGCAAAGGAGGACCGAGAGGCATACCCCCACACGGCTCAGCCTGCGAGGACTCTCGTCAGAAGCGCTTCCTTTTATTCGAAAATATAGTAACTGATAAAACCTCATGGTGAGTCCCTCTGTGTATTGTGATAATGCAGGGTCGCCTGCTCTCCCAACGATCAGATGAATCGATCAAACCGCTTCCAACACTTACGGGGAAGCGCTTTCGAAGCGCACCGAAACTAACTGGAATCAAAACGCTGGGGAGAAGGCAGTGCGAGAGCAAAGAACCTGAGCAAGACCGAGGCGGAAAGAGGACCGGACTCGCGGGACCAGATTCTCAACTTCGTGACCTTATGGCCAGGAAGAAAGCGGTAAAAGATTGTTGCCTCCGCAAGGTCTACACACTCAGTAAAGGAACTGCAAAGGAGCCTGTCAAGCAGTCATTTTATGATTCTGGGGGAATCGCCGAGAACGTGACCATTCCTTGGGGTATCGGGGTTGGTCCGCCCGGCGAACGAAGATTCGTCCGCGACAGTACGTAGCGCGGTGCCTGAGCGTTGGGCCGCCACTCCGTCCTGCGGCACTGATCTAAACGTTCGTGCGCAGGATCGCCTCATCCGTCCCGTTCTCGCTACCGCTCTTTGCTGTACCGTGCGTCTTTCGTCGTATTTCTTCCTCTGCTGTCTCATCGTTGCGACCGGGTGTACCTCCGACCCGGATCCGGGTTGGACCCAGGCGGACGGGCACCGGTGGCGGCCCGTGGCTCCCGGTGGGTTCTTTGAGCACACTGGTTTCGAATCGCTCGATTCGTCGAAGACGAGCGTATCCTTCGCCAACAATTTAGCCGACTCCTCGGTCGCCCGCAACCGCAATTACACCAACGGCTCGGGCGTGGCGGCGGGAGACGTGAACGGGGACGGGTGGGTGGACCTGTACTTTGGCCAGCTCGACGGCCCCAACCGGCTGTACCTGAACGAGGGCACGGGATCGTTCTCGTTCCGGGAGGCGACGGAGGAGGCCGGTGTGGCACACGCAGACCACTATACCACCGGCGTCACCTTTGCCGACGTTGACGGTGACGGCGACCTGGACCTGCTGGTGGCCTCCATGCATGAAGGTGTGACGCTCTATCTCAACGACGGCACCGGGCACTTTGAGCGAAAGAAAAACAGTGGGCTGGAGAAGGGAAACGGCAGCACGACCCTGGCCTTGGCCGACATCGACAGCGACGGCGACCTCGATCTCTACGTCACAAATTATAAGGAAAAGTCCGCCAAGGACATCTTTGAGCCGCAGGAGCGCACCTTTGAGGAAACGGTTCGCGAGACCCCCTCGGACACGACGGAGCGCTACGCCCTCAGGGAGCCGTTCGATGAGCATTACGACATCATCTACCCGCGCCTCCGCTCGCCCGACCGTCGCGAACTTGGCGCGCGCGACGCTCTCTACCTGAACGACGGCGACGGGACGTTCACAAAGGTGTCGGCTCCGAGGAAACGATTCCAAACTGCGACGGGCGAACCGCTGGGGCTGAAGAAGGACTGGGGGCTCGCGGCAAAATTCCAGGACCTGAACGGCGACGGGGCGCCAGACCTCTACGTCTGCAACGACTTCTGGACGCCGGATCGGGTGTGGATGAACCAGGGCGACGGCACCTTCCGGGCCATCGGGCCCCGTGCAATCCGCAACTTTAGCTTTTCGTCGATGGCGGTCGACTTCTCAGACGTAGACGCGGACGGCCACCTCGACGCGTTCGTCACCGAGATGCTCAGCGTGGAGCGCAGGCGGCGCGCCCGGCAGCAGATCTCGTACGACCCGCGAGACCCGGAGGTGGGCGACCTGCGTTATCAGCCCCAGCACATGCGCAACTCCCTGTACCTGGGCCGGCAGGACGACACCTTCGCCGAGATCACCTACTTCAGCGATACCGAGGCCACCGGGTGGTCGTGGACCACGCGCTTCCTAGACGTGGACCTGGACGGGTACGAGGATCTGCTCGTCAGCACCGGCCACGCCCACGATGTGCTGGACCTGGACACGCAGGAGAAGATCAGCCGCATGGTGCGCACCAACACCGAGATGGAGGAGCCCACCATCTTCAAGTATCCCCGCCTCCCCCTCCGCAACCAGGCGCTCCGCAATCAGGGCGATCGCACCTTTACCGAGACGAGCGCGGACTGGGGTTTTACGACCGAGGACATCTCGCACGGCCTGGCCACGGCCGACTTTGACCGCGACGGCGACCTCGATCTCGCCCTCAACCGCCTCAACGCCCCCGCGGCGCTCTACCACAACACCGCTACTCAGGCTCGCATCGGCGTGCGGCTCCAGGGGCGCGCCCCCAACACCCGCGGCATCGGGGCCAAGCTCTGCCTCACCGGCGGCCCCGCTCCCCAGACCCGCCAGATGGAGGCTGGTGGCGATTACCTGTCGAGCTCCGCGCCGCACGTGGTCTTCGCCGCCACGTCCGGCGCCCTGCACCAGTTGACCGTCACGTGGCCCAGTGGCGCCACGACCACGATCGACAGCGTGCGGGCGAACCGGATCTATGAGGTGCAGCAACCGGAGGCCGCCTCCGCTCCGCCCTCCACGGACTCCGCCCGCTCTGATCCGGTGTCTGCCACGCCCATCTTCCGGGACGTCTCGGGTCGCCTCGACCACACGCACCACGAAACCTTCTACAACGACTTCGGCGTGCAGCAGCTGGTGCCGATCAGGTTCAGTCGGCTGGGCCCAGGCGTGTCCTGGCTCAACCTGGACGGCACGGGGACGGACGATCTGGTGGTGGGGAGCGGGAAGGGAGGCTGGATGGGCATGTTCACAAACGGCGGCGAGGGCCAGTTCACGCGACAGCGCGGCGGCGAGCCCCTCTCCGATCCGGCCCTCGGCGACCAGACGACGATTCTAGGCTGGACCACGACCAATGGCACCCATCTCGTCGTGGGCACCTCCAACTACCAGCAGGGACAGGCGCAGGCGCCCTCCGCTTATCACTACCGGTTCCAGGACGGGGACACGACCCTCGTGCAGCGATTCCAGGGCATCCGGTCCGCCACCGGCCCACTGGCGGCCGCCGACTACACCGGCGACGGGCGCCTCGACCTCTTCATGGGGGGGCGGCTGAAGCCCGCCCAGTACCCCGAGAACGCCCGCTCCCGCCTGTTCACGAATGAGGGCGGCACTTTCCGCCTCGACCGGCAGAACTCTCAGCGAATCACCGGCATGGGCCTCGTGACCAGCGCCGTGTTCGTGGACTACGACCGCGATGGCGATCCAGACCTGCTGTGCGGCCGGGCGTGGGACTCGCTCGTCCTGCTCGAGAACCAGGACGGCCGCTTCCGCAACGTGAGCGCCGAGGTGGGCCTGGCCGAGCACAAGGGATGGTGGAATGGGGTGACCACGGGGGACGTGAACAACGACGGCCGCCCGGACCTCATCGCCACCAACTGGGGCACCAATAGTCGCTACCAACTGGAGGACGACCGCCCCCTCAAAATGTTCTACGATGACTTCGACCACGACCGGAGCCCGGAGGTGGTGGAGGCCCACTACGATTCCGACATCGGGGGCTACGTTCCCTACAAACATTTCTACAGCTTCTACAAAACCATCCCCTCCTTCCGGCAACGCATAGACTCGCACACGGACTATGCTACCGCGTCGGTGTCGGACCTCACCGGCCGGCCCGCTGGCGACATACCGGCAAAGGAGATCACGACCCTGAAGCATACGGTCTTCGTGAACACCGGCGACGGGTTTACTGCTCGCCCCTTGCCGCCGAAGGCGCAGTTCGCCCCTGCGTTCTACGCCGGGGTCGCCGACTTCAACAACGACGGCAACGAGGACCTCTTCCTCAGCCAAAACCTCTTCGCCCTTCCCAAACTCACGCCGCGTCAGGATGCCGGACGCGGGCTCTGGTTGCGTGGCGACGGAACCGGCGACTTTACCCCGGTCAGCGGCACGCAGTCGGGCATCAAAATCTACGGCGAGCAGCGCGGCGCGGCGCTCGGCGACTTCAACCACGACGCGCGGGTGGACCTCGCGGTGTCGCAGAACGGGGCTGCGACGAAGCTCTACCAAAACCAGACGCCGGAGCAGGGCCTCCAGGTGCGCCTGCAGGGGCCGCCCGCCAACCAGGAGGCGTACGGCTCCAGCGTCCGGGTCGTCTATCAGGACGGGAGCAAAGGACCGCTGCGCCCCATCCAGGCGGGGTCGGGCTACTGGTCGCAGAACAGCGCCGTGCAGGTGCTGGGGACGGCCAAAGCACCCGCCGAGATCGAGGTAACCTGGCCCAATGGACAACAACAAACCGCTCCGATCTCCCCCGACCAGCACACTGTCGTTATCAAGCACCCCAAGGCTGGAGCGGGTTCGTAATTTGAAGAACACTCGCGGCGCTTTAGATGAATTGTGGACCATACCTCGTTGTAGGGACGACCCGCCGGTCGTCCCTACGTAGACATATTGGAGCAGAAATGCACATCGAAATCTCGCAATTGGTATTAATTCGAGGGGATGGGAGAGACCGACACCAATTGGTGTTTGAGCGGGAACCCCTCGTTGTCTCTGAGTGAGCTATACTTGTGCTTTCGATCTCAGTGTTGTCATCAATGACTCCAAACTCTTCGTCATTGACTCCAGACTTTTCCTCGTCCACACGCTTCCGACTGCTGGCACTGGTACTCGTGCCGGTGGTTTGGATCGATCTTATTCTCGGATCGGCCCATGCCCAATCCAAATCGCTGCCTTCACTTGAGATCTCCGACGACGGTCGCCGCCTCGCCCGTCCGATTGATAGGGATGCCCGCTTTCCAAGAGATATTGATTCTGTCTAGACACATTCATAAAATGAACTTACTATATGAGACGGAAGTACTTTCCTAAGTCATTTGGAGACGCTCTCGACCTGCAATGACACGAATCCCTATCAGCCGGGGAGTGATGGCCATTTTCTTTGGGACGCTCCTCGGCGCGATTCCGTGTGCGGCGCAGGATGCGTCCTCGCTTCTCAGCCCCGTTTTTCAAGATCACGTTGTGCTTCAGCGCGACACGACGGTTCGCGTATGGGGCATGGCCGCGCCGAGGGAGACAGTCATCGTGACTGTAGCTGGGGAGAGAGCGGAGGCGCAGGCGGGTCTGGACGGCGCGTGGTCGGCACGCCTGCCAGCACTGCCGGCCGGAGGCCCCCATCGGCTCGTCGCCCGGTCGTCCAGCGGGGGCGTGCAGGTTGTAACCGATGTCCAGGTGGGCGATGTGTACCTCTGCTCCGGGCAGTCGAACATGGTGCTTCCTGTGAGTCGGACGCTGGATTCCCCCTCAGAGATTCGGCGGGCGAGCAACAAGCACATCCGGATGCTGACGGTGCCCCAGACATCCAGCGCCACCCCGATCCAGTCGCTTCCGGGCTCGGTGTCGTGGGAAATAGCGAGCTCTGAAACCGTGGACGACTGGTCGGCCACCTGCTACTACTTTGCCCGGTCCCTGCAGCCGACGGTGGAAGTTCCCATCGGACTGCTTCAGAGCTCCTGGGGCGGATCGAAGATCCAGGCGTGGATGAGCACGGAAACGCTGGGCGAGCTGGGCGAACACGATGAGATGCTGTCGCTCCTCAATCAGTACACCGATGATCCACGCGCTGCGCAACGGACGTTCGGCGAGCAGTGGGAATCGTGGTGGCGCGCGGCCAGCGACGACGCCCAGGGGGAGGAGCCGTGGCGCCCCTCCATGAGGGACGACTGGTCGCGGGCGCCGGAGGGGCTGGGCAATTGGACGGAGTGGGAGGGAATGGAGGGCTTCCACGGCATGGTCTGGTTCCGAGCCACCGTTGAGCTTACGGCGGCGCAGGCTCGGCAGGGGGCCGTCCTGTCCCTCGGGCCGATCGACGAGATCGACCAGACCTGGATCAACGGGCACGTGGTGGGCAACACGTTCGGCTACGGCACCGATCGAACCTACGCCGTTCCAGCCGAGCACCTGCAGGCGGGCACGAACGTGGTGGTGCTGAACGTGGCCAACACCTACGGAGCGGGGGGATTGCTGGAGGTTGAACCTGGGCGGCGTGTGCTCGTGGCCGGAACGGGAGAGCGAGTGCCCTTCGAACAGTGGCGCTACAAGAAGGTCGTGTCGGACGTTGGAATGCCCCCCCGCACCCCGTGGCAGTCGACCGGTGGGCTTTCCACGCTTCACAACGGCATGGTAGCCCCGCTTGGAGACTATGGCATTCGGGGTGTGCTCTGGTATCAGGGAGAGTCCGACACGGGAAACCCCGAGGCGTACCGGCCCAAGCTCAACGCGCTGATGGCGCAGTGGCGGGACACCTTCGGCGAGAACTTACCCGTGCTGGTGGTACAGCTCGCCAACTACGGGTCCGTTCCCACCGAGCCGACCGAGTCGAACTGGGCGGCGCTGCGGGAGGCCCAGCGCCTCGCGGTTCGCGACGATCCCAACGCCGCGCTGGCCGTCACGATTGACATCGGGACCTCCTACGACATCCATCCGCCGAACAAGGAGGAGGTCGGGCGGCGGCTCAAGCGGGCGGCCCGGCACGTCGTGTACGGCGCGGACGTTCCGCCGTCCGGCCCCGTCCCGGTTCGTGCGACGCGCCAGTCGGAGGGAGCCGTCACGGTCACCTTCGAGGGTGTGCAGGACGGCCTTGTGGCACGGAGCCACACCACGCCGATCGGCTTCGAGCTCTGCAGCGATGAGTCCGGCGACTGCCACTACGCCGACGCCGACATCGATGGGCAACAGGTGCACCTCCAGGCCGAGATGGAACGTCCGGCCACCCGCGTCCGCTACTGCTGGGCCGACAGTCCGGTGTGCACGCTCTACGACCGCGGCGGCTGGCCGGCCGGGCCGTTCGAGCTGGACGTGCGCTCCGAATAAGCACCGTTACAGGTGCGTGTGGGACGTCTTCGATAGGCACAGTGCCTTCTCACCCCCCACGACTCTACGAGAAATGCAATCACAACTTGCGCGTACGGAAACGCAGCCAGGATTGAGAGTTGCCCGCTTCGCCCTGCTCCTCTCGGTTCTACTTGTGATGTTGGCGTCGGTCGACGCGCAGGAGGTGGATCCCCAGGACGTAGATCCACAGAACATGACGGACGAGGAACGGGAGGCCTACCGTGCAAAGATCCGCGCCGAATCGGCGACCCATCACCGGCGCATGATGGGGCGAGTGGGCGTTACCACTCCGGACAGCCTTCCCCCGCCCTCCCCGACTGGCCGGTGTTTTTGACGTTTGCCGAGCGCTATCTGGAGCCCTAGTGGTTCCCTGCGAACCGGCACACGCCCCCGATCTCACAAGCTTTGCTGCCGTCGCCTGACGGCGGTGTTCTTCTTCGCGACCAACGTTCCACCCCGCTTATGCCGCGGACTCGTGTAGCTGTCTTCGCCGCACTCTTTGCACTCGTCTTTGCGCCGGCAAGCCCCACCGCGCACGCCGACGACGGTTACCGGCTCTGGCTGCGCTACGACCGCATCGAAGACGCTGAGAGGCTGGCGGAGTACCGGTCGGCGCTCTCGTCGATCCACGTCGCCGGCACCTCCGCGACGCTCGATGTCGCTGAGGAGGAATTGAAGCGCGGCCTCGCGGGCCTGCTCGCCACGGATGTCCCAACCGTGGATGCCCCGAAAGACGAGACTGTGCTCGTTGGCACGCCCGAGACCTCTTCCCGGATTGCCGAGATGGATCTCGAGGCCGCTCTCCGGGAGGCGGGTCCCGAGGGCTTCGTCCTTCGGACCGTTCAGGCAGAAGGAGGCACCCAAACCGTCATCGCGGCCAATGAAGATGTCGGGGCACTCTACGGTGTCTTCCGGATGCTGAAGCGGCTGCAAACGCACGATCCTGTGCAGGACCTCGACATCGTGGACGCGCCGAACGTGGAGCACCGCGTGCTCAACCACTGGGACAACCTCGACCGCACCGTCGAGCGCGGCTATGCAGGCTTCTCGATCTGGGACTGGTGGAACCTGCCCGAGCACAAAAAATCGCGCTACACCGACTACGCCCGTGCCAACGCCTCGCTCGGCATCAACGGGACGGTGCTCACGAACGTAAACGCGGACGCAACTGTCCTTACGCCCCGCTATCTGGACAAGGTGGCGGCGCTGGCGGAGGTCTTCCGGCCGTACGGCATTCAAGTATACCTCACCGCCCGATTTAGCGCGCCGATGGAAATTGGCGGTCTGGACACGGCCGACCCCCTCAACCCGAAGGTGCGGAAGTGGTGGCGGGAAAAGGTCAACCAGATCTACGAGCGCATCCCCGACTTCGGCGGCTTTCTGGTGAAGGCCGACTCCGAGGGCCAGCCGGGCCCCCACGAATACGACCGCAACCACGCTGAGGGCGCCAACATGCTCGCCGACGCCCTCGCCCCGCACGAGGGTATCGTCATGTGGCGCGCCTTCGTCTACAGCAACGAGGTGCCCACAGACCGGGCCAAGCAGGCCTACAACGAGTTCACGCCGCTCGACGGCGAGTTTCGCGACAACGTGCTCCTCCAGGTCAAAAACGGTCCCATCGACTTTCAGCCGCGGGAGCCGTTCCATCCGCTCTTCGGTGCCATGCCCGAGACGCCGCTGATGATGGAGTTCCAGATCACGAAGGAGTACCTGGGCTTCGCCACGCACCTCGTCTACATGGGCCCGTACTACGAGGAGGTGCTGGAGGCCGACACGTACGCGAAAGGGGAGGGGTCGACTGTCGCAAAAGTCGTCGACGGCTCAGTGCACGACTACGAACGCACTGGCATGGCGGGCGTGTCGAATATCGGCACGAGCCGCGACTGGACCGGTTCCCACTTCAACCAGGCCAACTGGTACGTCTTCGGGAAGCTCGCCTGGGAGCCGGGGGCCGATACGGAGGCCATCGCCCGGGAGTGGATCCGGCGCACCTTCCCCAACGATTCGAGCTTCGTCGAGACTGTCACAGACATGATGATGGCCTCCCGCGAGGCAGCGGTCAACTACATGACGCCGCTCGGGCTGCATCACATCATGGGAGCCGACCACCACTACGGACCGGCGCCGTGGGTGGACGTCGAGGACGTGGGGCGGCGCGATTGGACCTCCGTCTACTACCACCGCGCCGATTCGACCGGCATTGGCTTCAACCGGTCCACTTCCGGCTCCAATGCGGTCAGCCAGTACCATCCGCCCGTCAAGAAGATCTTCAACGATCGTGAGCAGATCCCGGAGAGGTATCTCCTCTGGTTTCACCACGTGCCGTGGGACTACGAGATGGACTCCGGTCGCACGCTCTGGAGGGAGATGGTGCACCACTACAACGCGGGCGTAGATACCGTGCGCTGGATGCAGGAGCAGTGGGCCGGGCTCGAAGGCATGATTGACGAGGAGCGCTACTCGCAGACCGAGACCCTTCTTGAGGTCCAGGAGCAGGAGGCCATCTGGTGGCGCGACGCCTGCTTGCAGTACTTTCAAACCTTCTCGCGGCGTCCGATTCCGGACCGGTACGAACAACCCGCCCACAGTCTTGAGTATTACAAGGACCTTAAATTTCCACACGCCCCAGGGATCTGATTGGAAAAATCTCCGTCCCTGTAATGAACGCACGAAAGCTTTTCAGGCCTGATCAATAAGCACTGGGAAAATCCAGATTGGTCCAGCACTAAAACCCCCATCGGTTAAGCCCTGCACACGCACTTAAGATCATGGAAACGGATTTTGGACCCCTCGCGAAATCGACGCTGGCAGACAAGATCGCCAAACGAATTGCCCGTATGGTTCGGGAGGGCGACTATGAAGCTGGGGACCGGCTCCCCACGATCAGCGACATGTCGGAGCAGTTCGGGGTTGGGCACCCCACCCTTCGGGAAGCCCTCAAGAAGCTCGAGACTCTAGGCGTCCTGCGAGTGAAGCATGGATCGGGGGTCTACATTCAGAGCAGTGAAGATCTGCTCCTCGTGTCGAACCCGCTTCTTTTTGGAGATGTCTCGAAAGAAGTCCTGCTCGACCTTGTCGAGGCCCGCATTCCTGTCGAGACGACATCGGCCCGGCTGGCCGCGCAAAATGCCTCTCCCGAGAACGTTGATCGCATGGAGGAACTGCTGAGGACGGCCGGGGAGAAAATCGACGATGATAAGATCCTGACCGAAACGAACATGTCGTTTCACCGAGAGATTGCGGTCGCCTCTGGGAATTTAGTGGTGGCCCAAATTCTCGAGGTGCTGTCTAACCTCTTTGAACACGAGCAGCGCACGATTCTCAACATCTACGGCCGCCGGGAGAAGGACCACAATGAGCACCTCGCCATTCTCGACGCAATCCGTGCCCAAGACGAGTCGCTGGCCGGGGAGCGGATGCAGGCGCACCTGGACGGGGTGCATGAGATGATTCAGCAGTGGGACCCCGAGAAGAGCCCACTTCCGGAGGAGTAACCAGGGTAGCTCTGGAGGGTACAGGGCCCTACGTGAACCGCATGGAGATCTGTTTGGGCTTGTTGCTTCCAACAGGTAACGCTATCGCAAAAA
>CAZBIB010000099.1:0-11144 GCA_964491575.1 uncultured Salinivenus sp. | reverse complement strand
GGGACGCCGTAGCCTTCGAGCTCCCAGTTGGACGGAACGGGAATCTCATCCCAGTCCTCCACGCTCGCGTCGGGGGTGAAGAAGTCGTCCGGCGCTTCCGGGGGATTCGGGGCGTAGTCGAATTTCCAGCGTCCGTTGAGCGACTTCTTCCAGGGAGAGCCTTCGTTGGCCAGGGCCGCCTCCACGCTCGGGTACGGGTGAAGCGTAGCGCAGGCCGGGAGCCGATGTTTTCCATTCACCTGCGGATTCTCCCAGGCCGGCGGGTCCTGCGGGTCGGTCGGCTCGGCAAACTGCGCAAAACTAGACTGTGGAAGTCCAAGCCCTGCGAGCCCCAAACACAGAAGAACGAAAAGCGCGATCCCGCGGGTGGAGACGGGACGAAGGAGAACGGCTGTTTTCGACGTCGTGGTGTGCCGCGGGGGGCGGGTGCGAATCATGCAGAGTGATTCTTATTCGGCGTAGGCGGCGTCAAGCAGGGCGGCGACGTACACGAGCGGGGCATTCCAGTTGACCGTGATCTCGTTGGAGGCGTAGCTGCAGAGCGCGTCCACGTACGAGCGGGCCGGGCGATCGGATGGATACGTCACGCCATTGTCGTTGCAGTTCTCCCGGTCCTGCTGGCCGGGATTGGGCCCGCCCGCCAGAAGCCCGGGCACGGGGGCCCTCACGGTGTCGGCCTCGGAGGAGCGGTGGTGGATGTGCATCGGGGTTTTGCCTCCCCTTCCGGTGAGGAAGCTGAAGCCGGTGGCGTTGCGGCCCAGCAGGTAGTCGACGTTGCTGAGGGCAGCATCGCGGTACTTCGTCGCGCCGGTGAGGCGGTAGGCCTGAAGCAGTGCCATCGCCTGATTGCCTGCCACGCCGTTGCTGCCCCACGCGAAGTCTCCCCTCTCGTGCCCCATCACGGTCCCGTACGGCACTTCTGCGCGGGCCGCCACGAGCCGGTCGGCAAACCGGAGGTAGCGACGCCTGAGGGCCGCAGTGTCTACGGCGGACGCGACGGCGTCGCGGTGCTCCAGGAGGGTGTACCAGCCCAGCGCCCGCACATTCGGCCAGCCGGGCACGGAAGGGACCTCCGCCAGGGGCGAGGCCGCGACGAGGAAGCTGTCGGCCCCGGTGGTTACGGCCAACTCGGCGGCGGCCCAGGCAAACTCATCGGCAAGCTCGTCGTCGCCGTAGGCGCCGGTCGTGACGTCGGGGTCGTACTCGCGGTTGAGGGCGCGCTGGTCGTAGACTCGGTCGGGGTGCTGGCGGGCCCACTGCCAGGCCGCCACCGCCGAGGTGCGCATCGAGTCGATGCGGCGAGGCGGCACAGCGCCCTGTCCTTCCAGCACGCGGACCGCCTGCGCCATGACGGCGGCAAAGTCCAGCGCCGCGGCGGTGCTCTTCTGAACCACGTAGCGCGGCGCGGTGGCCTCGTGGGGCATCACCATGCCGGAGAAGGAGGCGTGCGTGAGTTTGTGGTACACGCCACCGTCGGGGGCCTGCATGCCCCTCATCCAGCGCACGTTCCAGAGCGCCTCATCCAACACGTCCGGCACGCCGTTGCCGCTCTCAGGGATGTCGGTCTCCAATCCTGCCGCCACCTCTGGCGCGTGCTCGGCGAGCGCCAGCAGCGTGTAGGTGCTGATGCCCGAGTTGACGACGTACTTGTTGTAGTCGCCAGCATCGTACCAGCCCTTCGGCGCGGCGATGCGCGTGCCTGCGGGACGAGCGTCGGAGGCCGCCGATGGGTGCACACGCACGCTGTCGTCCGGATGCCCGGCGGGGCGGGCCCAGCGGCCAGCGTATCGCTCCGACAGAGCGGTAGAGACGCGCTGAAAGTAGTAGCCCTTGAGCGCGGCGCGGGCGACGGGCCGGAGCGCTCGCTCCTCAATCCGGAACGGATGCGACCGCCCGACGCCAGGCACCACAAGCCGGTACGTGCCGGAGCGCTCGACCGCCGAAAACGACGCCTGTCGCACCGTTTCCCCCGATAGCTTCCAGGATTCCGCCGGGCCGAGCGGGGTGCTCTGCACGGTGTCGCCCGTCGAGCGGACGACATGAGCGGACGTATCCGGCGCGCCTACAACGATCGCGGTTTTCGGCGCGTCCGGAGGAAACCCGACCTGATTGAGACGGATCTGGCTGGGGCCGTCCTGTGCAGTGGCGGGCAACAGAGTATTTCCCAGAATGAAGAGAGCAGCGAGAGCGACGGCAAAGACACGCTTCATCGGAGGGGAAGGTCTGGGAAATGTCGTTCAGAGGAATGTCGTCCAGAGGGCACCGCTCACTACGGCGCCTCGCCCACATACTCGATCGTCGTGCTCTGCTCGCCGACCGTAAGCTGGAACGTACCGGGCTCCGTCACCGGCTCCATGTCTCGCCCGATGATCGTGAGATCGGAGGGCGCAACCTCGAACTGGATCGTCTCCGAGTCCCCCGGCGCCAACCGGAGGCGTTCCATGCCTTTGAGCCGCCTCCCCCGCGGGACCACCGAGGCGCGCCGGTCCGACGCGAAGAGGAGCGCGCTGTGGCCACTCTCGCGCGATCCTGTGTTCGCCACGTCCAGCGACACGGTGACCGTTCCGCCGGAGCGCAGCGTATCGGCCGAGAGGCGCAGATCGCTGTACTCGAACGACGTGTAGCTGAGCCCGTGGCCGAACGGAAACTGCGGCTCGTAAACGATCGAATCCTGGGCCGCCCCCAGCCGACTCGTCACGGGGGCGTCGTAGGGCACAGTCACGCTTGGGTCCTTCGGGTAGGCAAAGGGCAACCGTCCGCTCGGGCTCACGTCGCCGTAGAGCACCTCCGCGATTGCTCGCGCTCCTTGAATGCCCGGCTGGTACGCCATCAGCGCTGCTTCGGACTGCTCGAAGACCGACGGCATGAGACGCGGGCGCCCCTCCACCACCACGGCCACGACCGGCGTCCCGGTTTCGGCGATGGCCTCGACCAGCTCGATCTGCGCGTCCGGCAGCCGCAGGTCGCGGATGTCGCCTGGCTTCTCGGCGTAGGCGTCCTCCCCCACCGCCAACACCACGGCATCGGCGCCGCGAGCCGCCTCCACCGCCGCGTCCACGGTAGTGAGCGAGTCGAACGTCGCGCCCGCCGCGTGCGTCACAGACGCGTCGCGGGCCTGCAGGGCGTCGAGGAGCGTCTGGCTGTGAGGCGAAATGTTGGCGGCGCCATTGCCCTGCCACGTGTAGGTCCAGCCCCCGGTAAGGGCCGGGACGGAGGTGGCGGCCGGCCCTGTTACCACCACGTCAGCGTCGTCGCTGAGTGGCAAGATGTCGTTCTCGTTCTTGAGCAGCGTCAGACTCTTGCGCGCCGCCTCCAGGTTCGCCTGCTGGTCTTCTTCCGTGTTCACTGGCCCAGTCTCTTCAGGGGGCGCGGCCGATTCAAGCAAGCCGACCTCGGCCTTCAGCCGGAGGATGCGCCGCACCGATTCGTCGATGCGCGCCTCCGAGACTTCTCCCTCCTCCACCAGCGCCAGCACGTCGTCGTAGAAGCTGTAGTCGTAGGGCACCATGCACATGTCGATTCCCGCGTCGAGCGCCTGGTGGGCGGCGTCTTTGGTCGTCTCGGCAGTGCGGTGGACATCGTGCAGCTTCAACACGTCGCGCCAGTCGGTCACCACGAGGCCATCGAACGCAAGCTCACCACGGAGCACGTCGGTCAGCAGAAATTCGCTGGCATGGACCGGAATGCTGTTCACGTCGCCGGAGTTGACCATGATGGTCTTCGCTCCTGCCTCCACGGCGGCCCGGAACGGCGGCAGGTAGTGGCTCCGCAGAAGCCGCTCCGGAATCTGGGCGGTGGTGCGGTCGAGCCCGCTGGTGGGTCCGGAGTAACCGACGTAGTGCTTGAGCGTGCTCGCCACGCGGGTGCCGTCGCTCACGTCGCCCCCCTGCATGCCCTCCACCGCGGCCACGCCCATCTGCCGCGTGAGGTACGGGTCCTCCCCGAAGGTTTCGTAGAAGCGGGGCCACTGGGGTTTGCGCCCTAGATCCACCACCGGCGCAAAGTTCCACGGCAAGTGAGACGCCCGCGTCTCCCGCGCCGTAATGGCGCCTGCCTGCCGCGCGAGCGACGGATCGAAGGTGACCGCCAGTCCGATGTTCTGCGGGAAGATGGTGGACCCGGCGACGTAGTTCGCCCCGTGCACCGAGTCGATGCCGTACAGGATGGGGATTCCGAGGCGTGTCTCCTCGGTGGCGACGTTCTGAATCTGCCCGATGAGGTCGCGCCACTGCTCGGGCGAGAGGGCATTGTCGGCCACGTTCAGGAGGGAGCCGACGTGGTGCTCCACGATTGCCTCGCGGAGCGACTCCGGATCGAGCGTGGGGCGGGGCGGAGCATCGCCAGCCTCCTCCGTCTGCCCGTCCGTCACCACGCCGAGCGTGATCTGCGTCATCTGGCCTACCTTCTCCTCCAGCGTCATGCGCTGCAACACGGAGTCGATGCGGGCCGACGGGTCGCGGTCATCCTCCTGGGCCGAAGCTGGTGGGGCCGCCGTCCCCAGAAGTGCGAGCATGCACAGAATATGGAGAGCGAAGACATCATCCATCGGAGAAGGAAAACCTGAGAGCAGAAGCGATCCTCCGATCAGCCAACCCGGAGAGGCACCGAAAAAACAAGGTGATCATAGGAATAAGAAGATGCTCCTGCCGGAAAAGATCAATGCCACCAGGAACAGTCAGGTAGGGGGAGACTGATACGGGTCCCATGCCGCCGGATTCTTCAGCATGGCGTTTAGACTCACGTGTCACGGAGAGCCGGTCGCGGCGCTCGTCTCGATCGAAGACCTGAATCCGGAAGCTGGAGGACACCACCGACGTGAAATACGCCTGGGAGTCCATCGAAGACGCCCGAGAGCACGGCGGCACCAAGTCCCTTGGGGCGTTTCGGAAGGAGCTGGAAGCAGGCACTACCGGCAGGAATGCTCCTCCCAAGGAAACTTCTGTCGCCAGGCCCTGGGGCAGGCGGTGGAGCCCCCCAAGAGGACGGAGGACGGGACGAAACGCCCCCGCCCTCCAGTGCGGAAGCCCGAAGCCTACTCGTCGGCAGCAGCTGCCTTTTTCCCCTTTACCCCCCGGGTCAGCGTCGTCTGGCCGGGCTTGGGCACGTCGGGAATCGGCCTCGAGCCGAACTCGAAGCGCTCGGGTACGAGGTCCAACTCCGCATTGAGAATCTGCTCCCACGTAATCTCTTGTCCCGTGTAGGCCGCCTCGCGGCCCATGATGGCTGTAAGGACGCTCTCGGCCACGCGCTTCCCCTCGTTGAGGGGCTCCCCCGCGCGGATGCTGGACACGAGGTCGGCGTGCTCCTGCACGTACGGGTTCACATCCTCCCCCTCGTACGTCCAGTTGGTCGTCCCCTGAATCTGGGAGTGGGCATCGCTGGTTCCCTTGGTTCCGATGATGTGCTCACCGACGCGGGACGGCGTACCTTCCTGCTGGCGGCACATGCTGTAGACGCGAGCGCCATTCTCATACTGGAACTCGATGCCGAAGTGGTCGAAGATGTGGCCGTAGGAGGGATCGGTGCGGGCCTGCCGGCCGCCCACGCCGAGGGCCTTGACCGGGTGGGCCTGCAGCGCCCAGTTGGCCACGTCAATGTTGTGGACGTGCTGCTCAACGATGTGGTCGCCGGAGAGCCAGGTAAAGTAGAGCCAGTTCCGCACCTGCCACTCCATGTCGCTCATGCCGGGCTCCCGCTCGTGATGCCAGAGTCCGCCCTGGTTCCAGTACACCTGGGCCGCCTTGACTTCGCCGATTGCCCCGTCGTGGATGCGCTTCATCGCCGCCCGGTAGGCTGGATCGTGACGACGCTGCGTGCCCGCAACAATAGCCAACCCCTTCTTGTCGGCCATTTCGGCTGACTCCATCACCGACCGGATGCCAGTCGGATCCGTGGCCACGGGCTTCTCGATGAAGACGTGCTTCCCGGCCTCAATCGCGGCCCGCAGGTGGGTGGGACGGAACGCCGGAGGCGTCGCAAAAATGACGAGATCGACATCGCTCGCAATGACCTTTTCGTAGGCATCGAACCCAAGGAAGGTGTGGTCCTGATCGACCTTGAAGCTCTCGCCGAGGCGCTCTTCGAGCTGTCCCTTCGATTCCTCCATCCGGTCCTGGAAGAGGTCTCCCATCGCCACGAGTTCCACGCCCTCGGAGGATCGATAGCAGTCGTGGGCGGCCCCGGTCCCTCGTCCGCCGCACCCGACGAGTCCCACCCGAATGGTGTCGGTCCCGTCGGCATAGGCAAAATTCCCCGACGCCATCAGTCCCGCCGACATTCCGGCCGTCGCAATGGTGCTTCGTTTCACGAAATCTCGTCTCGTAATGCCGTCAAACGTGTTCTGATCGTCACTCATGGTTCGTAGTGTTTGTTAAATGAAAAAAAACCGTGCTGGATGCTCTCGCTCGTCGACGGATTCCCGTTTAGGATCCGCCTGGCGCCCGGACGAGGCGAAATCCCACAAACTGGGCGTCAGACAGCCACCACTTGCTCTTCGGAAGCTGGGGATCGGACTCCTGCCACGCAGGAACCTTCTGGCGCCGGGCCGAGCAGTGCGTCTCCGCGGCCGGACTCTGATAGGAGCCGCCCCACACCTCTGTCTCCTGGTCTTCGTCGCCCTCTTGCGGCGCCACCAGTTCCGCCGCATTTCCGAGTTGGTCGTAGACGCCCAGCTCATTTGGTTCGAGAGACGCTGCCGGATGTGCCGTCTTCTCGGCGTTGCCCTCAAACCACGCGTATTGCGCAAGTTCATCGGGGCTCCAGTCCTCCGGCGTGCCGTGCCCCACCTGACAGGCGTGCTTCCACTCCGCCGCGGTAGGCAGCCGATACGTGTGATCGGTCTGGGCCGAGAGCCACTTCGCAAACTCCTGCGCTGCATTGCGCGCGACGGAGAGCACCGGATACTCTTCCTGTCCAAAGCCCGGAATCTCGTTTCCGAAGCCGTAGGGCTTGCTCGGCAGGGAAATCGCGTCGGCCTCCTCACTGTCGAGGCCCTCCAAGTCCTCGTCGAGCCGATAGGTGTCATAGGCGTCCCAGCGCACCTCTGTCTTTGCCATCCAGAAGGGGCCGACGGAGCGCTCCGTCCCGTTGATCGTCACGGAACCGCCAGGAACCGGAATCATTTCGAATTCGATAATCGTGCCGGAAACCGTCTCAGTGTAGGCGTTCAGCGTGTCGTCGTGGACCGGGGGGCCTTCCAATCCGGCACGGCGTTCCCCAGGCCCCGGCCCGGCAAGTCCAGCCCCAAAGAGGACTGCAAGAACGCTCGTCACCATAATCGTTCGCATAGCGTTTCTCGTTCGTCTATCAAATCAGTGAAACATGACCGCGTACTCGGTCCGGCTGGCCCACCTCCTGGCGCTCGTCGCCTGCCTGTGCGCCTCGTCCGCCCGAGCGCAGGAGTCCCTTCAACGGTTCGAGTACCGGCAGACTCGAATGGGCATGGCGGTGCGGGTGGTCCTGTATGCTCCCCACGACACGACGGCGCGGCGCGCTGGACAAGCTGCGTTTCGTCTCATGGAGGATCTGGAGAATGTGTTGAGCAGTTATCGATCGTCGAGTGAACTCAATCGGCTCTCCCGTCGAGCTGGCGAGAGACCGATGCCTGTAAGTCGCCCACTCTTCCGCGTGCTTCGGCACGCCCAGCGCCTGGCCCGCCAGTCCGGCGGGGCCTTCGACGTGACGGCCGAACCATACCTCGATCTCTGGGCAACGGCCCGCGAGGAGGGCGAACTGCCCGACTCGTCAGCCCTGCGCCGCGCCTCGGCCCGCGTCGGCTGGACCAAAGTGCATCTGAAGGAGAACCGAACGGTCCAACTTACCGCTGATTCCATGCAGCTCAATGTAGGGGGGATTGCAAAAGGGTATATTTTGGATCGGGCCCTCGACACCCTGTCTGCCGAAGGCGTGTCTCGCGCCATGATCGAGGCAGGCGGCGACATCGTGATGAGCGGCCCGCCGCCTGACCGATCCGGATGGCAAGTTCGGCTCCCGGGCGCCGGTCCCGAAGGGAGGGCGCGATCGCTTCACCTCGCCCATGCTGCCGTCTCCACATCCGGCGACACCCACCAGTTCGTCGATATCGACGGGACCCGGTACTCCCACGTCGTCGACCCCCGAACGGGAATCGGCCTCACCCATCGCCTTCTTGTCACCGTCGTCGCGGAGAACGGCACGACGGCCGACGGCCTCGCGACCACCGTCGGAGTCCTCGGCCCCGATGCCGGACGCGCCTTCCTCGACGAGCACTACCCGTCGGCCCGCGCGTACATTCGCCCGGCCACTCAGAGGAACTAAGTGATTTCAAATTTCGATTCGCTCTTCTGTAGGTCCGTGCAGGCCCGATCGTACGCTGGAAATATCCCCCGCCGGAGAGAACCCTGCCCCCTCACACTTCAAAGGAGTCACACATCCGGTACGCATCGATTACGGCCTTCTCCCCGGCCTCGCCCTCGCCGGACACGCCGTGCTCCATCCCAATGACGCCGTCGTACCCCTCTTCGTAGAGGTGCTTGAAGAAATTCCGGAAGTTAATCTCGCCGGTTGTCGGCTCGTTGCGACCTGGATTGTCCCCCACCTGAACGTAGGCAATCTCCTCCCGCGCCGCATCGAAGTTTGGTATCAGGTTGCCTTCCGTGATCTGCTGGTGATAGGCGTCGTACAGGATCTTGCAGGCGGGGCTGTCGACCGCGCGGCAGATCTCGTAGGCCTGCGCGGTGTGGGTGAGAAACTGGTTCGGATGGTCCCGCCGATTGTTGAGCGGCTCGAGTACCATCACCAAATTGTGCGGTTCGAGAATCTCCACGGCCTCTCGAAGCACCGTCACGAGGTTTGCTCGCTGGTATCCCGGATCGAGGCGAAGGTCGCGGGCGCCCGGCACCACCGTCATCCACGTGGCGTCGACCCGATCGGCCACCTCCACGGACTCGCGGATTTCGTCCAGAAACTGTCGGCGCGGCTCCGCCTCGCCGGTCACCAGGGCCGGCTCCTCCCAGCTAATCGAATGGGCCACAAATACCCCCATCTGCATGTCGTGCTCTCGTAGGGCATCGGCAATTCGGGTCTGCTCCCGTCGGGAGCGGCCCTTCATCCCATTGTCCTCGAAGGCAGTAAAGCCCTGCTCGGCCATGAACGCAATCTGGTCGACCGGATCCGAACCGGCAAGCGCCTCGAACTGCCCCGGGGAGGGCGCATAGTTAAGGTGAAAGTCGGCCGGCTCAGAGCCGAGCACGGAAGACAAACCGGCCCGCGCCGTCCCGGTCGTCCCGAGGAGCGTCCCTCCTGCCAGAGCACTTCGCTGAAGAAATCGACGTCGATCCATGTGTGATTCGTGGTTGTAGCAGAGTACTGAAGCTGTACAGAGTGCAAGACCGTGCGAGAGGAAGCCAATCCTTACGACGCATACGCTTCGAACGGATGGCTGCCTCCCTCCCATCCTCCTCCGACGTTCCCAGCAATGCCCTCCGTCGAGGGACAAATCGAACTAGAGAGATTGACCCGCTTCCTCTCCTTCACAACATAGTCGCAGGCGCAGGCCGTGAGGGCCATGTGGGAGATTGGCGGGTTTTAGCAGGCCGAGCCCGTCATGCATGAGCCGTCGGAAGGACAGAGGGAATGGAGCCCTACAGCGGGCGCGGGGACCTATCTACGTCCGCACGCCCGGCCCACAGGCGTTGCGGACCGGGCGAGGATTGGACGTCTGGAAGGGAAGAGGCCGGAACCGGGCCCGTTCCGGGATGCCCCTCAAACCTAGTAGCCGGGATTCTGCGTCAGATTCGGATTCCGGTTCATCTCGTCGTTCGAGATCGGCAGGAAGTAATTTTTATCCTGCCACTCTCGCTCCTGACGATTGACGACCTTGTAGCGATAGTTGTAATGGTCCTGGGCGATCAACTCCCCCAGGGTCAGATCCGGATTCGGACTTCCTTCGACCTCGCCAGTAATCTCGATGCCGTGGGCATCCTGGTAGGCCTCCTCTCCCATCTTCCAGCGGCGCACGTCGAAGTAGCGGTGTCCCTCGAAGGCAAGCTCGACCTCACGCTCCTGTCGAATTTCCTCTATGAGCTGGGCCTGCGCAGACGCACTCACGTCCGGCATACCCACTCTGCTCCGGACCTCATTCAGCGCCGATTGGGCGGGTCCCGTTTCTCCAAGCTCCGCGTGAGCCTCCGCTTTGTTGAGCAGCACCTCGGCGTAGCGGATGTGGATCCAGGAGTTGTACGCCTGCTCCTGGTGGGGCACAACAGTCCGGTCCACAAACTTCCGTAGGTTGTACCCGGTTCGCGAGGCGTTCCAGGACTGCGGGCCCGCATCCGTGTCGAGGCCGCTCACCATGCCGTCTTCCCCCGGCATCTCGTACCGACCGGTCTGAATCACACCCACCGGGTCGGTTGAGCGGGGCGTACCTGTCGGACGCTGCCGCCAATCGGCACCGTTGTATTGGATGTTGGCGTAGAAGCGCGGATCCCGGTTGTCATACGGGTTGTCGGCATCCACAGGCTGTCGATCCGGTTCTTGCTCCTCGGGATTCGTGGGGGTCGGGTCTCCTCCTTCCCACTGAAAGTCGGAGCCGTCCTCCATCTCGTAGGCGTTCACGTGCTGCTGCGTCGGCGTGTCGCCCGACCAGGAGAAGTACCCGTTCGGACTCACCCACTGGGAGTGGTTGTGTGCAAAGCCCGCATTCGCGTCGAAGTAGCGCGCCCAGATGGAATTCGGATTTCCGGTCGTAAAGAGCTCATGGTACTCCTCGGACGAGAGGTCCTCCCCAAGGCTATAGCCTGCATTCCCGACCGCATTGGCAGCGTCAATAACCCCCTGCCAGAGATCCTCGCGGGTGGTATCGCTCGAGGAATAGGTCACGTATTCCGTTTGGCTGCTAAACGGACTGTCGTGGTAGAGGTCGCTCGCCGCAAAGAGGAGTACGCGAGACTTGAGGGCGTGGGCTGCGGCCTCCGTCGCGGCACCCTGCCGCCGAACTTCTTTGCCCTCCAGCAGCGTCGCTGAGGAGTCAAGGTCCGACACAATGCTATTGACGGTATGGGTGAAGGAATTCCGGCCCACCTGATACTGCTCTTCTCCTTCCCCCAGTTCAAAGATCCCCGTGAGGACGGGCACGCCTCCGTAGAGCTTCATGAGGTTCTGATAGA
>CAZBIB010000098.1:0-11215 GCA_964491575.1 uncultured Salinivenus sp. | reverse complement strand
GACCAGGGATTCATCAAGTCGACGATCAAGGCGTTTCTCCTCCTGAACATCTACTTGATTGTCCTATCGGTTGGGTTTGTCGTGCTCGCCCTTGCCGCTGTCGTCTTGATGTAGGTGGAACGGCTCGTCCTTGCCCCAATCAATCGGCCTGTAGATCCTTCGGGAACCTTTGAGAAGGGAATCAGATCACATGGTGGTGCTCAATTTCTTGGTGATCGACAGGTCGGGGCGCCTCCGACAGCCGTGCGGTCGTCAAGCCCTTCGTTGCTCTGTTGATCGGTCCCGCGCCTGCCCCTCGCCCGACTGATACAGTTGTCTCTGGACCGTTCCGAACGCATACCGCTTGTAATGCGCCTGTATCGTGTCTTCCTGCTGGGGGCGTGCTGTCTTCTGTGGTCCGTATCCGCTCAGGCCCAAACGTGGGGCACCGTCGCGGGCACCGTCGCGGACTCGGTCGAGGGAGCGCCGCTGCCCGGCGTCACGGTTCTGGTTCGGGGCACCGACTTTGGCACGGCCACGGACGCCGACGGCCGCTACCGTCTGGAGCTTCCCACCGGCCGCTACGTCCTGCGCTTCTCGGCGATCGGCTTTTCAACGCACCTCGACTCGGTGACGGTCACTGAGGGGACGACCCGGCTCGACGCGACCCTTGCCTCAACCGTGATGGAGATGGAAGGGGTAACGGTCACAGGGCCAGAGGTGCCCGACCGCCCGGGCGTCTACAAGGTCGATCCGGAAAACGTCCAGGACATTCCCACGCCCTTCAATGATGGCTTCCGCGCCCTCAAGACCATGCCGGGCGTGGCGACCAATAACGAGCTCACCCAGCAGTACTCGGTGCGGGGGGGAGGCTACAACGAGAACCTCGTCTTTATCAACGGCTTCGAGATCTTCTTTCCCTTCCGGCCCCGACAAGGGGAGCAGGAAGGATTGGGCCTGTTGAATCCCGCCCTCGCTTCGGACATCACGTTCTACACCGGAGGCTTTCCGGCCAAGTACGGCGGAAAGCTCTCCTCGGCACTCGACGTGCAGTACGCCCAGCCCGAGGATCAGCCCCTCAACGGATCGGTCGACATATCCACGCTCGATGCCAGCCTGCAGGCACAGTCATCGGCCCTCGACGGCGACTTGGGATGGGCGTTCGGGATGCGACGCGCGCAGCCAGGACGGTTCTTCGGGACACAGGATCTGAAAGGCGACTACAGCCCGAGCTTTACGGATCTTCAGGGCACTGTTACCTATCGCTTTTCGGATCGGGTTTCGGTGGATGCCCTCGGCGTCTGGGCCGACAATACCTTCGAGCTTGAGCCGGAGGAGCGGACCACCTACTTCGGAATCATCAGCCTCGATCCGGACCGGCCCTCCGACTTCAAGGCACTCCAGTCCACGCTCTCCGGCGCCCGGACGGACGGGTACACCACGACGTTCGGGGGCGTGCGGCTCCATACGGACGTGACCGACCGGCTGACCCTCGAACACGACTTCGCCTACTTTGGAACGCGAGAGACGGAAAACTTCGACATCCAAAGTCGCCGACGGGTCTGCCAGGTGAATCCAGCGCAGGGGCAGTGCACCAGCCTCCTTCAGGGAGAGGCCATCCTTACCCGGTTCGCCGACAACGCCGTGGAGGTGCAGCGTCGGACGGGTCGGGGACGCTACAAGTGGGATCTCGACCAGCACGTGCTGAAGGGCGGGTGGCACCTGCGAGGACTGAACTTTGAAGACCGCCTCAACGAGCGGACGACCATTGAGGGCCAGAATTCGACGCTGGTCAACAGTCTCCAGGACAGCGTCTCCTTCAACGAGTACCAGTTTGGCATCTACCTGCAGGATGCGGTGGACGTGCTCCCGACCAAGAACCGACTCACCGTAACGGGAGGCGTACGGGCCGATTACTTCTCGTTCAACGAGGAGTGGACCCTTTCCCCACGCCTCTCGGCCCGGTTCGCGGCCAACGATCGCCTCACCCTCACCGGCTCCTGGGGCATCTACTATCAGAAACCGACTTATCGTGAGCTTCGGGGGACGCCGCAGTACGGACAGACGATCGACGACATCCTCAATCCGAACATCCAATCCCAGCAATCGATCCAGTACGTGCTGGGGGGCGAATACTTCTTTCCGGAGCATCGCCTGTCTCTGCGGGCGGAGGCGTACTACAAAGACCTGAGCGACCTCATCTCCTACACCATTGAGGACGTGCGAGTCAACTACTCCGGATCCAACGACACCGACGGCTACACCTACGGCTTTGACCTGCAGCTACGGGGTGAATTTGTACCGGGTCTCGATAGCTGGTTCAACTACAGTTACCTCATGTCCCGAGAGCGATTCAAAGAGGTGGCCCTGGATCGGTACGCGGAGCAGGCGCCGGCAGGCTTTTCAGAGGAGTTTCGGCAAAATCGGGAAGGCCTTCTTTCTCGCCCCGCCGACCAGCGACACACCTTCTCGGCGTTCGTGCAGGACTACGTGCCGGGCGACAAGTCGTGGAAGGTCCACCTGCGTCTCCTCTACGGCAGCGGGCTCCCGTACACGCCCACCAGCCCCGGTCCGGAGTCTCCCAGCGGGACGGAGACCCGGATTGCAGGCGATCGGATGAGTGGGCGCCTCCCGTCCTACCGGCGCGTGGACGTGGGGGCGACGAAACGAATCGAAGTGGTGGAGGACGGCATCGGCAGTCCTATTGATCTCGAGCTCACGCTTGAGGTGCTCAACCTCTTCGTCATGGACAACACCGTCGACTACAACTGGACGAAGTACTTCCAGCGGGTGCCCAAGCGACTCACGCCCCGCACCCTCAACGCCCGTCTCCATCTGACGTTTTAAAGATTCCTGCTCACATTCGGGGGGATGTGCTTCTCTCCAAGCTGCTGTTGAGAGGGACATTGTGATGCGTGACTCGTAACGCGTGAACTCTCTCCATCACGGGCCCATTTCCCCTCACGCTTCACGTATCACGCCTCACACGACACTGGAACCGCCCAATCCTACTTCGGATGAATCGCCCCCTGGTTCCCGCCGACGAGATCGACGCCGTGGCCCGGCGCTTCGAAGTGTTGGGGGAGCCGGCCCGTCTAAAGTTGCTCAGCACGCTTCGCACAGCCGGGGAGCAAACGGTTGGAGAGCTGGTGGAGGCGACAGGGTTCCGGCAGTCCAACGTCAGCAAGCACCTCAGCACGATGGCGGAGGAAGGCCTGCTGGTGCGGCGGCGCGACGGCGTACACGTCTACTACACCCTTGACGACCCAACGCTCGGCGCTCTCTGCATGCTCGTGCGAACGCGGCTCCAGGACGAGGAGCGCTAATATCCCGGGTTCTGTTGGAGATTCGGGTTTGTGCTGAGCTGACCCGCAGGAATCGGAAAGAGCGCCCGGTAGTCTTCCGACTGATCTTTGAAAAGCCAGGGTCCGGTCCAGGTCGGGGCGTACGGCTGATCCATGTCCGTTCCGCCGTGGGCGAAATCGTACCGGATCAAATCCTGGCGCCGAACCATCTCCTGGTAGAGCTCGTGGCCCCGCTCGCGCACAATCTTCGCAAGCACGTTGCCTCCGCTAAGCGAGAGGTCGGCACCCTCGGCGGCCCGCTCGCTGCGCAGCGTGTTGAGCGTCGCAATTGGGTCGCCCTGACCCGTTGCGTGTTGGGCTTCTGCCCGAATCAGATACATCTCCGCCAGCCGAAAGAGCGGAAAGTCGTTGCCAAACCAGGAGTTCGTCGTGCCCGGGTCGATTTCGAACTTGAGCGGACGGGCCCCGGGGGCATCGAGCCGGAACGTCTTGGTGGTGGACGGAAACCCCATGTCGGCCGCTTCCTGCTCCGTGAGATCACCGAGCTCGATCTTCGGAATCTCGAGGGTGAAGAACAGCGGCGAATCGTCGCTGGTGAACTTCTCCTGGTCGGGTCCTACCCACACGGGGGTCTCCTGACTCGTCGTGTCGCTAAAGCATTCGTCCCCGGCGCATCCCACGTCGGGCTCCTCGTACTGCTGCCCCACCAGGAAAGTTTTGCCACGCACGTCGTTGTGGATGTCGTCCTGCGTTCCCAATTCTCCGTCAGGGCCCGGCTCGGTGGCGTAGGACTCGTAGAAATCGGCGATGGTTGTGAAGCCGTTCCAGACTCCGCCGGCCGGCGTCGTCTGGTTGTAGTTGAGGACGGCCTTGAAGGGGGGCTGCAGGCCGAGATTCTGCTCGCCGGACTGAAAGGTCGCGGCGAAGATAATCTCCGAAGACGCCGTGTGATTGTCCGCTGCAAAGTTGTCGAAGTAGTTGTCCAGCGAGTAGGAGCCCACTCCGTTGGCGCCGTTGATGACGATGTCGGCGGCGGTGAGGGCCTCCTCGTAAAACGCCGGTCCATTCCCAAGATCACTCACGCCCGCCTCCCCCCGACCGCTAATGTCCACGGCGTAGATTTGCGAGTTGAGGAGGAGCCGGGCGAGGAAAGCATACCCGGCGCCCTTGTTGGCTCGTCCGTACTCGACGCCCCCCGCGCCTCCCGTCTGCAGGTTCGCCAGCACAGAGTTGCTGCCCGGATTGTTCACGCAGTCGTTGCTAAAGTTCTCGACCGTGCAGCCCGTCAGCTCTTGAAGAATGAAGTTGTAGACCTCGAGCCGGCTGTGGTGGGGCGGCGGGTCCTCTGGAGACACCGGCTGCGTCGCGTAGGCTTCGTACGTGTCGTTCCCTTCTTCGAGGACGACTGGAACTCCCCCAAAGAAGTCCATGAGCCAGTAATAGTAGTACGCGCGCAAGAACTGAATCTCGGCTCGGAACTGCGCCTTCCTCTCGGCGGGAATTGCCTCCGACGGGGCAAGGGAGGAGAGCACCCCATTTGCTCGGGCAATCCCGGTGTACATGGTACTCCACACTCCACTGAAGTCAGGGTGCTCCGCGTTCCACTGGTGCCGCGTAAGGTCCCGCCAGACCCCGCCATCTCCCCAGTTGGGACCGCGGGTCGGCACCATCATCTCGTCGGAGGTGTGCTCCGAGGCGTTGTGGGTGGCGCCGGTAGGAATGGATCGGAGCTGGGCGTACACGCCCGTGGCTGCGGCGAGAAATTCGGACTCGTTGCTAAAGAAGTTGTCCGGCGTGATCTGGCTCGGTGGATTTTCCTCCAGCGCCTGATCGCACCCGGAGAGGGAAAGGGCGAACGGGAGAAGGAGAAGCGAAACGAGGGCCGTCAGACGCTTCCCCAGGCTGGTCGGTTGGTTTGTAGAAGTACTCATCTGAATATCACATCTGATGACAAATCATGCGGTATGGGGGGCGGCCGTTGCTACAGACCAATCTGAACGCCCAGCGTGAAGGTGCGCGGCCGCGGATAGCTCGTGTAGTCCACGCCCCGTGTTGGACGGGCCAAGCTTCGGAAGCCGAGGCCCCGTCCCGTGACGTTGGTGTTGACCTCTGGATCGTAGCCGTCGTAGGGCGTAATCACGAAGAGATTCTGGCCCGTCGCGAAGATGCGAATCCGCCGGAATCCATACTGGCTGGCGTTGGGCAGCGTGTATCCGAGGGTCAGATTGTCGAAACGGAGGAAGGAGGCGTTCTGAATCCAGCGCGAGGAATACACCGGAGTCTGATCAGCGGAGATCTGATCGTTGAGGGCGGGGCGAAGAATGTTGCTGGTCCCCAGTTTGCTTTCGTACTGGAACTCGAGCGCCGTATTGTTGAACAGCTGTTTCCCCTGTTCCCCCCGAAAGAACGCACTCGCGTCGAACGCCTGATACCGAAAATTGAGATTGAGGCCGTACGAGACGTTCGGGATTGGATTTCCGATAAACTGATTCTCTGCTTCCGTCGGATCGGTCGTCGTGCCCCCGTCCTCGGTCGCATACGTCTCTAAACCGTTGTCATTGGGGCCCATGTACTTCGGTCCGTAGTACGCCCCAATCGGATGTCCTTCGGTGAGGCGCTGGGCCTGCACCCCGCTCTGTCCCGGGCCGCTTACAGCCGTGTGATCGATGAACTCACGGGCGCCGAGGTCCGTGATCTCGTTCTTATTGGTGCTGGCGTTGGCCCCCACCGTGAACGACAGGTCCTCTCGATTCAGAACGTTGGCCTGGAGATTGAATTCCAATCCCGTATTCCGTACCGATCCAATGTTGTCGAGCCGAAATTCGGAGGGGGCCGGCTGCAAAACCCGAATGTCGACCAGCAGGTCCGTCGTCACCTTTCTGTAGGCGTTGATCGTGCCGTCGAAGCGCCCGAAGGTAAAGTCGAGTCCCAGGTTATATTCCTCCGTCTCCTCCCACTTCAGGTCGGGGTTCGGGGCACGCGCCTGAGCAACGCCGGCTTGAATGTCTTCGCCGGTACCAAAGATGCTCTGAAAGCCCGTCGCGGCCTGAAGGGAGGCGAGCGACTCGTACGGAGGAACGGCCTGGCTTCCACTAATTCCCCACGAGAAGCGGAGCTTTAGCTGGGTGAGATCTTCGATGTCTAGAAACGGCTCTTCGGCAATGTTCCAACCCACGGAGGCCGCCGGGAAGAATGCAAACTTCTGATCCTCGCCAAAGACCGACGACCCGTCTCGACGGAGCGTAGCCTCGAGCAGGTACTTGTCCGCAATGTTGTAGTTAGCCCGGGCGAGAAACGAGATCTGTTCGACCTGCTGCTTGTTCGAGGAGGGGTTGCTAGGATCCGTTCCTCCGCCCAAGTTATTGAAGCGCGTCGCGTCGGTGACGAACGACTGTGCAGCCGCCTCTACCTGCTGGAAGACTTCGCGCTTGTACTCGAAGCCCCCGAGCAGGTCAAACGTATGGTCATCGAAGAACTCTCGATTGTAGTTCGCCGTCGCCTGGGTCACGATGTTGCTCAGATTGGTCTCGGCCTGGCGTCCGAGGCCGCCGTTGGTGGACGTCTGACCAATCCACCGAGTTGGGCCGCTTCCCGGAATGTACGTGCGCCGGATCCCGTCCTGTAGGTCGATGCCGAGCGTGGCTTCTGCCGTCAGGTTTTCGAGCAGGTCGTACTCTGCCGAAAAGTTTCCCAGGAGACGATTTTGATCTGTCACGTCGGTAATCCGTCGCTGCAGCGCGACCGGGTTTCGGAAGTTGTCCGAGTACTCGGCGTACTCTCCTTGCTGGTTCTTGATCGGCACCGTGGGGACGAAGGCGATCATGCTCCCGATGGCCCCGTGTTGAAAGCCCCCGGCCTGCCGAAAGAACCCGTGATCCCGTTGCAGATACGACCCCGTCAAGTTCAGGTTGAGTCGGAGTTGGTCGTCGAGTGTACTGTGTTGTGCGCTCGCACGCCCAGTAACCCGCTTAATGCCATTCTCGACGAGGAGTCCCTGGTTGTTCAGGTAGCCCAGTGAGGCCCGATACGTCGTTGCTTCGTTTCCGCCCGCGAACGACAGATTGTGCTCGTGGGTCACGGTGTTGCGAAGCGCTGCGTCCTGCCAGTCGGTGCTCGGACCGGACTCGCTGTCTCCGCCGACGGCGTTTCGGTATTCGCTCGGGCTCAGAAGTTCCAGCTTGTTCGCGATGGTGCCGTACGAAGCCTTCCCGGTATAGCCCACCTGAAGCTCGCCGGACTGGCCGCCCTCCGTTTCGATGAGAACGACCCCGTTCGCGCCCTGAGACCCGTAAATCGCGGTGGAGGCAGCGTCCTTCAGTACCTGGATCGACTCGATGTTCTGCGGGCTGATGAGGGCGAGCGGATTTGCGGAGCTCGACGAGGTCACGCCCCCGGCGCTTGCACCGCCAGGCGTGACGGAGGTGTTGTTGATTGGCACCCCGTCGATGACGTAGAGCGGCTCGCTGCTGGCGCTAATGGAGGTCATCCCGCGGATTCGGAGGCTCACCCCGGAGCCGGGCTCCCCGCTGTTTTCAATCATACTGAGTCCTGCCACACGGCCTCTGAGCACCTCCTGGGGACTCGCCGTTTGTCCAAGGTCGGCCTCGGCGACATCGATCGAACTCACCGACCCCGTAATCTCCCCTCGCTGCTGGGTTCCGTATCCGGTGACAACCACTTCCTCGAGTTGACCGACTTTCTCCTGGAGGGTCACGTCAATCGTTGTTCGATCTCCAACCGTGACCTCCTCATTCTGAAAGCCGACGAAGGAGAAGACGAGCGTAGCGTCGGGGCCCGGGACGGTAATCTCGTATTGTCCATTCATGTCCGAGGTCGTTCCCGTCTGGGTGCCCTGAACAGTAATATTGACCCCGGGGAGCGCCTGTCCCGTAGCGCCGTCCGTCACTGTGCCTTGCACCGTCTTCTCCTGTGCGGAGGCCACCCCTACGCAAAACAAGGAGAGTACAATTGCTGCTGTGGTAATCCGTATCGTTTTGGTCCACATATCCTCAGTTCGTAGCGATGAAGTGGAAAGCGTGTGATTGGTGTGGCGTGCCAGTATGGAAGCCAGCACCAGAGGTCGAGTGAGAAGCCTCGGTGAACGGCGCGCGACGAGCCTCGTCGAGTCTTCCGACCATTTCGCGGGCGCAGAAAGTGTGTCCGCACAGACGTTGAAAGCGGTTTCATCCCCCGTTCAAATATGCTAAGGAGTGAAGGGGTGGATGTCAAGGTCGTGCAAAATGATTTGTGGACCTGTCTGAGGAGTTTCGGCGTCCATTTGAGGCTCTAGTGGTCTTGTGGATTCCATTTGGCTCTCCCTCAGAGAGCCCATCAGATTCCCCGGGCGGCCTTCTTTCCGTTGTCCCATCTGCGATTCCTTCGGAATAGGGAGCGAGGGCGTCAGAACTGCACCAGTTGCGGACGGGCGTTATTCCGCACCACGAGGACGACGTCCTCTCCGCCCCTCCGACGCAGAAGTCGGAGGGCCCGGACCTCCCCCTTCAGATACAGATTACTTTCGGGTGGGGGAACGGGCGTCCAGGTGCCGTTCCTGTTGCCCCGGAGGAGCGTGCCATAGCTTGCGTCGTAGCGTCCCTGCTTGGGCTTGACGCCGGAGAAATTGCCGCCGAGCAGTGCGTCGCGCGTTCCGTCGCCGTCGAAATCGTGGGAGAGGAGACCGTAGACGGGAGTGAACTGCGCCCGGGACGGCAGCGGCTCGACGGCAAAGGTTCCGTCGCCCTGATTCTCGATGTAGGCGCTGGCGAAGGTATGCGCCGTCTTGACCGTGGCCGCCTCAATTTTGGATGCTGAGAAGAGGTCGTCGATCTGACTGTCGCCGAAGGACTCGTATGTCGGGAATTTTTCCTTCAGCGACGGAATCTGCTGGAGGAGCTCGTCCCGTCCCGCGTGCGGGTAGCTTGTGCCATTGCGGTAGTAGGTGAGAATCGGATCGGGTTGGTCGTTGTCGTCGAAGTCGTTCAGGTAGAGGCGGGCGGGCTCCTCCCGGGTAGCCTGGATGCGGGCGTTAAGACCGAGATTGCCGGCCATGAGGTCGGGGGCATCGTCGCCGTTGAGGTCGGTGGCGCGAAGGGACCGCCACCAGCCGTTCGTTTCGGCGAGGCCGGCGGCCGTTGTGCGGTTGACGAGCCGGTTCTCCTGGTTTTCGAATACGGTGATGGGCATCCATTCGCCCACCACAATGAGATCGGGGGCGTCGCTGCCTCGCACGTCGGTCCACGCGGCGTCGGTCACCATGCCCACGGTGCGCAGCTCGGGCGCCACCTCGTCGGTCGCGTCCGTGAAGTGGCCGGTGCCGTCGTTTTCCAGGAGGACGCTTTTCGGCGTTTTGCCGTAGTGACGCGCCACCACGCGGCTGCCCACGAAGAGATCGGTGTCGCCGTCCCCATCGAAGTCGCCGGGGGCAACGGCCCCGCCGTTGGTCGCCACATCGAGGGGGAGGGCATCCTCGGCCCGGTGGAAGGTGCCCGAGCCGTCGTTCAGGTAGAGGCGGTCGCGGAGGGCCTCGTTGTCACCCCAGAACTCGTTCCCGGCACTTACGACGTAGAGGTCGAGCGCCTCGTCCCCGTTCGCGTCAAAAAAGGTCGCGTCCACGTCTTCGTGGAGCTTGTCGGCGGTCCAGAGGGAATCGTTGGCGGTGGAGCGTCGGAAGGTGCCGTCGGACTGCTGTATGTAGAGCGCGCCGGGCTGTCGTTTTGCCCCGCCGAGATACACGTCGTCGAGGCCGTCGTCGGTGACATCGGCCACCGCCACGGCCGGCCCTTCCCGCGAGAGCATGTGCGGCATCAGCGGCTCGCGGTGAAAGTCGTCGTATGAGGTGTTTTCCTCGTGCTGGAAGTCGATGCCCAGGGTGTCGGCGGTCGTCGTGGTGAAGAGCGGATCGCTCGTCTTCGGGGTCGACGGGGATTCCTGCGCGGTCGCGTCGGCCTGGTGGAGGGTAAGCATCTGATTAGGCGACACGTTGGTTCGCGTTTCGATGCGCCCGTCGGGCCAGGTTACGGTGAGCGAGTCGACGGGGCGCGTGCCGAGGCCCACGTGCAGGCGCGGGTCGACGGACGACTGGTACCCCCGCGTGGGCATCTGTTCCAGCAGCTGGGTCCGCTCGCCCTGGTAGACCTGCACCGTGGCGCCCAGTCCGTAGGTGTTGGCGCCCTCGCCCATCAGCCGGATCGTGAGGGAATTGTGGTCACGGAGTGAGTCGCCCCGGTTCTCGTAGATCGACGCTGGGGCGTTGACGTTGTTGACCACGAGGTCAAGGCTGCCGTCGTTGTTGAGGTCGGCGTACGCCGCCCCGTTGGAGAAGCCGGGCCGGTCCAGTCCCCACCGCGCCGACGAGTCGGCAAATGTGAGGTCGCCCTGGTTGTGAAAAACAAAGTTGGGGATCGGCTCCTTTGGCAGGCGTTCCTGAATCGACAGGTCCTCCTTTGAGATGTCGTTCAGCTTCCGCATGACCTTCTTCTGAGAGGCATACTCGATGTAGTCGAGGTCGTTGGGCCGCCGGTAGATGCCGTTGCTCATGAAGAGGTCCTTCCGCCCGTCGTTGTCGAAGTCGGCGAAGAGCGGGGTCCAGCTCCAGTCCGTCGCCTCGATGCCGGCCAGGAGGCCAATTTCGCTGAAACGGCGATGTCCCTGGTTGAGCTGGAGCGTGTTGCGGTCGAGCTGGTGGTGGTAGCCGTACCGGCGCTTGAGCGCGTAGAGCTCTCTCGTGTCGGCCCCGGCGGAGGTCTTTAGGGTCTGCTGCGTGAAAGGGAGCATGTCGAGCACGGCCACGTCTGGGCGCCCGTCGTTGTTGTAGTCGGCGGCGTCCACGCCCATCGACGAGTAGCTGACGTGCCCGGTGGCCTGTTCGATGGCTTCCGTGAAGGTGCCGTCGCACTCGTGGTAGTAGAGGTCGTCGTGCTCGTGGACGTCGT
>CAZBIB010000097.1:0-11297 GCA_964491575.1 uncultured Salinivenus sp. | reverse complement strand
GCCCGGGAGGCAAAATTTTCGGAAGCGATCAGCTCCAGGCCGTCGTTCTGGCGTTGCACCTCGTTCTGGATGACATCGTAGATCTCGGGATCCTCGTTGCGGAGCGCACTCATCGGATGCGAATTGGATTGGAGCAGCAATGTGTGGAGTTCGAACGGACCTCTACCAACCTAGCATAGCGACGTGAGAACGTGAAGCGGGGAGGTCTGAAAGTATGGAGGTATGGAAGTGTGGAAGCATTAACGCGTCTTCCTTTATGCATCCAATCTTCCACACGTCCACCCTTCCACACTTAATGCGTCATCGCATAGGTGAGAAGGTTGGTGCCCATTCGTAGGGCCGCCCGGCGTTTCTCCGGGGGGTTGTTGTGCACAGATGCGGGCTCCCACCCGTCCCCAAGGTCGCTCTCAACAGAGAGAAACACCATGAGCCGCCCCGAATCATCAAAAATCCCGTATCCCCTCGGCGCCTCCTCGGGATCGTGCTCGTGAATGGCGGGCAGCCCGTTTGGAAAGTCGTACCGAATGTGGTAGATGGGATGGTCGAACGGCACTTCCACGAGCTCTTTCTCCGGAAAGACCTTCTCCAATTCGGAGCGGATGTGTTCTTCGAGGCCGTAGTTGTCGTCGACGTGGAGGAAGCCGCCCTGCAACAGATACCGGCGCAGGCGATCGGCCTCCGCCGTGGAGAACGTCACGTTGCCGTGACCGGTGAGGTAGAGGTAGGGATAGGTGAAGAGCTTGTCGGTCGTTAGCTCCACGACATCCTCCTTGCGGGCCACGTCGAGAAGCGTGTGCTGGCGGGCAAATGCAAACAGCTCGACCAGCGATTGCTCGTCGCTGTACCAGTCCCCGCCCCCATCGTACTGGATGCGGGCCACCGGAACGGTTGGCTCTCCCTGCGCCCGCACGTCGGGTCCACCGAGGCCAACGCCAATGAGGCCAACCAGCAAGAGAATCAGCGTGCGACGCATCGTGTTCTGGATTGTGGAAACAGGGCGTGCCGTACCGTCGACAGCATCGTGCCAACGTCGGCAGAATGAACCTGTGTGTCCCGCTCAGGTTCGCCGGTGGGCGAGAACTCCCGTCGGTCCTCAACGTTCGTATCGTCCACTGGCGTTCTGAACCCACTCCTGCTTCCATCTCCATGCGCAAATTCCTGAGTGCCCTGCTCCTCTCCGCCGCGGCCACGGGCGTCGCGGCCCTCGCCCTCAATCAGCTCGACCTCGACGCGGCCCAGCCCGACCCGGACGCCGGATTCCCGGGCCCGGATCCGGAAAACATCGATGAGGAGGACGTGGAACAGCTGCTGAATGAGCTGGCCTCGCACCTCTAGCCGACCGTTCTGCGTTCCTGCCTTCCGAACGCCCGACCCGCCCCACCATGTCGTCCTACCGGGAGTGTCCCTCCTGTGCCCTCGAATTTGAAGACACCGGCGACGTAGAGCGGTGTCCCTACTGCGATTACGAGTTCCCACAGCGCACCGCAAGCGTTCGCTGGGTGGCATGGCTCCTCGCTCTGCTCCTCCTGTGGCCCGCCATCGAGGGACTGATGTATCTTTTCGGGTAGTGATGCGTGAGGCGCGACTCGGTTCACTAATCATGAGTCCCGGTTCACGCGTCACGACGGCCCCGGCGCTCTCGCCTCCAGCACTCTGCTTCCCCTTTCCGCAAAACCTCCCTCCCGTTCCGTGCAGCCTACCCCTCCCGCGTCGACCGTGCTGGGCGACCGCTCGCCCGCCGACTTTCTCGACACGTACTGGCAAAAGCAGCCCCTCCTCGTCCGCGACGCGCTGCCGGACTTTCACTCGCCTCTCTCGCCACAAGAGCTGGCCGGCCTGGCCTGTGAAGACGGGGTCGAAAGCCGGATCATTCTGGAAGAGGGCGGCGAGCATCCGTGGGAGCTGCGGCACGGCCCGTTCGCCTCAGAGGACTTTTTGGATCTCCCCGAGACGCACTGGACGCTCCTCGTGCAGGAGGTGGACCGCCTGATTCCGGAGGTGGGCGCCCTGCTCGATCATTTCCGCTTCCTGCCGGACTGGCGGCTCGACGACGTGATGGTGAGCTATGCCCCCACGCACGGCACCGTGGGCCCGCACGTCGACAATTACGATGTCTTTCTGCTGCAGGGCGCGGGCCATCGGCGCTGGCAGATTGGGACCGAGCCGGTGGAGAACGAAGAGATCGTGCCGGACCTCGACGTGCGCATCCTCGCCGATTTCGAGCCGGACGAGGAGTTCGTCGTCGGCCCCGGTGACCTGCTGTACCTGCCGCCTCGGGTGGCCCACTACGGCGTGGCGACGGACGATGCGTGCATGACGTACTCGATCGGCTTTCGAGCTCCCCGCCACCAGGATCTGGTGGCAAACTTCCTGCAACACGCCGTCGAGGCCCTCGACCCCGACGCCCGGTACAGCGATCCGGACCTCACTCCGGTCGACCATCCCGGCGAACTCCGCGAGGGCGCTCGCGAGAAGGTGCGCGCACTGCTCCGCGACCTCGTTCGCGACGACGCGTCGATCGACCGATGGTTTGGTCGCTTCCTGACGCGGCCCGATCGGGACCGGGAGCCTGTGCCGCCTGAACGGCCCGTATCGGAGACCGAACTTGTGGAGGCGCTGCAAGCGGGGCATGGACTGCGGCGGGGCCCGGTGGCACGACTCGCGTTCATCGAGCACGACGACGGCTCAGCCACCCTCTTCGCCAACGGAGAGGCTACGGATCTCGACCCCGATCTCGCCCACGCGGCTCGGCTTGTAACCGGCCGCGAGCAGATTCCCGCCGACGATCTCGCCCCTCATCTTGACGACGACGCCTTCGTTGACCTGCTCACCTCCCTCGTCAACGACGGCCTGCTGGAACTGGACGCGGCGTAGGTCCCGTGCGTCTCACACTGTCGAACGCTTGCTCTACCCCGATGCATCCGCAGCTTGACGAATACCGCTCCGGCTTCATCGACCTGAGAGAGACGGCCACTACCCTCGTCGACAACGTAGACGGGGACACGCTAAAGAGTCGCCCCAATCCGGAGATGTGGTCGGCCCTCCAGTGCCTCGACCACCTGAACACGGCCGGCTGGTTATTGCTGCGACCGATGGAAGAAGCAATCCAACGAGGCCGGGCAGAGGGACCGTACGGCGAGCCACCCTTCGAATATGGCTTTGTGAGCCGCTGGTTTGTCCGCTCCATGCAGCCCTCGTCGGGGTGGACGTTTACGGCCCCATCGGTCTTTGAGCCGGAAGATCCGGACACGCTCTACTCCGGCGAGGTTGTCGACGAGTTTTTGGCCCTGCAGGATCAATTTTCGGAGTGCGTCGTCGACGCCGAGGGGCTCGACCTGCGTGGGATTCGGCTGCCGTCCCCGTCGATCCCTCTGTTCCGCATTAGCCTGGGCGCCTGGTTCGAGGCCACGCTCGCCCACGAGCGGCGGCACCTGACACAGGCCCGGCGAATTTTGGACACTGTTCGATCGGCTTGAGATTGGAGCCATTGACCGTCCCGGCGCCATCGCACCGTTTCTCGCTCCCTTCTGATTTCTTCTTTCTGTCATGCCATCCATCTGTGTCTACTGCTCGTCGAGCGACGCCATTGCCGACGCCTACCCGCCCGTGGCCGAAGCGCTTGGGAAGGAAATCGCCCGTCGGGGTCACGAATTGTTGTACGGCGGAGGCGCCGTGGGACTGATGGGCGTGATGGCCAAGGCAGTGCACGAGGCCGGGGGGACGGTGACGGGTGTCATTCCATCAAAGCTCCAGGCCCGTGAGGGCATCGCCTACGACGCCGACGAGCTGATCGTAACCGACACGATGCGCGAACGCAAGCGCATCATGTACCAGAATGCCGATGCCTTTGTCGTGCTGCCGGGCGGCTACGGCACCGTCGAGGAGTTCATGGAGGTCCTCACGCTCAAGCAGCTGGGGTATCACGACCACCCCATCGTCCTGCTCAACGTGGACGGTTTTTTCGAGACCCTGCTGTCGTTTTTTGAGGAGCTGAGGGAAGGCCGGTTTGCCCGGACCGCCGTGACCGACCTGGTCCACGTCGTCCCGTCCGCCGAGGCCGCGCTGGACTGCCTCGAACGGGCGATGGCACAGGACGGCCTTCCGTCTTGAGACCCGGCCTCCCAATGCCCTTTCGTCCCGCTCCCATCACTCCGTGTCTCATTCGCCCACCCTCCATACCCTTCGCGTGACCCGCACGGCCCGGGTGGCCACCCTCGGTACGCCCTCCGCATCTGCGTCGTGGTGGGTGGTGCTGCACGGCTATGGCCAGCTCGCCGCCGACTTCATTCAGGCATTTGCCCCCATTGTGACGCCCGATCGCTGCGTTGTGGCGCCGGAGGGGCTCTCGCGATTCTACGTGGACGGCATGGACGCGCATGAGCAGGTGGGCGCCTCCTGGATGACACGCGTGGCGCGGGAGGCGGAGATCGATGACTACGTCCACGCCCTCGACGCCACGATCCGCAACCTCGCCGATGACGATGCACCTTCGACTCTCTGTGTCCTCGGCTTCTCACAAGGCGCGGCCACGGCCAGTCGGTGGGCCCTGCTGGGCGACACGGCCGTCGACCGGCTGGTGCTGTGGGGCGGGGCGCCCGCGCACGACCTCGACTTGGCCGAACACGCAGCGGCCCTTCGTCGACTGGATCTAACACTCGTCGCAGGCACGGAGGACTCGTACGTGACAGCAGAGCGCCGCACGGCTGTTCGTCGCCGCCTCCAGGTCCACAATATCCCGGTGACGGTTCGCACATTCGACGGTGGGCACCGATTGGACGAAGCGACGCTCCGGAAACTGGTGGAGACACCGTAAGGAAGCGCTAAGCAGCCGTTACACGGTTTCTTCGGTGTGCTCGCGACCGTACCGCCACGCGAGGTACGCCATGAAGCCGGTGCCCGTGCGGAGGGCCTCCTCGTCCGGATCGAACTGAGCGGTGTGAAGGCCGTGCTCGCTTCCCACGCCGAGCTGGTAGAACGCGCCAGGACATTCCCGCAAGAAATAGGCGAAGTCCTCCCCCGCAAACCAGCGATCGGCCTCCACGGTCCGGTCCGGCCCCACGTACTCGGTGGCTGCCTCTCGGACGAGCGTCGTGGGCGCCTCGTGGTTAAAGAGGGCCGGATACCCCTGCAGCACCTCCACCTCGGCGGTGGCCCCGTGCGCCTCGGCGGTCCGCTGCACGAGCTGCCGAAAGAGGGCGTGCGCCCGGAAGCGCCAGCTCTCATCCATTGCTCGGAACGTGCCCTCCAATCGGGCAGCGTCGGGAATCACGTTCGTGGCCCCGTCCGCAATGAGGCGCCCGATGGTGAGGACCGACGGCACACCGGGTGGACATCGGCGGCTGATGAGCGATTGCAGGGCGACGACGATCTGGCTGGCGACGTAGGTCGGATCCACTCCCTCGTGCGGATTTGCCGCGTGGCCTCCGTCTCCTTCCACCGTCACGTACACCTCGTCAGTCGAGGCCATGAATCCACCAGATCGCACCCCGAGGGTGCCGGGTGGGAGGTCCGGCTTCACATGCTGGCCGAAGGCGGCTGTAGGAGCCGGCACGCCGTCCGCCGCATCGAGCACGCCCTCTTCGATCATGAATTTGGCTCCCCCTGGAATGCGCTCCTCGTGCGGCTGAAAGCAAAACCGCACTTGCCCGTGCACCTCTTCGCGGCGGCGGGCCAGAATCATCGCCGTGCCCAGGAGCGACGACGTGTGGAGGTCGTGCCCACAGGCGTGCATCACGCCCTCGTTTTCCGAGGCAAAGTCGAGCCCCGTCTCCTCCCGAATTGGCAGTGCGTCCATGTCCGCCCGCAGCAGCAGGGTCGGCCCCGGCTCGCCACCGTCTAGCGTCCCCACCACGCCGGTTCCGTACACGCCGGTGCGCACATCGAGATCAAGGTCCCCCAGCCACTCCGTCACCCGCCGAGCCGTCTCGTGCTCCTCCCCCGACAGCTCCGGATGTCGGTGCAGCGTACGGCGCAGGGCGACGACCTCCGGGTACACGTCCTCGGCGGCGGCCTTGATCGTATCGATCATTGGGAAAAGCAGCGTAGACTGAACGAAAATCGACAGATGATCCCAAAGAGGTCTCGGGGCAGGTGCGAAAACCGGCACAGCTCACAGGTGGTTCTTCCCTGTCGCCTCCATGCTTCCAACCCTCCACATCTCCCCCCTTCCATACCTCCATCCGTCCGCTTCGCTACAGCGATTCGAAATTTCGATCTGTCCTCCCTACTTTGCGTTCGCTCGCGATCGTTGCACAGCGACGAAGCGTTGATGTCTGACCAAAATGTTGAGCTTTCGCGCGCCCAGTGGGGTTCGCGGTTCGGATTTCTGATGGCCATGCTTGGGGCCATGGTGGGAGCCGGCAACATCTGGCGGTTTCCCTACGTCACCGGAGAGAACGGTGGCGGAGCCTTCATCCTCGCGTACTTCGTGCTTCTGCTGGTGCTGGCCATTCCCGGCCTCATCGCCGAGGTGGGCTTCGGCCGGTACGCCGGGCAGGGCGTGATTGGTGCCTTTCGGAAGGTGGCCAAAACGCGGGGCATGGTGGGGCTCGGCGTGGTGGTGCTGGTCGTGAACGTGGCACTTATGTCGTATTACTCGCCGGTGGTGGGATGGACGCTCTACTACGCGGTCCACTCGCTGCTCCTCACGTTCACGTCGGGCGGGTTCGCTCCGGCAGCGTTTTGGGAGGGCTTTCGCGCGAGCGCGTTCCTGACGATCGGCACCCACACGGCCGTGATGGCCCTGGTCGCGGCGGTGCTGTACCTCGGCATTCGGCGGGGCGTGGAGCGGTTCGTGATCTACGCAGTGCCGGGGCTCGTGCTCGCTCTGGTCGCGATCACGATTCGGGCGCTCACGCTGGAGGGGGCAGCCGGCGGGCTCGCGTTCACGTTCGGCGTGGACTGGAGCAAGCTGGCGCTGGGCCAGACCTGGATCACGGCCCTGGGACAGGTTCTCTTCTCCACCGGTCTAGGATGGGGCATCGCGCTCACCGTAGGCAGCTACCTGCCCGACTATGACGACATTCCGATTGGCGGGGGGGTCTTCACGGTCATCGGCAATTCGAGCGTCGGCATCCTCGCAGCCTTTGCCATTTTCCCCATCGTCTTCGCGTTCGACCTCGATCCGGCCTCGGGGGCGAGCCTCACCTTCGTGTCGCTGCCGCAGGTCTTTCCGCAAATGACCGGCGGGGCGTTTTGGGCCATCCTGTTTTTCCTCGGCTTCTTCTTTGCCGCCTTCACCTCCGCCATCCTGATTACGGAGGTCAGCGTGACCACCCTGACCGAGGAAACAGCGCTTAGCCGTGAGCAGACCGTCCTCGGGGTCTGCGCAGGCATCTGGCTCCTTGGCATCCCCAGTGCCTACTGGCCGGGCATCTTCGGTTTTCTCGATTTTGTGTTCGGCAACTTCGGTCTCCCCCTCGCCACCCTCGCTATCATCGGCGCCATCGGATGGTCCATGGGACCGGGTCGGTCTCGCAGGCGAGGACCCGAGAAGCTCCGGGTGCTCGAAGTGAACCGCAACGCCGGCTTCTACGTGGGCCCGCTCTGGAACCCGGTGGTAAAGTACGTCATCCCGCTCGTGATGCTCTTTATCGTCGGCAACTACGCCTGGGCCAACTTCGGCACGCCGCAGATGATTGGGGGCGTGGTCGTCTTTGTGGGGGTTCCCATTTTCGGCTACGCGCTCATGTCGTACCTGGAAGACCGCCGCGAGTCTCTGTCAACAGACGAAGTGCGATAAGCCATGCTCGGACTCTCCCTCGACGTGTGGGTCACGATGATCTTCTGCGTCCTCGCCTTCTTCGGCGTATCGATCTGGACGCTCATCTACACGCTCCGGCAGGAGGACAAAAAGCTCGCGCTCTTTGAGAGCGAGGGCGACCTCGACACGTACTCGCCGCGCGCCCTGCGTGACCTGCGGCGCTGGATCGAGGCGCATCCGGAGCCGGCCCACCCGGACGTGGAATCGGCGCGGGTCCTCCACAACGACTGTGTGGAGACCCTGAGGACGACGGACCGCCACTTCTACGGGTGGTCGGCGTCGGAGATTGAACGGCTGGAGACGCTTTAACGCGTCCGGCTCAGGAGTTCAGCATTTCACTGAGCTCGGACGTGCTCTCTGCAAGCTCGGGAGATGGGGACTGCGTAGTCTCTGCTACGTCCTCGAAGGCGGACTGGATGCGGCTCATGAGCTCGTCGGTGGCGTTGGCGTAGTCGACGGCGCCGCGGGAGTTTGGGTCGTGATCGAAGATCGTGGTCGTTCCGTCCTGCGACCTCGCCAGCGACGTGCTGGTGCGGATGATGTTTTCCAGCACCTCGGCCCCGTACTTCTCGCGGACGTACTCGCGGTAGGTCCTGTGCATCCGCTTCCGGGCGTCGACCTGCGTAAACAGGAAATGGCGGGCCTGGAGAAGCGGATTCAGCTTGTCCTCCACGAGTTGCGTGGTCTGGTAGGTCTGCTCGCCCCCCACGACGGACTGGTACTCAGGCAGCACGGGAATGAGTACGTGCTGGCTGGCGACGAGCGCGTTGAGGCTGTAGACGGTGACGGCGGCGGCCGTGTCGAAGAGCACGAGGTCGTACGCCGGATCCAACCTCTGCAGGGCCTCCCGCACCCACAGGACATCGGTGGGCTTGTTGAGGTCGCGCATGCGCCGGGTGAGGGTGTTGGACGACGGAATGAGGTCGAACCCGCTGGTCTCCCGAACCTCAATCTGTTGGGGATCTGATTCCGGGTTGAAGAAGGCGGCCACGGACTGCTCCGGCGCCGGTTCACCGACGCCCATCGTCCGCGTGAGAAAACCCTGCGGATCGAGGTCGAGGACGAGCGTGCGCCAGCCGGACAGGCCCAGCGCCGCTGCGACGTGGATGGTCGTCGTCGTTTTGCCGGTCCCTCCCTTGTGATTGCAGACAGACAAGACGGTCATAGCAAAACGTCCTGGTGGGAAGCAGCGACGCACGAAAAGTAGTCCCTTTCCGAACCGGTGTCAACCATTGATGGAAACCTTGTACGTTCTTGTCGTCGGAGTCTCAACGTGGTGGATAACTTTCACACTCCCATTTCGTTTTCTCATTCCGTTCTCTGTAGACCTTACGATCCGACGGATGAACCCGCTTCTAAAGCTGTCGACCTCCCTCATTCTGGCCTCGCAATCACCACGCCGCCGAGCCCTGCTCGAACGCATCGAGGTTCCGTTCGAGGTGCAGGTTAGCCCCGCGGACGAATCCCTGAATGAACCCGAATCGCCCGCTACGGCGGTGCAGATCCTGGCCCAGCGCAAGGCCCGTCCGGTCGCGGCGCAGCATCCGTCGGCCCTGGTGCTGGCCGCCGATACGGTGGTGGCGCACGACGGCGAAATCCTCAACAAGCCCGAGAGCTCCTCACACGCGGAGGCAATGCTTCGCCGACTGAGTGCCACGACCCACACGGTCTACACCGGCATCGCCCTCGCCCAGGCGGCCTCCAATCGCGAAACGACGGCGGTGGAGGGCACGGACGTAGTGCTCGGTCCACTGTCGGACCCCGAGATCCACGCCTACGTCGACTCCGGCTCGCCCATGGACAAGGCCGGGGGCTATGGCATTCAGGATCACACCGCCCCCTTCTTCGTCGAGCGCATCGAGGGCGACTATTACAACGTGGTGGGCCTCCCCCTTCGATGCCTCTACCGAACCCTTCGTCGCAACTTTGGCGACCTTCTGACCGCGCCCTCCGCGTAGCCGTTTCACCTGGTCTCAACCATTTCCCGCTCTCCGACGTATACAGGGGTGATCCATGACTATTCGCCGTTCTGTGCACCCAGTGCGCCCCGTCGCCCGATCCAGCCGGCGGGCGACCGTTTTTCATGCTGGACTCTCCCCTCACATCCCCGCCCATCCAGGTCCTCCTGGTGCAGTGCCGGAGTGCCCCCCAGATGGAAACCCAGGAGCAGTCGTGTTTTCTGGAGCGGGCGCGGCTCCGTCCCGAGCAGCTCCACACCGTCAACGTGGCCCGGGGCGACGAACCGTCCCCCGATCAGCTCGACGAGGTGGATGCCCTCCTCATCGGCGGCGCCGGCAAATACTCAGCGACGCAGACCTACCCCTGGACTGACCCGCTCCACGATCTCGTCCGCCATGCCGTCGACCGCCGCCTCCCCACCCTCGGATCGTGCTGGGGCCACCAGGTGATTGTCCGAGCGCTCGGCGGTCGAGTGATCCACGACCCGGAGCGGTCGGAGCTGGGATGTGGCTGGGTAGAGTTGACGGACGCCGGCGCCGAGGACCCGCTCTTTTGCCGCTTCCCCTCCCGCTTTCGGGCCAACATGGGCCACCACGATCGGGTGGTGGAACTCCCGCCCGGCATGACGGAGCTTGCCTACAACGATCAACCCCATCAGGCCTTTCGGTTAGACGATGCCCCCCTCTACGGCACGCAGTTTCACAGCGAACTGGACGCCACCCGGGAACGGGAGCGCATCCTCGTCTACCGCGAATACTACCGATCGGCCCTCCCCGACGAGGAGACCGTACAGCGCGTCCTGAACAACCTGGCAGACACCACTGCGGTGGACAACCTTCTCTACGATTTCCTGATGACCTTCGTCGCCCGGCCGCATCCATCCACGCAGCCGTCCACCCTACTCCCGCCCGACGGAGCGGCACCCCTCTCGTCCGCACCCGATGCCGAACGGCGGCGGGCCGAGGCGTCTTCGTAACCCCTCGTCACGTGCCCGGATCGTCGATGGTGTAGGTGGCCTCCGCCCGGTCGCAGGGTCCGCCGACCGGCGGATTGGGCTTCCGTACAGTCACCTCCACGCCCTCCACGTCGGGATACGTGTCGAGGACCTTCTGGGCGATGCGGTACGCCAGCTTCTCGATCAGGTAGAAGTTGTTCTCGGTGACCAGCGTTCGGACGAACTCGTAGACCTGCTCGTAGTCGACCGTCCGGGTCAGGTCGTCGTGGAGGGCTGCCTCTTCAAAGTCGATCCCCACGCTCACGTCGACTTCGTAGCGTCCTCCCACGCGGTGCTCCTCCTGCATGACGCCGTGATGGCCGTAGAACACGGCGTTGACGAGGCGAACGGTCCCGGCGGTGGAGCGATCGGAGAACGGCGCCTCTCCGGCATCGGCGTCGGACTCAGGCTCAGGCATAGAGGTGAGGACAGTACTGAGGCGAGCGACGGGGACGCTGCACAACTCCCCGGACCGTCGAGTGCTACACCAATTGCTTTTCGAGCGGCACGAGCTTGGGAATGGCAGCCAGCTCCCGGAACGACGTGGCCCGCTCGGTGATGGCAGTCCGATCCAGGTCGAGC
>CAZBIB010000096.1:0-11385 GCA_964491575.1 uncultured Salinivenus sp. | reverse complement strand
ACGCTGACCAAAACCTACCGCGAGGGCGACCGGGACCGAACAGTGCTTCGGGACGTGTCGTTGCGGCTCGACCGGGGTGCCTTTTCGGTGCTGATGGGACGCAGCGGAGCGGGCAAAAGCACGCTCCTGAATCTGATCAGCGGCATCGATCTCCCGACCTCCGGTCACGTTCGCATCGGCGGCACCGACCTGACGGAGAAGTCTGAGACCGAGCGCACGAAATTCCGGCGCGCGAACATCGGGTTCGTGTTTCAGTCGTTCAACCTAATCTCGACGCTGACGGTGGGAGAAAACGTGCGGCTGCCCCTCGAACTGGCGGGGGAGACGCCCCGGACCGATCGGGACCGTGCGGAGGCGATGCTGGACCGGGTGGGCCTCGCCGACCGGGCGGAGGATTTCCCCGACCGGCTGTCGGGCGGGGAGCAGCAGCGGGTGGCGGTGGCCCGAGCGATGGCCCACGGCCCGCTCCTCGTCCTCGCCGACGAACCAACCGGCAACCTCGACTACGAGACGGGACAGACCGTGCTCACGCTCCTGGGCGATCTTGTCCGCGACACCGGCACCACCCTCCTCGTGGCGACCCACGATCCTGAGGCCCTCCCCCGCGCCGACCGCGTGTTGCACCTTCACGGTGGCACCCTGCACGAAGAAGTGCCGGACTACGTGAGGGCGAGCCGCTAGGCGAGTGAAGAAATGGAGGCACAGGTCCCGGTTTTCCATCCCTCCTCTCCCATGCTCCCGCTCTCCCTTTCTCCCACGCTCCCATTCCCCATACGCAGTGACGCTTCTCCAACGCTCCAGCCGCCGCTACCTCACCCGCCATCCGTGGCTGATGGGGCTGTCGGTCCTGGGCGTGGCCATCGGGGTGGCCGTGGTCGTGTCCATCGATCTGGCTAATACGAGCGCGAGCCGGGCGTTCAAGCTGTCCGCGGAGACGGTGACCGGATCGGCGACGCATCAGGTGGTAGGAACCGGGAGCACGCTCGATGACGACGTGTACCGCCGCCTGCGGAGAACAGGCATCCGGCCTTCAGCGCCCATCGTGGAGGGGTACGGGGCGCTCCAGCGCGGCGACCGCACGTTTCAAATTGTCGGGATTGATCCGATCGCGGATGCCCCCTTCCGGCCCTACCTGGGCACCGGGACCTCAAGCGACCTGGACCTGGGCGCCTTCATGACGCGGGACGTGGCGTTGATGAGCGCTCCAACGGCTGCCGACTTGGGGCTCTCCCCCGGCGACACGCTGCGTGTGGACATCGAGGGGGAGACGTACACCGTGACCCTCGGCGGCCTCATCGAGCCGCGCAACGAGCGCACCCGACGGGCGGTGGCGAATCTTCTGGTCGTGGACGTGTCGACGGCACAGCAGCTCTTCGATCAGTCGGGCCGCCTGAGCCGCATCGATCTCATCGCTCCTTCAGACGAGTCCGCCCGGACCGCCTTCCTGGAGCGGGTGCGCCGCGTGCTGCCCGAGGGCGCTCGACTCCGGCGCTCGGACACCCGCACGGAGACGGTGGCCCAGATGACGGAGGCCTTCGACCTCAACCTGACAGCCCTGAGCCTGCTGGCGCTGATCGTGGGGGCGTTCCTTATCTATAACACGATGACGTTCTCGATCGTCCAGCGCCGCGGCCTCCTCGGGCGCCTGCGAGCCCTGGGGGTGACACGGGGGCAGATCTTTCGGCTCGTGCTGGCGGAGGCTGCCGTGCTGGGCGTGGTGGGGAGCGGCCTCGGACTGCTGCTCGGGATCGTGCTGGCGTCGGGGCTGGTGCAACTTCTCGCGCAGACGATCAACGACCTGTACTTCGTGGTGCAGGTGAGCGAGCTTTCCATCTCGACCTGGACGCTCGTGAAGGGCGGCCTTCTGGGTGTCGGGACGACGCTATTGGCAGCTCTCCCTCCGGCGCGAGAGGCAACAAACGCGCCGGTGAGCACGGTCCTGCGCCGCTCCACTCAGGAGACCGCTCTTCGGCAATGGGCGCCGTGGTGGGCGGGCCTCGGGCTTCTCGTCGCGGGGGTCGGGGGCCTCCTGCTCCTCGTCACCCAGCAGAGCATCTGGGCCGGGTACGGGGCCCTCTTCTGCCTCCTCGTGGGGGCAGCGCTCATGACGCCGCTGGCCGTGATGGGAATGGCGAAGGCGGCGCGTCCCCTCCTTGGGCGGCTGACAGGCGTCATTGGGCGCATGGCGGCGCGGGGTGTGGTGACCAACCTGAGCCGCACGGGCGTGGCCATCGCCGCCCTCACGGTGGCCATCGCTGCCACGGTGGGGGTCGGCATCATGATCGACAGCTTCCGGGGCACCGTGTCGAACTGGCTCCAGCAGTCGCTGCAGGCGGACGTCTACGTGCAGCCGCCGAGCCTCGTCTTCCGCCGCTCCACCGCCACGCTCGATTCGGCTGTCGTGCACCGACTGCGCGGGATGGAGGGCGTCGCGGCGAGCTACTCGGTCCGTCGCGTCGCGGTGCAGGCCAACGTCGGACGCACAGAACTGGTGGCCGTGGAACCTGGGACCGAAACGGAAGACATCTATCAGTTCAAGAGTGGAAATCCCGAGTCGGCGTGGGAGGCTGTGCGGTCCGGCCCGTCCGGGCTCGTTTCCGAACCCTACAGCTACCGCTACGAGGTAGGCGTGGGGGACACCCTGCGTCTCCAGACGGACCGGGGCCAACAGCCGTTCGCCATCCGAGGGGTCTACTACGACTACGGCTCGGACCTCGGCGTCGTCCTCATGAGTCGATCGACCTACGAGCAGTACTACGACGATCGAGGGGTGTCTGGGCTGGCGTTCACCGCCGCCGACACTACCTCCGTGGACGCGCTCATCGCGGACATGCGCGAAAATGTGGCGGGCCTGCAGGACGTGCTCATCCGGTCGAACAAGGCCCTGCGCGAAACCTCGATGCGGGTCTTCGACCGCACCTTTACGATCACGACCGTGCTGCGGCTGCTCGCCATCGCCGTGGCGTTCATCGGCGTCCTCACGGCCCTCATGGCGCTGGCCCTGGAGCGGCGGCGCGAGATGGGGGTCCTGCGCGCCACCGGAATGACACCGCCGCAGGTGGGGAGCTACCTCACGCTGCAGTCGACCCTGATGGGGGCCATCGCCGGGATTCTCTCGTTGCCGCTCGGTTACGTGCTGGCCTACGTGCTCGTCTTCGTGATTAACAAACGTTCCTTCGGCTGGACACTCCAGCTCACGGTTCCGTCGGACGTGCTGCTGCAGGCGCTCGTCCTGGCAGTCGGCGCGGCCCTCCTGGCTGGCCTCTACCCAACGTGGCGCATGGCGCGGGCGAGCCCGGCCCAAGCGCTGCAAGAGGGATAAGCACTCAGATCGTTGAGATCTTCGACACTCCACCTCCACGCTGCCCGACATGTCCCGCTCGCTCTCGATTCTCACCATCTTCGTCGTGGTCGCGGGCCTTCTCGGCCTCGGCACCTACTGGCTCACGGTTCACTCCGACGAGGCCAATCTCCAGAGTTCGGTCTCCGTCGCCGAGGCCATGGCCGGCGACACCACCGGCTACCGCCGAGCGACCGAGGTGCGGCCCTTCACGTTTCCAGCGGACCACGGCCCCCATCCCGGCTACAAAACGGAGTGGTGGTACGTTACGGGAAACCTCACCGGGCCGGATGCGCAGCCGTACGGATATGAACTCACGATCTTCCGCATCGCCCTCACGCCTCCCGACGCTCCTCTCGACTCGACGACCGCCTCCGACTGGCGAACGAACCAGCTTTACATGGCCCACTTCGCCGTTACGGACGGGGCCTCGAACACCTTTCACGCTTTCGAGCGCTTCCAGCGAGGCGGCGCCGGGCTGGCCGGGGCCCAGGCCGATCCCCTCCGCGTGTGGCTGGACGACTGGTCGATGAGCAGCACCGGCGACACCACCTTCCCCATTCGCCTGCAGGCCCACGAGCAAGAAATCGGCGTGGATCTCACCCTCCGCCCCACCAAGCCGCGCGTGCTCCAGGGCAATCAGGGCCTCAGCAAGAAGGGACCCGGCACCGGCAATGCGTCCTACTACTACTCGTACACGCGGCTGGCGACGGAGGGACACCTCGCACTGAATGGTGACACGCTGAGCGTGACGGGACAGAGCTGGATGGACCGGGAGTGGAGCACCTCGGCCCTCGGCCCGAACCAGGAAGGGTGGGACTGGTTTGCCCTCCAGCTCGATGACGGGCGCGACCTAATGTACTATCAACTCCGACAGACGAACGGCTCCCCCAGCACATTCAGCGAAGGGGTCCTTGTGGGCCCCGATGGTTCCACTCAGCGACTGGAGCGATCGGACGTGTCCGTAGAAGTCCTCGACACGTGGACCACGCCGGACGGCACGCACACGTACCCGATCGAGTGGACTCTGCGGGTGCCGAGCGAAGGGATTGATCTGCACGTCACGCCCTACATGCCGAACCAGGAGCTCGACGTGTCCGTCCGGTACTGGGAGGGCGCCGTCCAGGTCGAGGGCTCCGCCTCCGGCCGGGGCTACGTGGAGATGACCGGCTACGGGGACAGCCCGGGCTCGCCCGCTCTCTGAATCGAGCGAACAGGGCGAACGTATGAGCGAGAGCGCGCTCGAACAAACCCTCGACTCTCGACCCTCGTGAAAACACTGAACCTGCCGACGTACAAGTTCCAGACGGCAGAGCGCGAGGGGAAGCGTGTCATCTACGATCCGCTCCGCGAACAGTACGTCCGACTGACGCCCGAGGAGTGGGTGCGCCAGCACTTCGTACAGTACCTGATTCAGGCGCTCAACGCCCCGGCGGGACTGGTGGCGGTTGAAGCGGCGTTTCAGTACCAGGACCAGCCCCGGCGCGCGGATGTGATCGTGCACGACCGGCAGGGCGATCCGCTTCTCCTCGTCGAATGCAAGGCTCCCCGCGTCTCGATCAACCAGGACGCGTTCGATCAGTGCGCCCGGTACAACATCGTGCTCGGGGCGCCGTATCTCGTGGTCACGAACGGCCAGACCCACTATGCCTGCGCCATCGACTTTGATGCCCGGAGCTACACCTTCCTCGACGACCTTCCCCCGTACGACGACCTTCAAAGCGAATAAGCTACTCCTAGGCGTCCCGGCGAGACGCCTCTACTTCCACACATCCATCCTTCCATACCTAGCATGCCTTACGACCGCGAACGCACCGTCGCTTTCCAAGCCGTCCAGGCCGCCGCCGAACTCTGCCAGTCCGTCCGGGCCGACTTCGACGACAACGTGCTCGAAAAAGAGGATCGCACGCCCGTCACCGTGGCCGACTTTGGGAGTCAGGCCCTCATCTGTCAGGCCCTCCGAGACGCCTTCCCCAACGACCCCGTAATCGGCGAAGAGGATAGCTCGGCCCTCCGCGCCGACGAAAATGCCGGCGTGCGAGACCAGCTCCTCGACGAGGTCCGAGCCCACCATCCGAATGCCGATGCCGAGTCGGTCTTCGACTGGATCGACCACGGCACGACTCAGTCGTACAGCGACCGCTTCTGGACGCTCGACCCGATTGACGGGACGAAAGGCTTCGTGCGAGGCGATCAGTACGCCATCGCTCTGGCTCTCCTCGTGGACGGAAAGATGCAGGTCGCGGCCCTCTGTTGTCCGCATCTCCCAAATGCCCTCGACGCCGACCCGCCCGAGACGCGGGGGCAGGCCTTTCTCGCGGTGCGAGGCGAGGGAGCCGTCCAGAAGCCGCTCGACACGGACGCCGACGCGGTCCCGACGCCCATCCACACGAGCGACACCACGGATCCGTCTCGCAGCCGCTTCACCGAGTCGTTCGTGTCGTCGCACAGCTCGCACGACCTGGCCGTGGCGGTGGGGAATCGACTCGGCATCACGGCCGATCCGATCCGGATCGACAGCCAGGCCAAGTACGCCATCGTGGCTCGGGGCGAGGCGGAAATCTACCTGCGTCTCCCCCGTCCCGGCACCGACTATACCGAACGCATCTGGGACCACGCGGCCGGGGCGCTCGCGGTGGAGGCTGCCGGGGGCACCGTGACCGACATGCATGGCGAACCGCTCGACTTTACCCACGGCCATCTGCTGGAGGCAAACACGGGCATCGTCGCCACCAACGGCCCCTTCCACGACAACGTCATCAACGCCCTCGTCGCGGCTGAAGCGTAAGTCTCCCTTTCCCCTACCTCTTCCTCTTTCCCACAGTGAAAGCATACCTTCTCTGCGCCGGCTTCGGCACCCGCATGCGTCCCCTGACGAATGAAACCCCAAAATCGCTGGCAAAGGTCGCCGGCTACCCCATCGTCGACTACCTGATCGACGAGTTGACCGCGTGGCAAGACCTCGACGCCATCCACATTGCCGTCAACCACCGGGACGCCGAGGCCTTCCGGACGTGGGCGGACAGTCATCGGTCCGACCTGGCAGAAGAGAACATCACTCTCCACGTCCACGACGACGGTGTCGAAACGCCCGACAACCAGCTCGGGAGCGTGGGGGACCTGGGCTTTCTGCTCGACGAAGTGGGAATTCCATCCGACGGCGCGCTCGTGAGCGGCGGCGACAGCCTGTACCGCTTCCCGCTGGCGCCCATCCTGAACGCCTACGACGGCACGGCGAACCGATGCCTCGCCCTGCACGAACCCGATCCCGAGCGTCGGGCGCACAGCAGCGTCCTGAGCCTCGACGGCTCGACCGTGACGGAGCTCCTTGACGATCCGACCGGCTCGGACTCCACCTGGATCTGCCCGTCCTGGCTCCTGCTGAGTCCCGACGCCCTCCAGCTCGTCCGCCCCTACCTGGACGACGGCGGGCCGTCCGACAAGTTCAGCGCCTTTCTCAACCACGTGATCCGGACGCAATCCCTGCACGCCCACCGCTTCCCCAAACAGAGAAACCTCCGCCTCCACTGCAACACGCTGGACGACCTGGAGCGAGCCCGGCGACTCTTCCGGAATGAGCCTCGCCACGTGCTCGACCGCGAGACAGTGCGAGAATGCCTCGTGATGCGGGAAGAATGATACGTGAGGAGTAATGCGTGATTGTCAGCGCGTTTCTCACGTCCTCACGGGTCACGCATCACGTATCACTCAAACGCCTCGCGGAGCTGCGCGCATGCCTGTTTGAGGACGGGGATCTCCTTTGCAAAGCAGAAGCGGAGCTGGTACTGTCCGTCCGTCGGATCCTCGTAGAACGACCGGCCCGTGACGCTCCCCACCTTCGCCTTCTGGATAAGGGTTTCGCACGCGGCCTGGTCGTCCGAGAACCCCTCTCGCTCGTCAGCCAGGGCATCGAAGCGCGCCAGGACGTAGTAGGCGCCGTCCGGCCACGGCACGTCGAAGCCGATGGCCTCGAGCGTCTCGCACATGAGCTCGCGACGCTCGGCGTAGGCCGCCTGCAACTGCGCCACGTAGTCGTTGTCCAGGTCCTCGAACGCCGCCAACGCCGCGTGCTGGAGGGGCCGGGGCGCGCAGATGTAGAGCAGGTCGTTCATCAGGCCCATCTTTTCGGCAATGGGCGCGGGCGCCACCCCGTAGCCGAGGCGCCACCCCGTCACGTTGTAGGCCTTTGAGAAGCCCGAGATCGTGATCGTCCGCTCGTAGGCATTCGGCAGGCTCGCTGGCGACACGTGCTCGGCCCCGTCGTAGAGCATGTACTCGTAGATCTCGTCCGTAATCGCCACGAGGTCGTGGGCGTGCAGCACGTCCACCAGCGTCGACAGCTCCTCGCGCGTCCACACCTTGCCGCTCGGGTTGGCGGGCGTGTTCAGGACGACGGCCTTCGTGTTTTCGGAAATGGCCTTCTCCATCGCCGTCCGGTCGAAGGTGGACTCGGGCCCGCCGAGCGGTACGTACCGAATCGTGGAGCCTGTGAGCTCCAGGATGTTGCGGTGGTAGCCGTAGAACGGCTCGAAGAGGATCACCTCGTCGCCCCCCTCCAGCAGCGTAAACGCCGCCGCAACGAAGACGCCTGTAGAGCCGACGCCGACCACGACCTCTTCCGGCGACGTGGCAGGCACGTCGTTGTATTCTTGCTCCTTCTCCAGGATGGCGCGCCGCAGGGACTCGATCCCCGCGTAGTGCGAGTAGATCGACCGATCATCGCGAATGGCCTGGTGGGCGCGAGTCTTAATCGGCTCCGGAGTGGGCAGGTCGCAGACGCCCTGTCCCAGGTTGATGCCGCCCACCTCTTTGACCCGCCGGGTGACGGAACGGATGTTGCTTTGTTGCAGGGCAGCGGCCCGCGAGGCGACGGACGGGGAGGCGGTCAGATCCATGAGCGAAATCCAGAACCAGGAAAAGCACCGAACGAGCGGCACCGCCAAGAAAACGCTCTCGCCCCCCGCATGCAACCCGCGATGCAGGATCCCCAGAAGGAGGGAACCAGGCGGCCCGCAAGCCGAATGAAGAAGCGGTTCACTTGATGTCCGCACAGCCCCGTTTTCTTCTACGTCCTGTGTCTTCCCCCTCGTCTCCCGACGCGTATCTGCGTGAGGCCATCGAGATGGCCGTCCAAAACGTCACTGCGGGCCAGGGCGGTCCCTTTGCGGCCCTGGTCGTGCAGGACGACGAAATCATTGGGCGGGGCACCAACGTGGTGACCACGCTCAACGACCCCACCGCCCACGCAGAAGTAACGGCCATCCGGCGGGCCTGCGACGCGCAAAAGGATTTTGAACTGACCGGCTGCACGCTCTATGCGACCTGCGAGCCGTGCCCCATGTGCCTGGGCGCTGTGTACTGGGCCCGGCTCGACCGCGTGTACTACGCTGCCTCCCGCGCCGACGCCGCGGCGGCCGGCTTCGACGACAGCCACATCTACGAGGAGCTCACCAAACCCCCCGAGGACCGGCGCATTCCGATGGAGCAACAGCTCCGCGAGGAGGCCCAGCGCCCTTTCGAGGCCTGGCTTGACAATGAGGAGCGAGTGGAGTACTGACGAATCGTTTCCCCTGCTTCCCCGGAATCGGCATGAACATTGCGAATTAGCATTCCACGGGTCGGGGTTTCCCCTCCTTTTTACGACCAATCCGTTTTGGCACGATCGACCGCACGAACCGAACATCTCCGTCCGAAGATCTCAATTTGAAGCGCCCGCCGTCACAAGCCGTCCTGCCACCCGTAGACGCCCAGGTGCGGGGGGCCGCCCTGTTGGCCCCCATCGCACTGCTCTCGATTGGCCCCCATCTCGCTCTATGGGGCCTTCCCGAGACGCCGTTTCCGTCTGACCCAGGATCCATTCTTCTGTTCTGCGGCGCGTTCGTGCTCGGGGTTCTCTTGCATGAAGGGCTCCACGGCCTCGGCCACGCGTGGGGCGAGGCCGCGTGGGACGACGTTCGGTTTGGAATGCACTGGAAGGCGCTCACGCCATTTGCCCAGTGCACGGTCCCAACCCGGACGCGCTCCTACCGCATCGCCATCGCCCTGCCCGGCCTCGTGCTGGGCGTGGGGCCTCTGGTGCTCGGCGTGGCGACGGGGGCCTGGCTCCTCACGTTCTACGGATTCTTGATGCTGGTGGCGGCGGCCGGAGACCTTCTCATCCTCTGGATCTTGCGGGGCGTACCCGCCGGGGCCTGGGTGCAAGACCATCCCCAGCAGGTGGGCTGCCTTGTCGTGGCTGGGGCCGAGGACCCGCCTCCGCCGCCCGTCTCTGAAGAGGACGTACCGGCCGACGCAACGAACGGCGACAAGTTGTCGTTCGCCCATCTCCTGTTTCTCGCGACCTTCTCCGCCGTCTGCGCGGCCGTAGGCTTTCTGATTGCGCTCTGGTGAGCGTGCCGGCCCAGTCATTCGCCGCGAGGACGCTCGGCTCGTCGACGGAAGACGCCATCCGCTGGATCGAGGCCGCGGGCGACTACTCGAAGCTCCACGCGGACAAGAAGACGTACCTCTCGTCGATGGGCATCGGTGAACTGGAGGAGCGCCTCGATCCGAAGCGGTTCATGCGCGTCCATCGCTCCCACATCCTCGCGTTCCCGGCCCTCGATCACCTCTACAGCGACGGCTCAGGCGGGTACAAGGCTGTGCTCGACGACGGGAGCCGAGTGCGAGTGAGCCGCTCCTACGCGCCTGAGATCCGCGACCGCCTCGTGTGATGTTCGCTTCGCTCAGGGCTGGAGGGGTGGAGGGATGGAGGCCTGTACACCGATCATCCGTAGACGCTCATCCCCTACGCACTGCTTCCCCCGCACTATCCGAACCTTTTCAGAGTTGATTCCACAGAGCTTGCGTAGCCGCCCCCGAAGTGGTTGAGGTGGTTGATGAGGTGGTACAGGTTGTAGATGTCGCGGCGGGTTTCATAGTCAGGCTCCAGCCCCCACGTCGACCGGTAGGCGTCGTAGAACGCGTCGTCGTATCCGCCGAAGAGCTCCGTCATGGCTAGGTCGGCCTCGCGGTGACCGAAGTATGTAGCGGGGTCGATGAGGGCCGGGTCGCCGACGGCCGTCACCATGTAGTTGCCCTTCCAGAGGTCGCCGTGCAATACCGAGGGCTCGGGGGTGGTGGGCAGGAGGTCAGGAAGACGGCGGTACAGCGCCTCCAGTGATCGCTCCCAATCGGAGCGCCATCGGTCTCGGTCCCGCGCCATCTCCACCTGCGGCGCCAGCCGCTGCTCCCGAAAGAACGCGGGCCACTTGTCCGTCCACTCGTTGTACTGGGGCAGTCGACCGATGAAGTTGTCTTGCTCGAACCCGTATTCGTCGGCCGTGCGGCGGTGCAGGGCCGCGAGCCCTTCCCCGAACCGCTTCCAAAAGCGACGGCCTTTGCGCCCAGAATTGATCCACTCCATGATGAGAAAGCCAGGCCGATCAGTCGTTGGGGAGGCCGTCTCGACCACGGATGGCACCTCCAGCGGACTGTCGGCTGCGCCGAGGGCCTCCAGGCCAGCCGCCTCGCCCGGAAAGGTGCGCGCCACCTCCTCGTCGCCGTACTTCAGAAAGAACGGAGCGGTGTCGGTCTCTAGGCGGCACGCGTTGGCGATGCAGCCCCCGCCCACGGTTGCCGCCGAGTCGATGGTCACGTCCAGGCGGTCTTCCAGCGTCTCACGGAGCGTCTCGGGTAACATGACTGCGTCTGGGCGTGATTGTGTATGGACATCTCGGCGTAGGTGCGTACCGCGGGTGCACCGAGCAACGGAGAGACCCGGCAGAGCATGGCTGAAGCTTTCCTCCCCCCTTTCTCCCAGTCCCCCTCTCACCCTTTCTCCCCTTTCCCCACGCCCCCGTGCTCTTCCTCACCCACGCCCCCACGCTCCCGCACCTGCTCCTCCAGATCGTACTCGTCGACGAGGCGGTGCAGGAGCATGTCCGCGGTACGATCCACGATCTCGTAGACCCGCTCGAATCCCTTCCGGCCGCCGTGGTAGGGATCCGGCACCTGATAGTCGTCCGGCTCCGGGTCGAATTCGCGGAAGAGCCGCACCTTGCCCC
>CAZBIB010000095.1:5442-11470 GCA_964491575.1 uncultured Salinivenus sp. | reverse complement strand
AGGCGTGACGGTGGCCCTGCGCTCAGGCAAGACCGAGAACGTGCGCAACCTCGTCTTCCATGCCGGCTTTGCCGCCTCCCACGGCCTCGGCAAAACGGAGGCCCTCCGCGCCGTCACGACGACCCCGGCGGAGATCTTTGGCGTGGCCGATCAGGTGGGCACCATTGAGGTGGGCAAACGGGCCAATCTCTTTGTCACGAACGGCGACCCGTTCCAGCCCGCAACCGACATCCGCCACCTCTTCATCGACGGCTACAAGTTGCCTCTCGAAAACCGGCAGACCAAGCTCTACGACGAGTTCTTGAACAGGAATCCGGGTCTTGAGAAATAAGTGTGGAGGTGTGGATGGATCCTTCCTCCGTACTTCCAAACTTCCACATCTATACGCGCTCGAATAGGGCGCCTTCGATGGTGAGCCCCGGCCCAAAGGCCATTGCCACACCCCGATTTGGCGGCGCGCCATTGCCCTGCGCCTGCCGGTCGAGGATGTGCTTCAGGACGAACAGGACAGTCGGCGAGCTCATGTTGCCGTAGCGGCGGAGCACCTCCAGGCTGGGCTGCACATCGTCCGGTGCGAGGTCGAGGACCTCCTGCGCCCGCTCCACCACCGCCCGCCCGCCGGGATGGATGGCCCAGAAGTCCATGTCCGCACGAGTTCGATCGTTGGCACCGAGAAGGTCGTCGACGTAGCCCGGCAGGTGATCGGCAATCACGTCCGGCACTCGCGAAGAGAGGCCCATGAGGAACCCCGTGTTGCCGATCGCCCACGTCATGTCCTCCATCGAGTCGTCGTCGAGCCGACTCTTGCCGTCAACGTAGGCGAGACGCCCCCGCGCTTCGGACTCGGGCCGCGAGGCGAGCACCGTCGCCGCCGCACCGTCGGAAAAGAGGGAGTTGACGATGACGCTCTCCAGCGTGTCATCGATCTGGAAGTGCAGCGTGCAGAGCTCGGTGCACACGACCAGCACCCGGGCGTCGGACTGCGACTGGCAGAAGCTGTGGGCCACTCGCAGCGCGTTGAACGCCGCGTAGCACCCCATGAAGCCGATGAAGGTGCGCTCGGTGGAGGCTGGGAGATCGAGCCGCTTGACGAGTTCGATGTCGAGCCCTGGCGCGAAAAAGCCGGTGCAGCTCACGGCCACGACGTGCGTGATCTCGTCCGCCGCCACGTCGGCCTTCTCCAGCGCCCGTCCGGCCACGTCCTCCGCGAGCGGGATGGCCGCTTCCCGGTACTTCTCATTGCGCTCCCGGGTCGACGGGGCGGGGTCGAGGGACCAGTTCTCCGGGAAAAAAGTGAACGCGTCCGGGTTGTCTTCGCCGTAGTCCCCCACGCAGGAATAGCGGTAGTCGATGGCCGACTGCTCGTAGAGCGCTGGCAGGCGCGCCCGCAGCGGTTCGGGGAGGCGCTCGATCTGCTGCATGAACTCTGCCGCCTCCGGCTGGGGCTTTCGGAGCGGCGGGTTGCCGGTGGCGATGGACTCGACGACGGTGTGCATCGGGAAATGGAGACTTTCACAAGGAACCGGCGAATGCCAGGATTGGAGAGGATCGAACGCGCGACTTCAGTGGTAGTTGGCATTATCCTGTCACGACTGAAGATGCGCCCGGCAACAACCGGTCCGTTCCATGTCCGATGCTCCCGCCCTTTCCCACTCCGACGTTCGCAACTGGACCGAGCAGCACTTCTTCGACCGCGGCGAGAACTACTTTCAGCAGGGCCGCATCCAGCGCCCCCGCCGCCCTCGACGAGTTCCAGAAAGCCGACTTGTTAGAGACGTAACGCCCGAACACAGACCGTACCTATAGCTTACTACGATTACCATTTTCCTTCTGCCTCTATGACCCATGAAGAATGGCTTGAGCGAGCGGAGAAAGATTTCGAGGCCGCCCGGTTTAATCATAAGAACGGATTCAACGACATTGCGGCATTCCTGTATCAACAGGCCGTGGAGAAGAGCTTGAAGGGTGTGCTCATCGCTCAGGGGCAAGGATTGGAACGAACACATGACTGCTTTGCATTGGCGCAGAAGGCGAAAGCTCCGGAGAACATCCGGGACGCCGCCGATCGTCTCACACTCTTCTACACTCGATACCGATACCCGGATCGAGCCAGCGTGGAGATTACTGACAAGAAACTTACCATGCTTCAAACCGCCGCTGCAGAGGTTCTTCAATGGACAAAATCCGCGCTTTGAAATGCCGGCTGGAGCCCCTTCTTTCCGAGGTGGAACTGTACGTCTTCGGGTCCCGAGCCCGCGGGGACTTTTACCCGGATTCGGATGTTGACCTCGCAATCGTATCGCCGGTATTCGAAGGGAAGGATGAGCTCGAACGATACGATCTCATCCGCGAGGATCTGCGTGAGATTTTTGGAGCTACGCCGGTAGATGTTGTTCTGTACGCTCCGGAAGAATTTGAGCAAGGAACGGAGGCGTTCCTCCCAAGCGTGATCGAGGAGGAAGGCATTCAGGTGTGAGTTCTTTTTCTGCCCCCAAGGCGTCTTGATGTCTTGATCCAAACGCCGAGGAATGTCGTTTAGAAGGACGCGCTCATCTGCACGCGGACGGTGTGGATCGGGTCGGTCGTTGCGGGGGCGCGGCCGTCGTAGTTCACCGTGGCCCGGAGGTTGTCCGACAACGCGTACTCTCCCTGCAGGCCCCAGAGCAGCGACGTGCCAGGCCCCCGCCCGTCCGTCATTTCGAACTGGGCCCGGCCGATGGCCTCCCCGTTGAGATCGACCCGCGCGAGCTCCGCATTGGCAGTGAGCCGCAGCCGCCCGGCGCGGCGCCACGTCAGTTCGAGGGGGAATTTCAAAAGGTCGGCCCGACGCCCTTTCGTGCGGTCTCGCTTCTTCGCATAGACGCCGGACAGGGTCACATCGAGGCTCTGTCCGGGCTGGTAGGAGACGCTCGGCAGAACCCGAAGCGTCCGAATGTTGTAGCTGCGGGCCTCGGCGAAGGCCTCGCTCTGCACCCGGTCACGCTCAGCCGTCCCCGTCAGCGTCAGCCCCCAGGCCGAGACCGGTTCGAACTGCCCCTCCACTTCCCACCGATTCAGGAACTGCCGCTCGGATCCCGCCGCCCGCTCCGTGAGACCGCGCACCTGGCGCCACGTGGCGTCGATCCCGTACGCCTGCCGAGTGCGAAAGACTTCCACGTCCTGTTCGAGCCGGAGGGACCCGTCAATCGTGCGCCCTGGCTGCCGAAAGCGAGCCAAGTTTAGCTTGTAGATCTCGGCGGGACGATCCGTCCGACTCTGCTCTTGCACCTCGACCCGCGTCTCAGTCGTCACCCGGCTGAGCCATTCTTTCCACCAGACATCGCCGTCCTGCCACATCCGTCGCGGCCGCAGCGTGAGGCGGGAGTGGGCCTGCAGATCGACCACCGATTCGAGCGTATCGGAGGGCACGAACCGCTGCACGTAGGCGCCCTCGTTCGGCGTGGTCTCGGGCACAAACTCGTCGAGTTGCTGCACGCCGTCCTCGTTCTCGTCCCGCCAGACAAACTGGCCCCGTCCGGGATTGGTCTGCACGTAGACCTCTTGCTGAATCGGCGTCCGCTCGGTGGCGGCGTCGTAAAGCAGCCGCGCGTCGACCGCCCGGTCCAGCGGCCGGGCCTGGCCCTCGACCTGCAAAATGACGGACTCCGTGTCCTGCCGTCGCTCGTGGATCCGGAAGTAGTCGGTGACCTGCCGATTTCGAAGCCCGCCCTGCACAGAGGTCCGGTATGGCCCCTCCGGATCGTAGGTCAGCTCGGTTTTCGCCGTCCACGCGCGGGACGCGTCTCGAAAGGAGCCCGCCGCAACCCCGTCCTCCGTGCGATACTCCAGACTGCCGGTGGCCTGCATCGGTCCGCGCTCGTAGGACAAACCGGGGCGCAGCTCCAGGAACCGAAACGACTCGGTGGTGAGGCTGTCTGTGCCGCGCACCCGCTGCCGGCGCCGCTCGCGTTCGACTTTGAACCGAGGCACCAGGCGGCCGCCGAGGAGGGGCTGCCGCACCGTGCCGTCCTGTCGCAGCCAGAAGCCGTCGACCTGTGCGGGCCGGTCGGTGCTGGTGATGGAAACGGTGCGGAGTGAAAGGCGGTCCTCGATCAAGAGCCGTCCTCGACGACGCCACGCCTCGAACGCCGAGCCCACGTTCAACCGACCGAGCCCGGCCTCCAGTGCGGACCCGTCGCTCCAGTCGAAGGTGAGCTGCCCCTCATCCACCGTCTCGCCTCCACGGTCGCGGAGACGGGCCGGGAGGCCCGATCCGCTGCGAGAAAGGTTCCACCGCCGCTCGTACTCGATGGGGCGCGTCTGGTCGAACGTCACAAAATTCTGTCCTCGTCGCCAGCGTCGAACCTGCCCCGAGATGGTACCCAGAGATACTGCTCCCGCCTCCAGAGACAGCGGGTCGAACCGAGCGCCCACCGAGTACGCCCGCCCCCGGTCATTTTGGGAATCGAGACCCGAAAAGCGATTCTGATCGTTCAGGGACTGCGCCCACTCGCCAGATACCTCGACGCCCGGAACCAGCTCCATCGAACCTGTCAGATCCACCAGGCGCTGTTTCGTGGGTGCAGGGAGCGGTTGCGTGGGCGAATAGGCGCCGTCTCCGTCTCCCACGTACTCGTAGACGACCCCATTGGTCTTCTGCCCGGCGCGCTGGTACGCCCCGTTTCCCGACCCGACCCGCGTGAAGCGCACCCGAAAGACCGGCGTGCCGGGCGACGGGGCTTCGTCCAGAGCAACGAAAATCGTGTCCTGTCCCCCGTCCGGCGTGACCGGCTCCCGTCGGTAATGCACGAACGGCGCCTCCGCATCGAACTCGACGCGCCGCGCGCCGCTCCGCACGGCCTGTCCGTCCCCCGCCTGGACGAGGCGCAGGGAATCCCGACGCGACAGGTCGAACGCGGTCTGGAAGTTGCGCCCATCGGCCTGGCGCACGACGGTGGCGCCCACGTTGAGCCGGGACTCGCCATCCTCTCCCCGCCACGCTCCCGCCGTGGCGTGCCCTCCCATCAGCGTCCGCGTAAACTGAGTTGTCGAGTACTGAAACTCGACAGTAATGCGCCGGTCGTCGGTGATGAGACGGTCCGGGGTGAACGTGATTTCGGCCTGGGTGTAGTCGATGACGTAATCCTCCGTCCGTCCCCGCGTGAGGCGCTCCCCATCGAGATAGACGCGCTCCGATCCTGCGATGACAATGATGGTCTCCTCCCCATTTCTGCCGCGCAACCGGTACGGCCCCTGCACCCCATCGATGGGTTCGATGTCCTGCGTGCGAAACTGCCCCCGGCTCACCGCTCCGAACGCCGCGACATCTCCCTCGGATAAGCCCGTACTCGAAGCGAGGCTCTGGGTGTTGATGGCCGCCCCCTGTACCTTCTGCGTGAACTGGCCGAACGTGCCCCCATCGAGGTTCACGTCCACGTCGCCGAGGCGGGCCGTGCCCTGAGGCGCGCCGATCTCTAAAAACACGCGGTCGAACTCCTGGAGGCGCTGGGTCGTGCCCTCCGGCTGAATAGGCGTATTCTCGTCGGTGAGGAGAGCGCGGACGAACACACTGTCGGCCACCTCGCCTTGCAGTTGCATGCGCAGCCCCGACTCCACGCTCACATCGCGCTGTGTGCCCCCCACGACGCCGCGCGAGATGGAGCCGCTGCGCTGGATGTCGATGCCCTCAAAGGGGTCAAAGCTGGTCGATGCAGAATCTTCTTCCTCCTCGACGACCGCCACGGTCGCGGAGCCAGCCGCGAGGCTCGTGTCGGGCGCCCGGCGGCGGTATACATCGTCGAACGCGAACGGGTACGTGCGGTAGCTGGCAAAGAGCGTGTCGCGTGCTCCAATGAGGTCGTCTCGATGCACCCAGAGACGGCCGCTCCGCGCTTCGATCCGATACTCGGAAGTGTCAAGTCGCGTTGATCCAACCCAGATTGTCTCACTGCCCGGCAGGACGAAGGGCCGTAGCTGATAGGGCTGCGGTTGGAAGGTGTCAATCGTGTCCCGGTGGCGACCAAGGCGGTCGAGCGCCCGGGTCGTATCC